>NZ_JAPVYV010000003.1:0-185333 GCF_041432055.1 Streptococcus sp. 27098_8_186
CTGTGTCAGAAACCCAATCAGTAAGCACCTCAGAGTCAGAAGAGACATCAACTTCACTCAGTGAGTCATCTTCAGAATCTGTATCAGAAACTCACTCAGTGAGTGTATCAGAGTCAGAAGCAGCGTCAACTTCACTGAGTGAGTCATCTTCAGAATCTGTATCAGAAACTCACTCAGTGAGTGTATCAGAGTCAGAAGCAGCGTCAACTTCACTCAGTGAGTCCGCCTCAGGTTCTGTATCAGAAACCCAATCCGTGAGCACATCAGAATCAGAAGAATCATCTACTTCACTCAGTGAGTCCGCTTCAGAATCTGTATCAGAAACCCAATCCGTGAGTGCATCAGAGTCAGAAGCGACGTCAACTTCACAAAGTGAGTCATCTTCAGAGTCTGTATCAGAAACTCAATCGGTGAGCGCGTCAGAGTCAGAAGCAGCGTCAACTTTACTCAGTGAGACCGCTTCAGAATCTTTATCTGAATCGGTTTTGATTTCACAAACGGTCACTGTTTCATTGTCTGAAAGTCGTTCACAATCAAGCCTATCTTCGCATTCAATCTCAACAAGTGGGTTAGCATCAATAAGTGCTTTGCCTTCTCAAAAAGAATTCACAGATCCATCAACTTCCTTGATCTCATCGGAGTCTATGCTCTCTTCGCAAAAGGACAGTCAATCAAAAGTAACACTTCCAGAGACTGGAGTGAGTCCTTCAAAAGGTCCTTACCTTGCAGGGCTAACCACTCTCTTTGCAGGTTTAACTTCATTGGGTCATCGGAAAAAAGAAGAAAAATAACCCTAGAAATAAATGAGGAAATGATGTCATTTCACGTTGCCAAGTTCCAGCAAAACCTAACATAGTTTTGCTGGTTTTTAATGGAGGAGTTAGCTCCAGTGAGAGGATGCGAAATACGAAATCAGATAGAGAATATGTTATAATGAATGAGGATGAACTCGTTCGGAATTCTGTGTAAAGGTGACCAACAAGTGGTCTGAAACTTATTAAGTTAGCAAATCGACTAATGGTTCAATTGCAATAACTTTTAATAAACAAGTAGAAGAAAAAGAAGGGACTAGAGATGAAAATCCATTTTACAAATCTTTTCGGTTAATCTTCCAAAAGTATTGCCTTAATGGCCCAGAACGATATTATAAAAATTGTCCGATAGTTTGGAGTTAATGAGCTTGACATCTATTTTTATGATCAGACGAATGAACCATGGAGAGATCTGAATTCTCGTATGGATGGCATCCTAGCGGGGTCTCTTTTGAGGATATTGTATTTGTTCAATCTCCATTTTAGAATGGGATGCTCATCTAGTTCATAAGTTAGAGAGTCTTCAAGCAAAGCTAGTGACCTTTATCAACGAGAAAGGCTAAGTATTTGTGGTTTCTAGCTTGGAAGAAGATAATCAGGTAGTGAAAGAAACATTATCGTCGAATATTTCAGCAAACTAAATATACGTTATTCTTAATTTGAAATAGTTAGTTTACCAATGAGCTAAAATTAAGTTCGTCAGATCTAATTCTGCAAGTCCGGAGAAAGAAAAATTATTGAAATTAACATGATAAAACGATCAGAAGTTGGGAAACGATTTTGTTGGACGATTTTATTCGTCTTTATTTATGTGTTTGGTAGTAAAATTGCATTGCCGTTTGTTGATTTGTCGCGAGTGCTTAATGTGAATGAAACGACTGCGACGGGCCTGCAATTATCCAGTGCCATTATGGGAGGAAATTTACGAGGAATGTCGATTTTTTCAATCGGCCTTTCTCCGTGGATGTCTTCCATGATATTGTGGCGGGTGTTTACCGTATCCAAGCGCTTTAATCTCGAAAAGACCAGTGCAGATATTGTCGGTCGACGAAAAATGTATCTAACCTTGCTACTCGCCTTAGTACAAGCCTTGGCAGTTTCCATGTATTTACCTCTGCAAACCAGTCTAAATTCAGCTCTTGTGATTGCTGTCAACACGATGATTATGATCGCAGGCACCTTCTTTTTAGTCTGGCTCTCAGATTTAAATGCCGCACTCGGCTTGGGAAATTCAGTCGTCATCATGATGGCTGGAATGGTGATGTATTTGCCAGAAGATATTATGCGGACCTTATCTAAAATGGATATTCCAACTTATTGGTATGCAATTGGTCTCTTTCTCATCTTAGCCTTTGTTTATACAGCCGTCTTGATCGAGTATGCTCGTTATCGCATTCCAGTCAATAAACTTGGAATTCACAACAACCTAAAAAGTTATTCTTTTTTAGATATCAAGCTAAACCCAGCTGGAGGGATGCCGTTTATGTATGCCATGACCTTAGTATCGATTCCACAGTATGTGCTGTTGCTGGTTCTCTCAATGGATTCAAATGCTAAATGGGCTGCTAAGTTTGCAAAAGAATTGGTGATGGGTGAGCCTGTCTGGATCCTCCTCTACATATTTATGATTGCCCTCTTGTCCTTTGCATTTTCTTTTGTCAATGTCAATGGAGAGGAAATTGCTGAAAAAATGATGAAAAGTTCAGAGTATATCGATTCGGTTTATCCTGGTCCAGATACTCGAAAATTTATTAATGGGATTGTGTTACGCTTGACTGTTTTTGGGACCTTCTATCTCATTCTTTTTACTGCCCTACCGTTTTCAGTTTTACTATGGGATAAGGATTTATTGCGCCTAACAATGATTCCAGGAACCTTCCTTATGTTTGTCGGAATGGTATACAACATCCGGGAAGAGATTCATGCTCTCCAAGTAAATCAACGATATACAAGACTATTCTAGGAGTTATCATGTATTACTTTATACCAGCTTGGTACGGGTCAGAACGGACCTGGCATAGCACCACCATCCCTTGGTACTGGACGAAGGATTCAATCGAGTTTGATGACACCATTAACCAGGTTCGTGTCTTCCAAGATGCAGGGATTGATCGGAAGTTGCTGATTCCGCATTATGCTCCCCAACTACGCTATTTTTTACACCGTCAAGATTTGCTAGAAACAGACTATCTCTCTGTCTTTGATCACTTGCAGGGGGTCTCTCCAGATCAGGAAATGATGCCTGTGCAGATTGAGGATTTGGAGTGGCCTTCAGAGACCACTTTTGCCTACACACCTTTTCAGGTAGTGGCTTTTCGTCGAGGGGAGATGATTGCAAAAATCGACATGGGTGTAGATGGGAATATCCTCTCTATTACTCGCCTCAAGGATGGAGAGATTGCCTTTATTGAATATTTAGATGATCGAGGCTTTCTTTCTAGTGTCATTTACTATAAAAGTGGGCATCCCTATTTCCAAGAGTATCTCAGTGTTGACGGAACTTGGGTTCTACGTGAAATGCTGACGGAAGATAATCATTCGGTATTTGTGAATGAGCACGTTCAATCCTTGTTTAAGAAAGGAGTCTACTCGGAAATCAAAGAAGTCATCATGGAGAAAATGAAGTTCCTGCTTGGGACCATCATACCTCAGCAAGATCAAGCAGTTTTTGCAGCCCATCCGGCCAATTTACCCTTCTTGCAAGAATTAGGATTTGGAGTTAAAAAAGTTCTGTCTTTTTATGGGAAACGCCAGCCCTTGTCTCTATATGATTCCCTACTTTATTTTTGTTTAAAGGATGTTCAGTTGATTGTCACAGATAGTGAAAAAACAAAAGAAGCCATTCTTGGCTTTTCTCCAACCTTGCAGTCTAAAGTCCATCGAGTGACCTCTTTTGACTCTCGCTTACGATTAGGGAATAGTCAGGAACGCAAAGAATCAAAAATCTTTTTCTATGTGGGGGAAGACGGTTTCCTATCGAAAAAGCTACTAAAGAACTTGCTGGAAATCTTGGCTGAGAACCCCTTGTTTGAGCTTGTTTTTGCCTTTTACAGTACATCTGAAAATCATTTGCTTACCTTAAGAAGTCAATTAAAACAATTGATAGAAGAAGAGGTTGCCTTAGCTTCGGTGCAGCTAACAGTCACAGATCAAGAACTTGGGGAGAATAAGATTCAGGATGAGGAGTTAGCTGTAGAAGCGCCAGAATATCGTTATACGGTAAAGAACTTCTTTCATGAGAATGATATTATCAAGGAGTTGGAACAGACCCGCTTGATTGTAGACCTTAATGATGAACCGAATCTTTATACACAAATTGCGGGAATCTCAGCGGGGATTCCTCAGGTGAATCGAACCAAGACAGAATTTGTCGATCATCTAAAGAACGGCTATATCATATCCAAAGAAGGAGAATTAGAGAAGGCTTTGAAGTACTTCTTAACAGCCTTGAAACCATGGAACGAAGCCCTGGTATACTCTGTCGATAAAATACAAGAGTATACGGGCCCGCGTTTGATAGCCAAGTGGGAAGGATGGATGAAAGAATAGTATGGACAAACAGTCGAAAACAAGTCATATTCTTCAAATTGGTTTAGAAAATTGGCTGGAACAAGTAGAGATTCCAGAAGAAATGGGTTGGCACTATTTTTCATGCCAGGATTTGCCCTCTCTAAAAGAGTATATGGAAGAGCAGGAAATCCAAAAATTCAAAGCCTTACTAATAGATCGACCTGAAGATTTGTTGGGTCTAAAAGATCAGATGGACTTTTTCCAACCCTATACCATTTTTTACAATCATCAGTTCCAACAAGAAACCTATCCGGAAGAAGTGAAGGAATTGCTTCGGTTGAAGCAGGTTAGGGCTTGGGATTTTTCAGACAAAGCCCATTTTCTCTATCAAGTCACTCGTTTCCTTTATGATGGTCAGTATGGGGATGCTTTTACGGCTTACGATATCCGCATTCGTCCTGATTTTTCAGGCTCGCAGACAGTTTTAGGGAAACATCTCTTGCAGCTGACGGGATCTTTCGGGAAGGACTTTACTCCCTTGGCTCAATGGATTTATAATTATGTTTACGATGGGACTACTCCCATTAATATATGGTTAGAGTATGAAAAAGAGCCCTCTTGTCAACTTCAATTGCGCATTCAATTTTTCCAAAGTGGCGCTATTGGTGATCTCGTGAAAGAGATTATCTACTCTGAGGATGACCTAAAAGAGCCAATCTTGCTAGATGAATTTGAGCGATATTATCTAGCCTTTTGTCTGGAAGCAAAAGGAGAAGGGGAGTTGAAGATTGGGGCCTTACACAAACGTTATTCTCATGGTCCTTTTGGGGAAATGACCGTTGGGGCCCAGACACTTCGGGATAGCAAGCGTCAGGAAATCTTTGCTTACTTCCATCCTGGAGATATGAAACCGCCTTTGAATATTTATTTTTCAGGGTATCGTCCGGCTGAAGGATTTGAAGGATTTGTCATGATGCGAAGAATGGGAAGCCCCTTTATCCTCTTTTCAGATCCGCGCTTAGAGGGTGGCTCCTTCTATATGGGCTCTCAAGAGCTAGAAGATCAGATTGTTGCTTACATTGATCAGTATCTAGACTGGCTAGGGTTTGGTCCTAAAGAGATGAACTTTTCTGGACTTTCTATGGGGACCTTTGGAGCTTTGTACTATGGCTCCTCCTACTCGCCTCATGCTATTTTAGTTGGGAAACCGATTGTTAATCTTGGGGATGTGGCAGCTAATTTGAAATTCAAACGTCCCGATGAGTTTGGGACATCCTTAGATATGATGCAGTTGCTTGTCGGACAAGTCTCAAGGGAGGGTATTGATCTATTGAATCAACGGTTTTGGGATCGTTTCAATCAAGCGGATTTGAAGGATACTATTCTGGCCATGGCCTATATGAGAGATGATGACTATGATCAACTGGCCTATCCGAAAATTTTAGAAGCCCTCTATGATCATCCTGTGCGGATTATTAGTTCTAGTCGACCTGGTCGACACAATGATGCCAGTGCACCGATTGTTGAATGGTTTTTAACCCAATATAAAGAAATCATGGAAAGAGATTTTGGAAGGATCGAATGATAACTATTAAACAACAAGAAGCCAGACGGCACTATTGGGGGCCCTTGCCTTCAGCAGACTATCTATGGGGCTCGCTTATCCAAGGTTTTGCGAGGGATAAGGTTGTTTTTAAAAACCCCTTGATGCCTTCTGGTCAAATTTTAAAGACCTGGAAATCAATGAGCAATTTCAGCGCCAATCGTTGGGCTCCTAGTCTTCCGCTCTTAAAACGAGGTCAATCTTATGTATTAGATGTGAGCATGACTTCCACACCTTCCCATACAGTGATGGTGGAAATTGTCTTTCTGGACCGTTTTGGTGTGCCTGTCAAACGTCAGGTAACATCAGATGGAAGCTTGGCTTTTGTTTATCCAGAGAATGCCTACGCCTACGAAGTGCGTCTCCTTAGTGCCGGCATGCAAGAATTTGTTTTTCATTATTTCACGATTCAACCAATATCGTCTGAGGGAGCAGAGGTTCTCGCATAGACGAGCCAGACTGCTAGTAAAAGAGGATCACATTGGATTATTTTACATTAAGAAAAATTAAAAAGATCTTGAAGGAAGTGAATAGCTGGAAAGATCATATGACCCGCTTGACGGATCATCAGCTACAGGAGAAGACTGTAGAATTTCGGGAACGTCTAGCTCAGGGCGAGACCTTGGATGATTTATTACCGGAAGCATTTGCCGTTGCGCGTGAAGCTGATAAACGGGTTTTGGGCATGTTTCCTTATGACGTGCAAGTCATGGGAGGGATTGTCCTCCACCAAGGCAATGTCGCTGAAATGAATACCGGTGAAGGAAAGACCTTAACAGCGACCATGCCTGTTTATCTCAATGCCTTAGAAGGAAAAGGGGTCATGGTCATTACGACCAATACCTATCTGGCAACCCGAGATGCGGAAGAAATGGGACAGGTCTACCGCTTTTTGGGATTGACCGTTAGAGTTCCTTTGAAACAGTCTGAAGACGAAGAATTAGATCCAGAAGTCAAACGGGAGATTTACCGGTCAGATGTCATTTATACGACAAATACCAGTCTGGGCTTTGACTATTTAACAGAGAACTTGACAGCTTCAACAGATGGCCAATTTTTGGCAAACTTCAATTATGCCATTGTCGATGAGATTGATTCAGTGCTTCTAGATAGTGCTCAGACTCCCTTGATTATTTCTGGTTCTCCTCGGGTTCAATCCAACCTATATGGGATTATTAATACCCTGATCCAAACCTTCAAAGAGGGGGAAGACTTCAAGTTTGATGAAGAAAAGAAACGGGTTTGGTTGACTCGAAAGGGAGCTCATGCAGCAGAAAGCTTTCTTGCTATTCCCAACCTCTATAATCCCCAATATCATGATATGGTCCGCCATATCAGCTTAGCTCTTCAAGCCAATAAAAACTTTATTAAGGATAAGGATTATGTCATCCATCCCAATGTCGAAGGGCAACCGGAGATTGTCTTACTTGACCAGGCAACAGGTCGATTGATGGAAATGACACGATTGCAAGGAGGACTCCATCAAGCGATTGAAGCCAAAGAAGGTCTCAAGCTAACCCAAGAAACAAGGGCCATGGCTACCATTACCTACCAAAATCTCTTTAAGATGTTTCGTAAGCTTGGAGGAATGACGGGGACTGGGAAAGTCGCTGAGGCAGAGTTTCTCGATACCTATGCCATGTCCGTCATTAAAATTCCGACTAACCGAAAAAAAATCCGCCAGGACTTGCCAGATGAGATTTATCAGACCCTGCCTGAAAAAGTGTTTGCATCCTTAGAATATATCAAAGAAGTCCATGCAAATGGCAATCCAATCTTAGTTTTTACAGGTTCAGTTGAGATGTCCATCCTTTATTCTAATCTTCTATTGCGGGAGGGCATAGCTCACAACCTCTTAAATGCTAATAATGCCGCTCGAGAGGCCCAAATTATTTCAGAATCTGGCCAAATGGGAGCAGTGACTGTAGCGACCTCCATGGCTGGTCGAGGGACCGATATTAAGTTGGGTCCTGGAGTGACTGAACTAGGGGGACTAGTAGTTGTTGGGACCGAACGGATGATGAACCAGCGGATTGACCTTCAAATTCGTGGTCGTTCTGGTCGCCAAGGAGATCCTGGACGGACCAAATTCTTTGTTTCTCTGGAAGATGACTTGATGAAAAACTGGGGACCAGATTGGATTCAGGATACTTACCAAGACTACGATGTAGAGGAGCGAATTGGTGCCACTAAGCCGTTGACTAAACGAAAATATAAGAATCTGGTGGGACGGGCTCAAAATGCAAGTGAAAGTTCTAGTCAGGCCAGTCGTCGCATGACGCTTGAATTTGCAGAAAGTATGAACATTCAGCGAGATATCATCTATAAGGAACGTAACCGCTTGATTAAACAAGAAGGTCGTTTGGATGTAATTGTCGAACAAATTGTCCGAGAAGTCTTTATGAGAGTGGCAGATAATAAAGATTACATAGATCCCATTGCTTTTTATCGTTATATTTTGGACAATGTGAGCTATCAGGTGGATCCGCAGACGACTCATCGATCATTCCGTTCTAAAAAAACAAAGAAAAATTTCTTATGGGAAATTGCTCAAAGAGAGTTAGAAGCTAAGTATGAGATCTTAGGCACCGATGAGGTGATCGCCCAATTCCAGCGCATGGCCATCCTAAAAGCAATCGATGAAAACTGGGTAGAGCAGGTCGATTATTTGCAGCAACTTCGAGCTGCTCTGTCTGGTCAATATGCCAGTCAAAAGAATCCATTAGTTGAGTTTTTCCAAGAAGCCTACCAATCCTTTGAACGAATGAAAGAGGCGGCCAAGGAACAAATGGTCCGCAATCTCCTGCTAAGTCGAGTAGAAATCAATAAAAAAGGGGAAATAGTCTTGCATTTCCCATAAAAGAGGACATTATGACAGTATACAATATCAATCTTGGAATCGGTTGGGCTAGCAGTGGTGTTGAGTATGCCCAGGCCTACCGTGCCCAGTTGTTACGCAATATCCATCAACCAGCTAAGTTTGCCTTTATGGATATGATTCTAGCCGATAATATCCAGCATTTAACAGAAAATATCGGTTTTCAAAATGATGAAATCATCTGGCTCTATAGCCATTTTACGGATATGAAGATTGCGCCAACGACTTATACCCTTGATCAGGTCTTAGCAGGATTTGCCGGAAAACCGACTCGTGAAGAAGTCAAAGGTAAGATCAAGCGCTTCTTTTATGAGGACCAGGACAACTTTTTGACCTGCTACTTGCGGGCAGAAAATAGTCCTTATGTCGAACGTTGCGAGTATGTATCTAGAGGAATTTTGGTGAGAAAGGATTATTTCTCCTATACCCGTTATTGTACCGAGTACTTCATTCCTAAGAACAATCAAGCCAACTTGATTGAACGCCGGTTTTACAATGAAGACGGGTCGGTTGCCTACAGCATGCAGATGGCAGATGGCCGCGAAATCTATCGTTTCCCAGATCGCTACCTGGTTGGTCGCCAAGAATTGATCCGCTACTTCATGCAGACCCTTCAATTGACCAAACAGGATCTGGTGATTTTGGATCGGGAAACGAATATCGGTCAGCCTATCTTTGAAGAAGCGCAAAAAGCGCGTCTGGGTGTGGTCGTCCATGCCGAGCATTTCAATGCCAATAATGTCGATGATCAGTATATCCTATGGAATAACTATTACGACTACCAATTTACCAATGCGGACAAGGTGGACTTCTTTATTGTCGCGACGGACCGCCAAAAAGAAATCTTAGCCGAGCAATTTGCCAAATACACCAACCATCAGCCAGCTATCTATACCATTCCAGTTGGGAGTCTTGCGAACTTGCCACAGAACGAAAATCGCACCCCATTTTCTATGATTACAGCCTCTCGTTTGGCGACAGAAAAGCATATTGACTGGTTGGTGCGAGCAGTGGTTCGTGCCAAAAAAGAATTGCCAGAACTGTCTTTTGACATTTATGGAAAAGGTGGAGAAGAAGGCAAGCTGCGTTCTCTAATCGATGAATTGGGAGCGGCAGACTATATCCATCTCAAAGGGCATGCCAATCTAGAGGAAATTTATAAGAATTATGAGGTTTACCTGTCAGCATCGACCAGTGAAGGCTTTGGGTTGACCCTGATGGAGGCGATTGGTTCTGGACTTCCGATTATCGGTTTTGATGTTCCTTATGGAAACCAGACCTTTGTCACAGAAGGGGAAAATGGCTATCTCATTCCGCCTTCAGCAGATCAAGTGGTCGACCAGATCGCTGCTGCCTTTTCGGAGAAAATCATCCAGCTATACAAAAAAGATGATCTAGCCAGCATGCGTCAATCATCTTATGCGCGTGCAGAAGACTTTTTGACCAGCCGAGTAGAAGAAGCTTGGGCACAATTGATAGAAGAGGTGACACATGCTGAATGTATTTGATAGTTATTCTCGTGAAAGCCAAGACCTGCTCCACTCCATGAAAGAGTCTGGTTTTGACCATCCGACCGTTGTTTTGGAGCCAAATGGTTTCTTACCAGACGGTGTCGAGTCTCCATTTATCTATTTCTTAGGACAAGCAAAAGGAGAGAAGCGGGGACGCTACTTTAATGAAGTTCCAGTGCCTGATTTCTGGGAAGTTTCTGGGGATAACAGTTCGGGGAAAGTGACCTACTATGGTCAGGAAAAGGCTCGAATTGTTTACCATGCTGCTTCCTATAAACGCATTGTCGAGCGCTTAGAGTGGTTAGATGACAAGGGGCAAGTGGTCGTGGTTGAGCACTATGACCAATACGGTCGTAAGATTGCTGTAACGACTTGTGGCGATCAAGGTCAGCATTTGGTGACCACTTATTTTGAAGGGGATATCGAGCGCTTGACAGAGAATCACCAAACAGGGGATTTGATCTTGACCTTGGACCATCAACCCATGCGGATTTTCAAGAATCGCTTAGCTTACTTTGTCTTTTATCTAGAGTATCGTGGTTTTGATCTAGATGGTTTGGTCTACAATACGCTGGCTACCTCCTTTAGTATTAGTCTCCAGCTGGGCAATAAAGGCATCAAAGGACGCGATGTCTTGGTGTGGCAAGAGCCTCTTCACGACAGCCTTCCGGGAAACATGCAGTTGATTCTAAAGGGCCCAGAAATCCGGACCAAGAAGATCTTGATTCCGCAAAACGCGACTTATCATCGCGCTTTGCAGTTGACCTCGCAGGACCAGCATAGCTATTTCGGTCCCCTTGGCTACCTGTATGATTTCAAGGTGAAAGACGATATCCGTAAAGACGCCTTTGTCTTGACCAATTCGGATCAGATCGAAGCCTTGACTTACCTAGTAGAGAACTTGCCAAATGTGACCTTCCGTGTAGCAGCTTTGACGGAGATGTCTGCGAGCCTCTTGTCTATGGTCCGCTATCCAAATGTGGTCTTGTACCAAAATATCAGTCAAGAGCGGATCAAAGAGTTGCTTAAGGTCTCTAGTATTTATCTGGATATCAACCACTATGCAGAGGTGCAAGGCATTGTTCGCAAGGCCTTCGAACACCAGCAAGTCATCCTTGCCTTTAGCCATACTTTGCATGGCCGCCACTTCCTCGCACAAGCCAATATCTTTGATCAAGGAAAAGAAGCAGATATGGTGGCCCGCATCCAGGAAATCTACCAATCTGTGGATAACTACAGAGAAGTCGTCGCACAACAAATTGCTCAATCAAGTAGCGTTGAGCCAGCTGTTTTCAAAGCTCGCTTGCAAGAAGGGATAGGTGGACACAGTGAGTGATCGTAAGAAAGATTTATTTTACAAAGAAGTAGAAGGACGGATGGAGTCTCTCAAACGCCGTCCTGCCGAAAAAGAAAAGACGACACGTTCTGAAAAGATCAATGTCACTTTTAATGTGATCATTGGTTTGGTGATTCTGCTGGGAGTTATTTTTACCCTCTTCAGAGTGTTAGGAGGATCCTAAGATGGAAATGGTATTTGCAATCGGGATCTCGATCTTATCCCTCGCTCTTGTGGTTCTGATCACCCTGCAGCCTCGCCAACAACAATCGCTCTCAACAGATGCGACCAGTAACCTAGGAAAACCAAGTTACTGGCGCTCCCACCGTGGACTCAAGCTAGCGACCCTTGTTGTTAGTATCGTCTTTCTCGTATCCTTATTTCTTTATATGATGGTCGTACAGGCCTAGTTTCTAAGATGACTCTATCTACAATTTGAAGAGGCTGGGACAAAAGTCCTAACCTCTCAATTGTTTTTGGATTGTCGCGCAAGACGCAGTGGTTGAGTGGGCTCTACTACGCTGATTTCATCAGCTTTTACAGCCCTACTCAACTGTGCGGAGGTGGGACGACGAAATCGAATTCTAACGAATTACCGATTTCTGTCCCATTCTCTTTTTTTATCCTGCTTCCTTCTCTTTTATGGTATACTGAAAGCGACAACATGATTGGAGCTTCCGATGAAAAAGATCCCCTTAGTATTTTCAGGCTGTCTGTTAGGACTGGTTGGCGCTGGAAACCTTCTCGCAGACTCGCTACCCTTCCTTGCCCACGCCTTTAGTCTGACAGGTTTGTTCTTCTGGTTTTTCTTTGTCGTTTATCATGCGATTCGCTGGCAAGAAACCAAGATAGAACTCCAACAACCAGCCCTTTTATCTGGGATGGCGACCTTTCCCATGGCAGGGATGATTCTATCCACCTATCTTTTGCGTCTCTTTCCTGCCTTTGGAGGTCTATCACAGTTGGTCTGGTGGTCTGCCTTTCTCTTGGATCTGGGCTTGATTCTCTATTTTACCAAGACCCATGTCCTAGCGCGACCAAGAGCCAATGCCACTCCCAGTTGGACCGTTCTCTATGTGGGCATTGCAGTAGCAGCTTTGACCTATCCTGTTGTGGGAATAAGAGAGATTGCTTATCTCGCTTTAGTGATTGGTTTTGGTTTGACCTTTCTTCTTTATCCCCTTATCTATCATGATTTGAAGCAGTCACCCTTACCCAGTCATCTATTGGGCCAAGAAGGCATCTATTGTGCTCCATTTTCCCTTCTTTTAGCAGCCCTGGTTCGTGTGGGTGGAGCAAGTCTTCCTGTCTGGTTCTTACTGATCATGGTGGTGGCCTCGCAAGGTTTTTATTTCTTTGTGTTGACGCGCCTACCGAAAATGATCAAAGAAGGTTTTCAACCTGCTTTTTCAGCCCTGACCTTTCCAACAGTCATCACAGCGACCTCTTTGAAAATGGCCCAAGGCTTGTTGCAACTACCTTTCTTGACAGCTCTCGTATGGCTGGAAACTCTTCTTTGTCTCTTGATTTTAGTCGCTGTCTTAGGTGGTTATGTAGCTTATCTTAAAGAGTAGGAAGGCATCCTTTTTCATTGAGACCAAGTCACGATTATGGTAAGATGCACTATACGATTTGTCATGCTTTATAGGAAAGGTATCTATGAAATTTATCAAAGGAAAGCTCTCACTGCTTTATCCCCTCTTTCTGCTCTTGTTTTATTTTTATGTTCGGCCTCAATTTCGCCCCTTGGCCCAGTATGTCTCCAATAGTGTAGCAAGCGCCAATAGCTATTATTGGACCTTATTTGGCCTAGAAGGCCTCTATGCAGTCTTTACAGGATTTTTGGTCTATCGTTTTTCTAAAAAAGCGCAGTTTAAGCTGGGGAAGAACCCTCTTCAAGCTCTGATAGAAGCCGTTTTTGCGGCCTGTTTGGTTTACTGGTTGGACTACTTCATCAGTGGTTTTGTTCAAGGACGGGCAGCCGTTTTGAGTCTGTTTCCACGGGAAATTAGCCCCACAGGGGTGCTTATCCTAGTGATCGCAATGGTTATCATCCGGCCGGTGACAGAAGAGCTGATCTTTCGCGGAGCCTTGGTGAATGCCTACTTCAAAGGCTGGAAACTCTATGCTGAGATTTGGCTTCCAGCCCTCATCTACAGTGGCCTACATTTTCTCCACAATCCCTTTTCGCTAGGAGCTTCTATCATCTATCTCCTGCCGAGTGTGATTTTTGGGATCCTGTATTATCGGAGTAAGACGCTCCTTTCTCCAATTTTAGCTCATATCTTGCTCAATCTCTACTACACCTTGCCTTTACTTTTATCTGTATTTAAGTAGCAACCGATTTCCTGAGTGAGATTGGTTTTTTTTGAAAATATGGTATAATAGAATAAATTTAATAGAGGGAGTTGAGGTTTGAAAAAAAGCTACCGCGTCAAACGTGACAAAGATTTTAATGCTATTTTTAAAAGTGGTCAAAATGTTGCCAATCGGAAATTCGTTGTTTACCGCTTGCGCAAAGACCAACCGCATTTTCGAGTCGGCCTGTCTGTTAGTAAGAAACTGGGAAATGCTGTGACCAGAAATCGCATCAAACGTTTGATTCGCCATGTTTTGATCAAACACCAAGCCTTCCTTACGACCGATGATTTTGTTGTCATTGCTCGTAAAGGAGTGGAGGAACTCGACTTTCATCAAGTAGAGAAAAATCTTGTACATGTCTTAAAATTAGCACATGTCTACCAAGAAAGGGAATAATGTGAAAAAGAAACTGAAGTTAACTGGATTATTAGGAGCGGCCTTATTGGTCTTGACAGCTTGTGGAACCTCTCAAGTGACAGCTCAGTCGACGGGTGGTTGGGAACGCTTCGTCTACTTCTTTGCAGAAGCTATCCGCTTCTTGTCCTTTGGTGGAAGTATCGGTGTAGGGATAATCGTCTTTACCATTGTCATCCGGACGGTCCTCTTGCCTCTCTTCCAATATCAAATGAATTCAACCCGCAAAATGCAGGAAATTCAACCCCTCCTCAAGGAATTGCAAGCTAAGTATCCTGGGAAGGATCTTGATAGTCGGACCAAGCTTTCTGAAGAGATGCGGGCCCTTTACAAGGAAAAAGGCGTCAAAACGTCTTCAGCCTTCCTTCCTCTCTTAATCCAGATGCCGGTCTTGATGGCCTTGTTCCAAGCGCTGAGCCGTGTCGAATTTCTTAAAGTCGGTCACTTCCTTTGGTTGGACCTTGGTGCGATTGATCCGACTTATATCTTGCCGGTTCTTGCAGCACTCTTCACATTTTTCAGCAGTTGGTTGACCAATAAAGCCATGCCAGAGCGCAATGGTAGTGCGACAACCATGATGTATGTGATGCCTGTGATGATCTTCTTCTTTGCCTTGTTCTCAGCCAGCGGGGTCGCACTATACTGGGTGACTTCCAATGCTTACCAAGTCGGGCAAACCTATCTCTTGAACAACCCCTTCAAGATTATTGCAGAGCGTGAAGCAAAAGAGCAAGCTTCGCGCGACATGGAAAAACAAAAACGCCGTGCCCTAAACAAAGCACAGAAAAAGAAAAAATAAGAAAGAGGTGGACATATGGTCCTATATACTGGAGCAACTGTTGAAGAAGCGATTCAAAAAGGTCTGAACGATTTAGATATTCCTCGTATGAAGGCACATATTACGGTTGTAGCGCGTGAAAAGAAAGGTTTTCTTGGCTTGTTTGGGAAAAAACCAGCCCAAGTAGAGATTGAGCCGATTGCAGAAACAACTGTTGTGAAAGCCAATCAAAAAGCTGTCAAAGGTGTCCCAGATGAGATCAATGCGCAAAACGAACCGGTTAAGACTGTGAGCGAAGCAACGGTTGATCTCGGACGCGTCGTAGCAGCGATCAAAAAGGTCGAAGAAGAAGGAGAAGTTGTCTCTGAAGAAATCAAGACAGAAATCCTGAAACATGACAAAGAAGCAGATACCGTTCTTGAAGAAAAAGGGCATGAACATATCCTTGAAAAAGTCAAAGAACCAGCGACAAAAGAATCAAGTGAATCTGATTTCTCAAATCTTGGTATCGAAGTAGAGGAAAACTACAATATCGAAGAAGTCGTAGCTGATGTGACAGCCTATGTTCAAACAGTGCTCGATGAAATGGATGTGGATGCGACTATCTCAAGTAGTCACAACCGCCGTACGGTCAATATGCAAATTGATACCAATGAACCAGGACGTGTTATTGGTTACCACGGAAAAGTCTTGAAGGCTCTTCAACTTTTGGCGCAAAATTACCTCTATAACCGCTACTCAAAGAATTTTTACATTACCATTAATGTTAATGACTATGTAGAACACCGGGCAGAAGTTCTTCAAAGCTATGCTCAGAAGTTAGCAACGCGTGCCCTCGAAGATGGGCAAGCCCAACAGACAGATCCGATGTCAAACAGTGAACGCAAAATCATTCACCGTATCGTCTCTAAGATGGAAGGAGTCACTAGCTACTCTGAAGGGGAAGAACCAAACCGTTACGTGGTGGTAGATATCGAAGGATAATCTAGCTATTATTTCCCATAAGGGAGAGACGGGATTGAGCCGATCTCTCCTTTTTTGTTATGATTAGAAAGGAAGCAGATGACATTTGCAGCGATTCGAGAGTTTTTAAAGCTTCAAGGAATTCACTACCAGGCCCCAGCGAAGGCAGGGGTGCTAGCCTCGGAGATGGAGCAGTATCGTGCCCTAGCTCAAGCGGCTCGTAAGGAATTCACCGATTTAGTCTCAGCCTTTCAGAAGCGTCACCCCTACTTGGAGCAAGATCGGACTAGCCAATGGATGAACCAGGCTCAAATTTTGCGGCCTCATTTTTGGGCTTATCTAAGAGGCGAAGGGACGATGGCAGAGCCCATGTTTGCCTTGAGGCTTTATGGGGATGCAGCTGATTTTGGTGTTTCCTTAGAGGTGAGCTTTATCGAGCGAAAAAAAGACGAGCAGAGCCTTCAAAAACAACACAAGGTTCTCACCCTTCCCATCACTCAGCCAGTTTATTATTTCGCCCAGAAAAATGGAGAGAGTCAAAGGGTAGAGGGAACAGAAAAGAATCGCCATGATCTGTTACAAGCAGTAGCAGACGGAACGGTTCGTAAGGTCCTCGTCAAATACGATGTTTCTCTAGTCGAGGAAGGTTCTCTTGAGGATATCCTGGAACAGTTGCAAGAGGCGCTGGTGGCTCTGGAACCCTATTACTTGGCAACCCGTCAGGTGTAGAAAGGTTTTCTCCAACCTGTATTTGCAACAATTTTGCCATAGCTATTGACAAATAGAGCTGAATCCGATAGAATAGTAAAGTATGTTTAGTAACTGATCACAACTAGCCGGCTAAACGAATACAAAATCTATGAGGAGGTATTCATCGTGAAACGTACTTATCAACCAAGTAAACTTCGTCGTGCGCGCAAACATGGTTTCCGTCATCGTATGGCAACTAAAAACGGTCGTCGCGTATTGGCAGCTCGTCGTCGTAAAGGACGCAAAGTTTTGGCTGCCTAATTCAGATAAAAACCTAAAAACCAGTAGAAACTCGAGACTACTGGTTTTTGTTTTATCCGAAAGTGAATTTAGAGGCGCTTTCTGCTATAATAGAAAGAAGAAAAACTCGGAAGAAAAGGAAGATCATGCAGATTTTTGATACCCACACCCATCTCAATGTGGAAGAATTCGCAGGAAAAGAACAAGAAGAGCTGGACTTGGCCAAGGAAATGGGCGTTGTAGCTCATAATATTGTTGGTTTTGACAAACCGACGATTGAGCGAGGAATAGCCTTGGCAGACCAGCATCCAGAGCTCTATCTCACGCTTGGTTGGCACCCCACTGAGGCGGGCGATTATAGTCCTGAAGTGGAGGCCTATTTACTTGAACAGTTGAAACATCCCAAAGTTGTCGCCCTAGGAGAAATTGGTCTGGATTACCACTGGATGACAGCACCAAAAGACATTCAAGAAAAGGTCTTTCGTCGTCAGATTCAATTGTCTAAGGACTTGGACTTGCCTTTCGTGGTGCATACGCGTGATGCTCTTGAAGATACCTATGCCATCATCAAGAGTGAAGGAGTCGGGCCTCGCGGTGGGATCATGCATTCCTTCTCAGGAAGTTTAGAAGAAGCCAAACGCTTCATGGATCTGGGAATGATGATCTCCTTTTCTGGAGTGGTGACGTTTAAGAAAGCCACAGATGTTCAAGAAGCAGCAGCTGGCCTGCCGCTCGATAAGATCTTGGTTGAGACAGATGCCCCTTATCTGGCACCAGTTCCCAAACGTGGCCGAGAAAATAAAACAGCCTACACTCGTTATGTAGTAGACTTCATTGCAGAACTACGTGGCTTAACAACAGAAGAAGTGGCTCAGACAACCTATGAAAATGCAAGAAAGGTATTTGGCCTTGACTGAGAAAAGAAAAATACCGGAAGTGATTGTTGTTGAAGGCAAGGACGACACAGCCAATCTCCGTCGTTTTTATGAGGTGGATACCTATGAAACACGAGGCTCTGCGATCGATCAAGATGACTTGGAACGAATTGCTACCTTGCAAGAGTTGCGTGGGGTCATTGTTTTTACCGATCCAGACTATAATGGCGAGCGCATTCGCAAGATCATTATGCAAGAGGTGCCCCAGGCCAAACATGCCTTTTTAAATCGAGGCGAAGCAGTACCCAAGTCCAAGACCAAGGGGCGTTCCTTGGGAGTGGAGCATGCTAGCTTTGAAGACTTAGAAAAAGCCCTAGCTGGCCTGGTTGGCTCCTATGAAGATGAGACATTCTTTGATATTACCAAGTCAGACTTGATGCGTCTTGGGTTGTTGATGGGAAGCGATAGTCGCAAACGACGGGAATACTTAGGAGAAGAACTCCGTATTGGCTACTGCAATGGCAAACAACTGATCAAACGCTTGGAGTTGTTTGGAATCAGCTTGGCTGAGGTTGAGGATGCTATGAAAAGTTATGAGAATAACTAAGTGAACCTCAAATGTAAGTAGAAGGTGTTGCAATAGTAGTAAATAAAGTTATTTCTAGGAGATTCATCTTAAAAAAATCAAATAGAAATGTGTAAAGGAATAATAATATGAAAATAATCGTTGATAGAGAATCTGTCTGTATGGGGGACGATGTTTTACCTCATGAAGTGGAATTTGAAGTCTCTGAAGACATGACGGTGAAAGAATTTTTTGATTTTCTAGAAAAGGAACGTTATTTACCATCTATTCAAGGAAACAATGTCGCCTGGGAACTTCGAAATCGAAATGGGGAACAAGGTGTTTATTTTACTAAAACACGAGAGATTATCCATCCGGAAGCAGTATTAAAAGAGATGTTGGAAGGAATTGCTGGGACTCCCTTGTTTGTTTTACTCTATCATTCTACCCCGGAAGCATACTATATTAGAAAAGAGAAAAAATGAGAATTGCAGATTATAGCGTGACTAAGGCAGTGCTGGAGCGTCACGGTTTTACCTTTAAAAAATCCTTCGGACAGAACTTTCTGACCGATACCAATATCCTTCAAAAGATTGTGGACACTGCTGAGATTGATAAGCAGGTCAATGTTATCGAAATCGGTCCAGGAATTGGAGCTCTCACTGAGTTTTTGGCAGAAAATGCGGCAGAAGTGATGGCCTTTGAGATTGATGACCGCTTAGTTCCCATCTTAGCGGATACCTTGCGTGATTTTGATAATGTGACGGTTGTCAACCAAGACATTCTCAAGGTGGATCTCAACCAGTACATCGCAGAGTTTAAAAATCCAGAGCTTCCAATTAAGGTAGTAGCCAACCTTCCATACTACATCACGACTCCCATCCTCATGCACTTGATCGAGTCTAAAATTCCTTTCCAAGAATTTGTGGTCATGATGCAAAAAGAGGTAGCAGACCGCATCTCAGCCGAACCTAATACCAAGGCTTACGGGTCTTTATCCATTGCAGTCCAATACTATATGACGGCTAAGGTGGCCTTTATCGTGCCCCGCACCGTCTTTGTGCCAGCGCCAAATGTCGACTCGGCCATCCTCAAGATGGTGCGTCGCGAAGAACCGGCAGTGGCCGTCAAGGATGAAGATTTCTTCTTCTCTGTCAGCAAGGCTAGCTTTGTCCACCGCCGCAAAACGCTTTGGAACAACTTGACCAGTCGCTTTGGCAAGACCGAAGAAATCAAAGCCAAACTAGAAGTAGGGATCGAAGCTGCTGGCCTGCAACCATCTGTGCGAGGAGAAGCTCTTAGTTTAGAAGACTTCGCCCGCTTAGCAGATGGCCTTCTAGAAGCAGGAATAAGATAACAGAAAAGAGTCTGAGACAATAATTCCCTGACTCAAAAAAGCAACGGATTTTCCGTTGCTTTTTGCATGGATTCGATAGCCTTAATCAAATAGAATTGATCAGTAAGTCATTTAAAAAATATATCTCATGCATATTCGCTATGACACAAATCAAAAAACTTTACCACTAAAAATCAGTTCTTTCTTGCCACAAGACTATCTCGTCTTTACTATTGAAAAAGTAATGAATACATTGGAGGATAGTCGCTTCTACGCCCTATGTCATGACTTTGGTCGCCCACCTTATCCCCCATAAATGCTTTTAGCTACTCTTCTATTCGACTATTCACAAGGAATTTTCTCCGGATAAAAAATTAAAAAAATACTAGACTTTACTCCAAAGTGTACAAAAAGAGTACAAAAATTCTCATTACTGATGAGTTCAGCAGGCAAGTAGAAATTACTGTTTGGTACTTTTTATTTATACCTAATTTCTACTCATTTTAACTCAATATCCAGTATTCTATCAAATATTTCCAGAAATCTTTCCTCGTCAGCTACTAGCGATAGCTTGGACGCAATTTTAGAAAAAGTGTCCTCACTCACAGAAAATGAAAAGAAGGTTCTATAGTCTATCTCCAAAGCACGGATAATTTTGTCTAAAGTTTCCAACTTGATATTACTATTTTGCCCACGTTCAATTCGTCCCAGAGCATTGACATCCATGCCTGCTTTATCTGCTAACTTCTCCTGTGTCATCTTTTTATTTGTCCTTAACTCATAGATTCGTTTGGAAACATTTTCGCTCAACGACATGCTTTATTCTCCTATGTTCTTTCTATAAGATATAGGCTACCCTTTATTCGCTCAAAACGTCAGGGCGTTATTGTATTTATTTTTTTATAAAAAATACTCTAGATATGTTTTTATGATATAATTAAATACAAATAAGTCTTTTTATGATAAAAAAACATACTTTTAATATGTAAAACTACTATAGAAAGTCATAATGTAAAAAAGAAAGTACAATACAGAGTCATAAAAAATGATATTCAAACTATTTACCAACGACACTAGTTAAAGCATGGGAATCTTCAAAAAAGTTGACTAGAAAAATAGAAAAGGAAAATCAAATGAATGTTTATAAAGTTTTAAAAGACAATATCGAAACCATATACCTTGGAAAAACCGATGGAACTCTCCTTGAAATTGAAAGGGAATATTTTGATTTTCTCCCAGAAGTTGGAGATGAAGTGGAAGTTTATGGCACAGAGGGCAGTTACATTATCAAGCGAAAATCTACTTTTCAACAAACCGCTGAGAATAAACCAAGCAATACAACTGCATTAAAAGTTTGGGGTTGGATTTGTACTGGCACCTCACTTCTACTTTTACCTTTAGTTTTTGGAATTATTGGCATCATCTTAGGCTATCTTGTGCGTAGTAGAGGAGATAAGGAACAAGGGACTATCATTATGATTGCTTCAATCGGAACAATGATTCTAGGTATTTGGATAGGTGCACTTATCGGTGCTACTACTTGGGGATAAAATGAACGGAAAAATAATTAAAATCACAGATACAACAGTATATATTGGATATGAAGATGGTGCTGTCAAGGAAATTTCACGCACATCTCTTGAATTTAAACCTGTATTAGGAGATCCTGTAGAGGTTTATGGAGATTTTGTAACAAAATCTAATCTTCCTGTTAAGTCAGACTCTATTAAAAATAGATTCAAGAGACTATCTCTAACAACTAGAATCAATATCATTGTTATTTTCATACTCCTTGTTCTTCTTACAATGCTACAGCTCGCCTTTACAGACTTTACTAACTATCTGCACAATATCCTAACAATAGTTTTCATTTTATTCCCTCTTGTGCTTAGTATCTTAAATCTGTTTCTTTTGATTCTATCCCTATTCAAGAAAAATCTCTTCCCTAGACTAACTACAGTCATATATCTTGTACTTTCATTAGCCATCCTAATCATTGCTTCACTCACACACCACACATTAACAAATACAAATAACTCAACTAGTCGCATGGAGACAAGCAAAACAGAAGAACTCTCTAGTTCTTCCAAACTAAATCAGTTGCTCAAAGATAACATCGGTAAAAGTATATCTATACAAGCTGAGTTCAATATACCGATGATGGAGGACAGTCCAACTGAAATTAAGAATATTATGGTGTTAAAAGTAAATGGAGTCGACTATGGTGCAAAATATATGGGAGAAACACTGAAAATCAATACCATAAAAAATCCAGATGAACACTCCCCATCTGGAAACAAATGGGTAACCATGGAAGGGAAAATAGTAAAAGATTCTGACTCAATAGCTATTAAGATAATTGATGTTTTTACCGCTGATATGACATTTGATGAATATATATCTAATCGAGAGAAAGATAGCTTTGAGACACTGGGTGTGGTTGAAGAGATTGAAGACACTGATACAATTCTTGGTACTATTATCAAAGTAAGACCGATATGGTTTGATTTAATGGAAGACAAAGAAATTAATGAATTTTACTTCAAAAATGAAGATGAATTAAAAATATTGCTCACAAGAGACACAGAAGAATATATCGAAAAACACTATAGGAAAATGGAAGTGGGAGATACAGTTAATTTATTCGGTTCTGTAGTCACTATTGATGGTGTCAATGTGTTAAGTGCTAATAATAGTGGAAGTGTTCAGGGCGTAGAACGAAAAGATTAAGAGATAATAAAAATGAATATAGGAAAAATTATTAAGATAACAGATACAAATATCTACGTTGGTTTTAATGACGGTACGATGAAAGAATTTACTCATTCATCGCTAGATTCAGAGTTCACAATCGGTGAAATAGTTGAAGTTTATGGAGATATTATCATTAAATCATCTAATCTCCATTCTACAAAAAAATTACGGCAAAACTCTCCCATAGTACAATCAACCCCCAAAAACAAGTCAAAGTTCTTACGTTATTCAATATTATCTGCTCTGAGCATACTAGTAGTTTTTAGTATCTTTTACTTAGTAACATTTAACCATGTGGACTCTACCAAAGGATTTAAAACCATAGATAACTATCTCAGAGCCAGAGGACTCACTGTACAAGGTTATGGAAAAGTTATGAGTGAACCAGAGGAATCTGGTAACTATGTAACTTTCCAAATCGGTGAGCTGGATGAGTTTATATTTAATAACAATGCAAATAACATCTTTAACAAGGAACATACAAATCTTGTTACAGCTACTGTGAAAATACCTAAAAGTAAGTATTTAGGTGATGTACATAAGGATGACATTATTGGTATCAATGGTAAAACTTCTCAGCAACAGATTGAAGAAATTATCGCAGATAACTACTATACAGCTAAGAATATAAATAACCCTACTTCAAGTTCTTCTGCTGATGACTCTTCATCTGAATTGTCAACTACAGAGAAGAATAAATCTGACTATATACCAGTTAATTTTGAAAAGTGGAGCAATAACGAAATCCCTAACGGAACACAAGCTAAAGTTAAAGGAAAAGTATTGCAAGAAGTCAAAAGATTTGCTAGCCGTACTCTAAAAATTGCCGTAGATAATGACGAAAATAAAATACTTCTAGTTACTATATTTGACGTTAATTACGAAGAACCAATTCATCTAGGTGACCAAATTACTCTTTATGGTAATACAGGAGGTCTATCTGACGACAATGAATCCCTTACCGAAGGAATCGAACTACCAAAACCTGTTCCATTTATGATTGGATTCATATACGAAAACTAGGAAATATCATGAAACTAAGATCTAAACACAAAATCATTAGCATCACAGTTACACACGCACATATCCTTCTCAATACGGGTGAAACCACAAAAGTTGCCTTGAATGAACTTTCATTCAAGCCCAAAGTCAATGATATAGTAGAGGTTTACCAGAACAAAGATCAAATCATAGTGATGAAAGTGCGTGAAAAACGTAAGCAATGGATTTACACAGTGATAGTGACAATTGTAGCTCTTGTGATAGGCGGTACAAGTCTTTGGTTTCTCAATCACAGGGACGACTCCACTAAAGTTGTCAAAAAGCACAGTTTTTCACAGAAAGACACCTCTGAATTTTCTTACAGAAGTTCTTCCTCAAATTCCTCCTCTTCTAGCAGTGAACCAGAGGCACCTGTGATTGACACCTCAGCAGAGGCTCTAAGAGATATGGAGAACGATGGAACGCTTAAGACGGGGCAACGATACCGTTTTACAGCAGAACTTTTTAGACAAAGCGAATGGGCGGATTATTCGGGACATTTCAAGAAACTTAATCCTTACTACTCCATTTGGGTTAAGGCTAGCAATGCTCCAATCTCAGGTATTGAGATCCAAATCATGAAATCACTAACCACAGGCTGGACAGAAGGAATGAAAATCACTTTCACAGTTAAAATCATGGAAGATTCTGAGAAATTTCAATTTTGGGTGGTCACAGAAGCTATACCAGCACCAACACCAAAATTACAGCAACAAGAAAGTACACCACAACCAGAGATACAGGGTATTGATACCAATGCAATCCTACGAGGAGACTATACAAGCATTGCAGGAGTTTGGCAAAATGCATCAGGGCAACAAATTATCTTTGATAATAAAGGGTTGGTAAATTTAGGGACTATTACCAGTGCTAATGCTGGAGGAACTAATGGTATAATTGGTTTACAAGTAGGTTCAAATTCTTCAGGAGGTAGTATAATTATATACCCTATTGGAGCTAGCATTATTACGAGAAGTGGTATAGATAATTCTGATAAAAATCAAATTAGAATTATGGCTGTTCAATCACAGCCAATTGACACCTCCGATGTCTATTATCATATATCGAATTAATCAGCTACTCCTCCAATTACTGACTTATATAAATAAAGTATGTCGACAAAAATATCCCTTAAATTAAAAAAAGAGTCTGGGACAATAGTCGCCTAGTACCAAAAAAGCAACGGTAAATCCGTTGCTTTTTTGGAGTTAAAGGACTTTTGTTCCAGACTCTTTTTTGTATCGTAAGGAAAGGACGGGATTTGAACCCGCGCGTGAAGAAAATCCACTTGCCGGATTTCGAGTCCGGTGCCGTACCAAGCTGGGCCACCTTTCCAAGATGCGGAGAAAGGGATTTGAACCCTCACGCCCGAAGGGGCACATGCGCCTGAAGCATGCGTGTCTGCCGTTCCACCACCTCCGCATAGATCTATTATACACTTTTTAGGAAAAATACTAAAGAAAAAAAGGAATTACGTTAAAGTCCCTAACAAGAAAACCATAGACAATAGGAGACTACAATATGATAGGGGAACTGCTTGCATATTTTCTTATCAAGCATTCCAGCCTTATTTCTCAATTTTTGGTATAATAGGAGTATTAATCTCAAAGGAGTGCGATTTGCAAGGAACAATCGTCAAGGCCTTGGCTGGCTTCTACTATGTGGAGTCAGACGGCCATATTTACCAGACACGGGCTCGTGGAAATTTTAGAAAAAAAGGACAGACTCCTTATGTGGGGGATCAGGTAGAGTTCTCTGCTGAAGAGAATTCGGAAGGCTACATTTTGAGTATTGCCCCTCGAAAAAATAGCCTCGTGCGCCCTCCTATTGTCAATATTGATCAGGCAGTAGTGATCATGTCAGCTAAGGAGCCGGATTTCAACGCCAATCTTTTAGACCGTTTTCTGGTCCTTTTGGAGCATAAGGGAATTCACCCCATTGTCTACATTTCCAAACTAGACTTGTTAGAAGATATGGAAGACATTCACTACTACCAAAGAATCTACCAGGCTATTGGCTATGACTTTGTCTTGTCAATTGGGGAACTCTTGCCACTTTTAACCCATAAAACCACCGTCTTTATGGGACAGACCGGTGTCGGAAAATCGACCTTGCTCAATAAAATCGCTCCGGATTTAGAACTTGAAACGGGTGAAATCTCAGATAGTTTAGGCCGCGGTCGACACACGACTCGAGCTGTCAGCTTTTACTATCTAAATGGTGGCAAGATCGCAGACACCCCTGGTTTTTCATCCCTTGATTATGAAGTGACGACCAGTGAAGAGTTAAATCAGGCCTTTCCAGAGATTGCGGACGTGAGCCACTCTTGTAAGTTTCGTACCTGTACGCATACGCATGAGCCTGCATGTGCAGTGAAACCAGCCGTTGAAACAGCAGAGATTGCGACTTTTCGTTTTGAGAATTACTTGCAATTTTTAAGTGAGATTGAAAACCGTCGCGAAACCTATAAAAAAGTTTCGAAAAAAATGCCAAAATAGGAGACAATAGAAGAATGAAAACAATGAAAATAGCACCCTCAATTTTGAGTGCAGATTATGCCAATTTTGAAAGTGAGTTGAAACGCTTAGAAGCAGCTGGAGCTGACTATGCTCATATCGATGTCATGGATGGTCATTTTGTGCCAAATATCAGCTTTGGAGCTGGAGTCGTAGAGAGTATGCGTCCGCATAGCAAGTTGGTCTTTGATTGCCACTTGATGGTAACCAATCCCGAACACCACATTGAAGAATTTGCCCGTGCAGGTGCGGATATCATCAGCATTCATGTGGAAGCGACTCCTCATATCCATGGAGCTCTTCAAAAAATTCGTCAAGCCGGTGTGAAAGCTAGTGTTGTGATTAATCCAGGAACTCCTGTAGACAGTATCAAACACGTCTTGAACTTGGTGGATCAAGTCTTGGTCATGACCGTTAATCCAGGATTCGGTGGCCAAGCCTTTCTTCCAGAAACAATGGACAAGGTGCGCGAATTAGCAGCTCTTCGTGAAGAGAAAGGCTTAGACTTTGATATCGAAGTCGATGGCGGAATTGATGGCCAAAGTATTTCCCAAGCAAAAGAAGCCGGGGCTAATGTTTTTGTAGCGGGCTCTTATGTCTTTAACGGAGATGTCAATGAGCGTGTGCAAACGCTCCGAGATGCCATCAATGGTTAATATAGGAGTATTGGCAGGTGGAGATTCTTCACTACTACCAAAAGATCAAGAGCTATACGTAGGTGTCGACGGAGGCTGTTTGAAGTTGCTGGCACAAGGCCTGCCTTTAGATATGGCTGTGGGGGATTTTGATTCCATTTCTGAAACTGATTTGAGCAAGATCCGCACCCAAGCCAAGCAAGTGGTTCAGTCCGTCCCTGAAAAGAACGATACGGATTTGGAATTGGCCTTGAAAGCAGTCTTTGAAGCCTATCCAGATGCTGCAGTTACAGTTTACGGTGCCTTTGGTGGTCGCTTGGATCACTTTTTGTCTAATATCTTTTTGCCGACCGATCCAGACCTAGCTCCCTATATGGAGCAGATCCAATTAGTCGATGGTCAAAATCGTCTGATTTACAGACCAGTTGGCTGTCATGAGATTCAGCCCGATCCTACTAAGCCCTATGTTGGTTTTATGCCTGTCGGACAAGGTCGCGTAGAGATCACAGGGGCCAAGTATCCGCTCCATCCGGAGAATTATTTTTTGAAGGCCATGTATGGCTCCAATGAATTTTTAGATCAACCGATTCAAGTGAGTCTCGACCGTGGCTATCTTGTCATTGTTTATAGTAAAGACAGAGGTTAATATGAATATCATTCTGCTTCTGATTGGCCTGCTCAATCTGGGCCTCCTCATCTATCTCTTGCAACGGTCAGATGATACAAGACCGGCTTTACGAGAGATGCTGGAAGACCACGAGGATCATTTGACAGACCAGTTGGACTATCGTTTTGAAAAAGAAAGACAAGCAAGCCAGATTGCCAATCAACAGTTAGAGATTGCCCTGACAGATCGCTTGACTGAGATGCGAGTGGAGATCCACCAACAGACGACAGCTCTACGCGCTGAGATGAATGAGCACTTCACCAAAAATCGGGATAAAACAGATGAGCGCATGCGCCAGATTCAAGAGTCCAATGAAGTGCGGCTAGAACAGATGCGTCAAACGGTAGAAGAAAAGTTGGAGAAAACCTTGCAACACCGCTTGCAGACTTCCTTTGAGACTGTTTCGAAACAGTTGGAATCGGTCAACAAAGGGCTGGGAGAAATGCAGACGGTGGCGAGAGATGTTGGAACTCTCAATAAAGTTCTTTCCAACACCAAGACCCGTGGGATTATGGGCGAATTGCAGCTGGGTCAAATCATTGAAGATATCTTGACACCAGCCCAGTATGAGCGAGAATTTATCACTGTACCCCAGTCCAGTGAGCGCGTAGAGTACGCTATCAAGCTTCCGGGACAAGGAGAGGAACCAGTCTATTTACCAATTGACTCTAAGTTCCCTCTGGAAGACTACTATCGTCTGGAAGAAGCTTATGAATCAGGAGAGAAAGAGGAGATCGAGCGTTACCGCAAGGCCCTTCTTGCTAGTATCAAGCGTTTTGCCAAAGATATCCAACAAAAATACCTCTTTCCACCAGCGACAACGAATTTTGGAATTCTCTTTTTGCCAACCGAAGGCCTTTATTCGGAAGTCGTTCGCAATCCAGAATTCTTCGATCGCTTGCGTCGGGAAGAACAAATTTTAGTAGCTGGTCCAAGCACGCTATCTGCCCTTTTGAACTCCTTGTCTGTTGGCTTTAAAACGCTCAACATCCAAAAGAGTGCAGATGACATTAGTAAGGTGTTGGGATCGGTCAAATCAGAATTCCATAAGTTTGGAGGGATTCTCGCCAAGACCCAGCGTCATTTAAAGAATGCTTCCAATAATATTGATGATTTGCTAACCAGACGGACCAGTGCCATCGAGCGGACGCTCCGCCAAATCGAAAGCGATGAAGACCTGCTGGAACTAGATGTATATATAGAAGATGGAGAAGATGATGGTCAAAATTAACCAAATGAAAAAAGATGAATTGTTCGAAGGATTCTATTTGATCAAGTCAGCAGAAGTGCGTCAAACGCGGGCTGGGAAGAACTATCTAGCCTTTGTATTTCAGGATGAGACCGGAACGATCGAAGGCAAACTATGGGATGCCCAACCCCACAATGTAGAGAGCTTTATAGCTGGGCGCGTGGTCCATATGTCTGGACGTCGAGAAGTTTACAATAATACTCCGCAAGTCAACCAATTAAACATGCGCTTGCCCCAAGCAGGAGAGCCCAACAATCCAGCAGACTTTAAGGAAAAACCACCAGTAGACCCTAAGGAATTGCATGAATACCTGTCAAACATGATTTTCAAAATTGAAAATCCAGTCTGGCAACGGATTGTCCGTGCCCTCTATGGGAAATATGAGAAAGAGTTTTATAGCTATCCAGCTGCTAAGACCAACCACCATGCCTTTGAAGCCGGTCTTGCTTATCATACGGCGACCATGGTCCGCTTGGCAGATAGTATCGGTGATATCTATCCTCAGTTGAATAAGAGCTTGCTCTTTGCAGGGATTATGTTACACGATTTGGCCAAAGTGATCGAGTTGACAGGTCCTGAAAATACAGAATACACTGTTCGGGGCAACCTCATCGGCCACATTGCACTCATCGATGAAGAAATTAGCAAGGTCTTGCAAGACTTGAAGATTGATGACCAAAAAGAAGAAGTCATCGTCCTTCGCCATGTGATCTTGAGTCACCATGGCTTGCTCGAATACGGTAGTCCTGTTCGTCCAAAGATCATGGAAGCAGAGATTATTCATATGATCGATAATTTGGATGCAGAAATGATGATGATGACAACAGCACTTGGCTTAATTGGTCCTGGAGAAATGACCAATAAAATCTTTGCTATGGAAAACAGATCCTTCTATAAACCGAATCTCGATGAGTAAAAACAGCGAGAAATACGGGAATGCTTCTGCCAAAAATGAAATAATCAGGAAAAAACGGCCTTCTGTAAATCAGAATGTTCGTTTTTTTCTGTTCTTATGGTATAATGATAGAAAAAACTACATGGTGAGAAAATGAAATTAAGAAGAAGTGAACGGATGGTCGTGATTTCTAATTACTTGATCAACCATCCCTATGAATTGACTAGTCTCAATACGTTTGCGGAAAAGTATGAGTCTGCCAAGTCTTCCATCTCAGAAGATATCGTGATCATTAAGCGTGCGTTTGAAGAGATGGAAATTGGAAATATTGAGACCATTACAGGAGCTGGAGGAGGCGTGATCTTTACACCGTCTATCTCAGATCAAGAATCCAAAGAAATCGTCGAGGATCTTTGCAAGCAACTGTCTGAAAGTGATCGTATCCTTCCTGGTGGCTACATTTACTTGTCTGATCTTTTGAGCAATCCGAAGATTTTGAATCGGATCGGACGCATCATTGCCAAAGCCTTCCGAGATAAGAAGATTGATGCTGTCATGACCGTAGCGACCAAGGGAGTTCCTTTAGCGAATGCAGTGGCTAATGTCTTGAATGTTCCATTCGTCATTGTCCGTCGTGATTTGAAAATCACAGAAGGGTCAACCGTTAGTGTCAACTATGTTTCAGGCTCAAGTGGAGATCGCATTGAGAAAATGTTCCTTTCAAAACGGAGCCTAAAAGCAGGAAGCCGGGTCTTGATTGTCGATGACTTCCTTAAAGGTGGCGGAACGATTAACGGAATGGTCAGTCTCTTGGCTGAATTCGATTCTGAATTAGCAGGGGTAGCTGTCTTTGCAGATAATGCTGCAACCGACCGGGAATTCTTTGAACACAAATCCTTATTGCGCGTGACCAACATCGATGTAAAAGAAAATAAATTGAGTGTCGAAGTTGGGAATATCTTTGATTAAGAGCAACAAAGGAGGATCAAAAAGTGAAAAGAATTTTAGATCGATTTGATAATAGTCCTTTGTGGATTCGCTTGGTGACAGTTCTTACCTTATCCTTTATTTTGGTAGCTGGCTTGTATACTGTTAAAAAGAATACAGCTGCTCAGGTAACGACAGAAATTCAACCTGCTAAAAAAACAGGTTCCCTTCCAGTGAAAAAGGAAACAAAGGAAGAAAAAGAAAAGAAGGAAGAAAAGAAAAATACAGAAGCTGCTGAAAAAGCAGTCGTTCAAATGGAAACAACTCCAAGTCAAGATTCTGTGAACGCTGCCCAGGCTGCTGTGAAGAAAGTCAAAGATGCAACTCAAAAGCAATCGCTTGAAGCCCGTATCCAATACATTGCTAACTATTATGGACTGACCTATGAGAGTGGTACTGTGACAACGCAGCAGACTCAAACAGACGCTAATGCCAACACGAACGCAAACGCGAATGCTAATGCCAATGACAATGCTAATGCCAATGCTGGAGTAGCTGGAGGCAATGCGACAGTTCAACCACAACAGCAACAACAGAATGCTCCAGCTGCAGCTACAGGGGCAGAAGAACCAGCTCAAGCTGGTCAATAGTGAACTTTTTCGACTTCTTTAAAAAATAAAAAAACATCTTGCAATCAAAGTGCCGTCATGTTATAATAATAGACGGTACTTTTTACTTTTGGTCTCTCAAGAGTGTACAGGGACGTGCTGACAAATGTTGCAAAAGTACACACGGATGGTAGCTGTCACCAAGTGTACCATCACCAAAAATAAAAAATTTCACAGGAGAATGTAGATGCCTACAATTAACCAATTGGTTCGCAAACCGCGTAAATCAAAAGTAGAAAAATCTAAATCACCAGCTTTGAACGTTGGTTACAACAGTCATAAAAAAGTTCAAACAAACGTTTCTTCACCACAAAAACGTGGTGTTGCAACTCGTGTTGGAACAATGACACCTAAAAAACCTAACTCTGCCCTTCGTAAATTTGCCCGTGTACGTTTGAGCAACTTGATCGAAGTGACTGCTTATATCCCAGGTATCGGACACAACTTGCAAGAACACAGCGTGGTTCTTCTTCGTGGTGGACGTGTAAAAGACCTTCCAGGGGTACGTTACCATATCGTCCGTGGTGCACTTGATACTGCAGGTGTAAACGATCGTAAACAAGGCCGTTCTAAATACGGTACTAAAAAACCAAAAGCATAAGGAAAGGGGATAAAGAAAAATGAGTCGTAAAAACCGTGCGCCTAAACGCGATGTATTGCCAGATCCGCTTTACAATTCACAATTAGTTACTCGTCTTATCAACCGCGTTATGCTTGATGGGAAACGTGGTACAGCTGCTTCAATCGTTTACGGAGCTTTCGAACAAATTAAAGAAGCTACTGGAAACGATGCTCTTGAAGTATTCGAAACAGCTATGGAAAACATCATGCCTGTACTTGAAGTACGTGCTCGCCGTGTCGGTGGTTCTAACTACCAAGTCCCAGTTGAAGTTCGTCCAGAACGTCGTACAACACTTGGACTTCGTTGGTTGGTAACCATCGCTCGTCAACGTGGTGAACACACAATGGTTGATCGTCTTGCAAAAGAAATCTTGGATGCAGCGAACAACACTGGTGCAGCTGTTAAGAAACGTGAAGATACTCACCGTATGGCTGAAGCTAACCGTGCATTCGCACACTTCCGCTGGTAAGATTAAGATACTAAGGGCGTTAAAAAAGCGACTGAAAATTAGGAAGCTTGACGAAGAATCAAAGATTCTAGGAAAGCTTATCTATTTTCCGAGCTTTTAGCCCAGGTTCAATTGAGCTCAACTCGGCTAACTAACTTTAGCCCGGGTTCGATTGAGTTCGATCAGCTCTTGAACCCAATTCAACTCTTCTTAAAAGTTGGAACCAAAACTTAGCATGAAAACACTGAGAACGGGTAGGTCCTGCCTATCCGTTTTTATTAAATCATGTTATAATAGAATATAGAAATAAAAAATATAGGAGAAACAAACCTCATGGCACGCGAATTTTCACTTGAAAAAACTCGTAATATCGGTATCATGGCTCACGTCGATGCTGGTAAAACAACTACAACTGAGCGTATCCTTTACTACACTGGTAAGATTCACAAAATCGGTGAAACTCACGAAGGTGCGTCACAAATGGACTGGATGGAGCAAGAGCAAGAACGTGGTATCACTATCACATCTGCCGCTACAACAGCTCAATGGAAAGACACTCGTGTAAACATCATCGACACACCAGGACACGTGGACTTCACGATCGAAGTTCAACGTTCACTCCGCGTTTTGGACGGTGCTGTAACCGTTCTTGACTCACAATCAGGTGTTGAGCCTCAAACTGAAACAGTTTGGCGTCAAGCAACTGAATACGGAGTTCCTCGTATCGTATTCGCTAACAAGATGGATAAAATCGGTGCTGACTTCCTTTACTCAGTAAGCACACTTCATGACCGTCTTCAAGCAAACGCTCACCCAATTCAATTGCCAATCGGTGCTGAAGATGACTTCCGCGGAATCATTGACTTGATCAAGATGAAAGCTGAAATCTATACTAACGACCTTGGTACAGATATCCTTGAAGAAGATATTCCAGCTGAATACCTTGAACAAGCTCAAGAATACCGTGAAAAATTGGTTGAAGCTGTTGCTGAAACTGATGAAGACTTGATGATGAAATACCTTGAAGGGGAAGAAATCACTAACGAAGAATTGAAAGCTGGTATCCGTAAAGCTACAATCAACGTTGAATTCTACCCAGTACTTTGTGGTTCTGCCTTCAAGAACAAAGGGGTTCAATTGATGTTGGATGCAGTCCTTGACTACCTTCCAAGCCCACTTGATATCCCTGCAATCAAGGGTGTAAACCCAGATACAGACGAAGAAGAAGAACGTCCAGCATCTGATGAAGAGCCATTTGCAGCTCTTGCCTTCAAGATCATGACTGACCCATTCGTAGGTCGTTTGACATTCTTCCGTGTTTACTCAGGTGTCTTGAACTCAGGTTCATACGTATTGAACACTTCTAAAGGTAAACGTGAACGTATCGGACGTATCCTTCAAATGCACGCCAACACTCGTAAAGAAATCGAAACAGTTTACTCTGGAGATATCGCTGCTGCCGTTGGTTTGAAAGATACTACAACTGGTGACTCATTGACAGATGAAAAAGCAAAAATCATCCTTGAATCAATCGAAGTTCCAGAACCAGTTATCCAATTGATGGTTGAGCCTAAATCTAAAGCAGACCAAGACAAGATGGGTATCGCCCTTCAAAAATTGGCTGAAGAAGATCCAACATTCCGCGTTGAAACAAACCCTGAAACTGGTGAAACAGTTATCTCTGGTATGGGTGAGTTGCACTTGGATGTCCTTGTTGACCGTATGAAACGTGAATTCAAGGTTGAAGCTAACGTTGGTGCTCCTCAAGTATCTTACCGCGAAACATTCCGCGCTTCTACACAAGCACGTGGATTCTTCAAACGTCAATCTGGTGGTAAAGGTCAGTTTGGTGATGTTTGGATCGAATTTACTCCAAACGAAGAAGGTAAAGGATTCGAGTTCGAAAATGCGATCGTCGGTGGTGTGGTTCCACGTGAATTCATCCCTGCAGTAGAAAAAGGACTTCAAGAATCTATGGCGAACGGTGTTCTTGCTGGTTACCCAATGGTTGACGTGAAAGCTAAGCTTTACGATGGTTCATACCACGATGTCGACTCATCTGAAACTGCCTTCAAGATCGCTGCATCTCTTGCACTTAAAGAAGCTGCTAAGACTGCACAACCAGCTATCCTTGAACCAATGATGCTTGTAACCATCACAGTTCCTGAAGAAAACCTTGGGGATGTTATGGGTCACGTAACTGCTCGTCGTGGACGTGTAGATGGTATGGAAGCACACGGTGCAAGCCAAATCGTTCGTGCTTATGTGCCACTTGCTGAAATGTTCGGTTACGCTACTGTCCTTCGTTCTGCAACTCAAGGACGTGGTACCTTCATGATGGTATTCGACCACTACGAAGATGTACCAAAATCAGTACAAGAAGAAATCATTAAAAAAGCTAAAGGTGAAGCTTAATTTACCAATGCTTAAAAACTCTTCCCACTTTGGGAAGAGTTTTTCTTTGTTCCAAAAGTGAGTACAAGTAAAATAGCGCTTTTCCTATCGATCAAGACTTTGTGAAAAACTTTAATAAAAGAGGTGGTGATCTATGATAAATCTTGCTTTTCGTTGGGAAATAGTTGCTTTTTAATGCAATAAAGTATATAATAGAGACTGTTAAAAGATGTTTGGCGCTGTGTCAAGTTACTCTTTTCACAAAAAAATTTTTTGATTTTCATAAGGAGGAAATCACGAATGGTAGTTAAAGTTGGTATTAACGGTTTCGGTCGTATCGGACGTCTTGCTTTCCGTCGTATCCAAAACGTAGAAGGTGTTGAAGTTACTCGCATCAACGACCTTACAGATCCAGTTATGCTTGCACACTTGTTGAAATACGATACAACTCAAGGTCGTTTCGACGGTACTGTGGAAGTTAAAGAAGGTGGATTCGAAGTTAACGGTAAATTCGTTAAAGTTTCTGCTGAACGCGATCCAGAACAAATCGACTGGGCTAACGACGGTGTAGAAATCGTTCTTGAAGCAACTGGTTTCTTTGCTACTAAAGCAGCTGCTGAAAAACACTTGCATGCTGGTGGTGCTAAGAAAGTTGTTATCACTGCTCCTGGTGGATCAGATGTTAAAACAGTCGTATTTAACACTAACCACGATATTCTTGATGGTACTGAAACAGTTATCTCAGGTGCTTCATGTACTACAAACTGCTTGGCTCCAATGGCTAAAGCTCTTCAAGATAACTTCGGTGTTGTTGAAGGATTGATGACTACTATCCACGCTTACACTGGTGACCAAATGATCCTTGACGGTCCACACCGTAAAGGTGACCTTCGTCGTGCACGCGCTGGTGCTGCTAACATCGTTCCTAACTCAACTGGTGCTGCTAAAGCAATCGGTTTGGTTATCCCTGAATTGAACGGTAAATTGGACGGAGCTGCACAACGTGTTCCTGTTCCAACTGGATCAGTTACTGAATTGGTAGTTGTTCTTGACAAGAACGTTACTGTTGATGAAGTGAATGCAGCTATGAAAGCAGCTTCAAACGAATCATACGGTTACACTGAAGATCCAATCGTATCTTCAGACGTTGTAGGTATGTCTTACGGATCATTGTTTGACGCAACTCAAACTAAAGTTATTGACGTTGACGGTAAACAATTGGTTAAAGTTGTTTCATGGTATGACAACGAAATGTCTTACACTGCACAACTTGTTCGTACTCTTGAATACTTCGCAAAAATTGCTAAATAATTCATGCGTATGATGAGAGGAGGGAAACCTCCTCTTTTTTTGTACTTTTTTTAGGGCTTTCTCATCATATTATAGGAATTGCCAAAATGGATTGACAGTGCTAAATAGATTAGGGTATCCTATTCTTGATTGGAGATTTCTAATACAACGAAATGAAAGCGATTACAGGTCGTGGGGGAAGGAGCCAATGGAAATCGCTCAAGAAAAAGAAAAAAACCATACAAGGAGGTCAAGATGAAAGGTCATCTATTTGAAAAGAAAGAACGATTTAGTATACGAAAATTCAGTGTGGGAGTTTGCTCCGCATTGATTGGGTTAGCATTTTTAGGAACAGGCGCTGTCTCTGCAGATGAGGCGGTTTCTACTAGTGAACAACCCTTAGAAGCATCTTCAGCAACGACCGAAGACGTCAATCATCTAGTGAGAGAAGCTGGCGTCTATACTGCAGATGCGGCCTTACCTGCTGCAGAAACGGAAAAACCAGCCGCAGAAGCGGTCACTCCGGAGGCTAGTCCTACAAGTACAGAAGCTAGCTCGACAACTACAGATCATCCAGCCGCTTCAGAGACTGAAAAACCGAAAGCTGCTGCAGAACAAGTGGCTGATTTACCAACCAATGAAGAAAAACAATTAAGACCCAAAGAAGTTAAGTTCGATACCTGGGACGATCTCTTGAAGTGGGAACCAGGAAAACGAGTGGATGACGATATGAACAGAGCAAGCGTCCCACTTGCGAGTCGTTTTCAAGGGAAACAAATTAATGAACAAGCCAACCCTGAAGCGAAGATCCAAGCACTGTCAAACATGAACTCCAAAGCCAAGGATCATGCGTCTGTCGGCGGGGAAGAGTTTAAGGCCTATGCTTTTGATTACTGGCAATATTTGGACTCCATGGTCTTTTGGGAAGGGCTGGTTCCATCAGCAGATGTGATCGATGCTGCCCACCGAAATGGGGTTCCTATTTATGGAACAATCTTTTATAACTGGTCTAGCAGCATCAAGGATCAAGAACATTTTGCAGAAACCTTGAAAGAAGATAGTGAAGGCTCTAAAACTTTCCCGATCGCTCGTAAATTAGTCGAACTTGCCAAGTACTATGGCTTTGATGGTTACTTTATCAACCAAGAAACAACCGGAAATCTTGTAGAACCATTGGGTCCAAAATTGAGAGATTTTCTTCTTTATACCAAGGAATATGCGAAAAGTCTGAACTATCCGATTAAGTATTCTTGGTATGATGCTATGACCTATGAATATGGCCGTTACCATGAGAATGCGCTGGGAGAATACAACTACAATTTCATGCAGCCAGAAAATGGGGAAAATCCAGTTGATACCTTCTTTGCTAACTTTAACTGGGGCAAATCAGAAGTGGATTATTCCATCAGTACAGCTAAATGGATTAACCGAAATCCTTATGATGTTCTAGCTGGACTCGAGCTCCAAAAAGGAGGCTCTTATAAAACCAATGTAGACTGGAATGCCATTTTAGATGAACATGGCAAGTTGCGTCTATCCCTTGGTCTTTATGCACCAGATACGATTACAGGTCTAGGAAAGACTGGAGAAGGTTACCATACACATGAAGATCTATTCTGGACAGGTTTCCAAGGAGATCCGACTAAAGGAAAACCAGCAGACCAATCTTGGTATGGAATGTCTAATTTGGTTGTGGACAAAACCCCAATCACTAGTGAAAATTTCAATACTTCCTTCAATACTGGACACGGAAAACACTGGTTTGTGGATGGCAAGATTTCTAAAGAAGGGGAGTGGAACTACCGTTCTGTTTCTGGCTACCTTCCAACATGGCGTTGGTGGGTAGAGCATAGTGAAGATAGTGCGCCATTGAAAGGTCGTTATGATTTTGATCAAGCCTACAATGGAGGAAATTCTCTAGCCTTTGAAGGAGATTTAAAAGCCAATAGCAGTCAAAATGTCATGCTCTATTCGACCAAGATTCCTGTGACAGAAACGACAAAATTGAGCGTCTCTCACAAGGGTGGGATCGGAGCAGCTGCCTGGGTAGCTGTTGCCACCAAAGAAGACTACTCTGAATACGAATGGAAAGAATTGACACCGAGTGCGGATTGGTCTACTCAAACCTTTGATTTGGGAAGTTTGGCTGGCAAGACCATTTATGCTGTGAAGATGTTCTTTGACCATGATACGGATGTCAAAGACTACAAATTTAATCTCGGCCAATTGTCGATTACGTCAAACCAAGAGAAACCAGCGACTCCAGCAGAAGTATCCGTTCGAGCAAAACGTCTACAAAATGCGCAAGAAGCAGAAGCAGTCCTCAATTTTAAAGGGGTAGCAGATGCGGATTATTATGAAGTCTATGAAAAAGATGGTGATAACTGGCGTCTCTTAACAGGGTCTTCTGCGACAACCGTCTATCTACCAAAAGTTAGCCGTTCAGCAAGTGCTGAAGGAACGACTCAGGAACTCAAGGTTGTGGCAGTTGGAAAAAATGGTCAACGTTCAGATGCGGGAACTGTAGCCTTTGATTGGGGCATGACCGTGTCAGATACCAGTCTACCAAAAGCTTTAGCACCAAACGTGGTCATTGGAGCGAAAGTGATCGGTTCGAGCTTCCCAGATGCGGATGGTAGTGAAGGCATTGAAGGCATGTTAAATGGGACCATTACCAGTCTTTCAGATAAATGGTCTTCTGCTCAATTGAGTGGAACCGTCGATATCCGCTTGACACAACCTCGGACCATTGTTCGTTGGGTCATGGACCATGCCGGTGCTGGTGGGGAATCTGTCGATGATGGCAAGATGAATACCCGTGACTTCGACCTTTACTACAAGGACGAAGCCGGTGAATGGAAACTCGCTAAGGAAGTTCGTGGCAATAAAGCCCATGTGTCTGACATTACACTTGATCATCCGATCAAGGCTCAAGACTGGCGTCTCCATGTCATTACAGCAGATAACGGCACCCCATGGCAAGCCATCCGGATTTACAACTGGAAGATGTATGAAAGTCTAGATACTGAGACGGTCAACATTCCGATGAAACATGCTGCAGCGCAAAACCTAGGTAATCATTTTGTCCAAGTCGGTTTCAAAGATGTCCCAGCTCATACTACTCTGACTCTTTATGCCGATAAAGAAGCCACTAGTCCAATTGCGACCATGACAGCCGATCAAGCTGGAAATCTCATCTTTAAACCGCTCGCTTTTGAATCAACCCCGTCTCTTCTTTACTATCGCGCACAAGTTCCTGGTAAAGATATCAGTAATGTTTTGGCGATCGAAGTTCCAAAGAATGATAAAGAGATTGCGGGACTTCAATTTGAAGATGGATTGACCAAGAAGGTCTACCGGGAAGGCGATGCCCTTTCCTTGAAAGGGGCGACTCTCCGCGTTCATTATAAAGATGGCCAAGCAGATCAACTGGTCAACCTCACCAACTCAGGTATAGAGATTCATGGATTTGACAGTAGCAAGCTCGGAGAACAACACCTAGAAGTTTCTTACCTTGGTCAGAAATTGGATAAGACACTCACTGTTTTTGTGGTCAGTGCAGAGGAAGCAGGTGAAAAAGCAGTTGCTGGTCTAGAATTGACTGACAAACCAAAAGTGGAATATATTGTCGGAGAAGCATTGGAGAAAGAAGGAGGACGCTTTACAGTCGTCTTTGAAGATGAAACGACTGAAACGCACGCCTTGACAGATGAAGGGGTGGAAGTGACTGGCTTTGATACGACCAAGGAAGGTCGTCAAACTATCACTGTCCATTACAAAGGAGCTAGTACAAGCTTTGATGTCCTCGTCAATCCAAAACCAGCTCTCAACGATGAATACCTCAAGCAAAAATTGGCTGAAGCTGAAGCTGCAAAAGCCAAAGTAGACTTTACATTTGCCACTCCTGAAGTCAAAGAAGCCTTGCTAGCGGGAATGGCTGCTTCTGAAAAAGTCTTGAAAGAGCATGATACCAGCACACAAGATCAAGTCAATGAGCAGTTGAACCAATTGACCGCTCTCTTGAAAGCCTTGGATGGTCAAGCTAATCTAACAAAAGAAAAAGAAGCTCTCTCTGCCCTAACAACAGAAGCGACCGCTCTATTAGCAAGCAAGCCAAATCACCCTTCTGGTGAAGCTTTACAGGCACTCTTGGAGAAAAATAAAGAGCTCCTAGCTTCTTCAGAGCTCACTCCTGAAGCCCTTGAAACAGCTAAGACAGGTCTAGAGACCTTGATTGCACTATTGAAAGAAGACAAGCCAGCGGTCTTTGTAGATCCTGCGACTGGAGTCGAAGTTCAATTCTCCAACTTAGAGCCAACCGTTGTCAAAGGACTAAAAGTCGCAAAAGTTGAAGCCAACCAGGCAGAAAAAGAAGAGCTGAAGAGCCGAGAAGGAATCGTCTTTGATATTGAAGGCGTGGATGCAAGCGGTCAGGATATCGATACCCACCATCCATCCCTTGTGAAAATCCCTGTGGATAAGGATAAAGAAGTTGAGCAAGTCCTCTTCTTCCCAGAAGGTCAAGCTCCTCAATCCTTGGCCTTTGAGAGAGTTGGAGATGTGGTCATCTTTACAGCTCCTCACTTTACCCACTATGCGATTGTCTACAAGCCAGCAAAAACGGAAGGACCAGATCAACCGATCCAACCAGAAGAACCGGCTAAACCTGATCAGCCTGTTCAACCAGCTGCCCCAGTGACTCCAGATCCATCTAATCCATTGAAGCCTACAGAGTCTTCTAAAGTGGATCAGTTGACCCCAACGACTTCTACTCAACCGGATCATCAAGAGGAAGAGCACAAGGATATGGTCGATCAAGAGATCCATCAGTTGTTAAGTACCCACCAAGGAACGAACTCACAGCCAACGGTTCAGCAAGAAACAAAAGATGCAAGCAAAGAAAGTCAATCGGAACACTTGCCAAATACGGCAAGCCTAGAAGCTTCCTTTGCAGCTGAAGCTGTTCTCCTAGCAGCCTTAGGCGGCTTCCTCTTGGCTGGTAAGAAGAAAGAAGAGTAAGTCTTTTACAGGATTCTATCGTTCACTTAAAAAGTCACTCTCAAAAAGACCTCTCTGGTGAAAACTAGAGAGGTTTGATCTTGTATCTAGAAGTGTCGTTCGGATCCTGCGAATTAGAGGGGAAAAGCATTGGATTTTTCTACCTCTTTTACAGCTTTTGTGATATAATTATCATGTATTAAAAAAAGAAGGAGTCATATCTAATGGCAAAATTGACTGTTAAAGACGTTGACTTGAAAGGGAAAAAAGTTCTCGTTCGTGTTGACTTCAACGTTCCTGTAAAAGATGGCGTGATCACTAACGATAACCGTATCACTGCAGCTCTTCCAACTATCAAGTACATCCTTGAACAAGGTGGACGTGCAATCCTCTTCTCTCACCTTGGACGTGTAAAAGAAGAAGCAGATAAAGAAGGTAAATCACTTGCTCCTGTAGCTGCTGACTTGGCTGCTAAATTGGGTCAAGAAGTGAAATTTATCCCAGGTGTTACACGTGGTGCTGAATTGGAAGCAGCTGTTAACGCTCTTGAAGATGGACAAGTTCTCTTGGTTGAAAACACTCGTTTCGAAGATGTTGATGGCAAGAAAGAATCTAAAAACGATCCTGAACTTGGTAAATACTGGGCATCACTTGGAGATGGTATCTTCGTAAACGATGCATTCGGTACAGCTCACCGTGCACACGCATCTAACGTTGGTATCTCAGCAAACGTTGAAAAAGCTGTTGCTGGTTTCCTTCTTGAAAACGAAATTGCTTACATCAAAGAAGCAGTTGAAGCTCCAGAACGTCCATTCGTAGCTATCCTTGGTGGATCTAAAGTATCTGACAAGATCGGTGTTATCGAAAACTTGCTTGAAAAAGCTGATAAAGTCCTTATCGGTGGTGGGATGACTTACACATTCTACAAAGCTCAAGGTATCGAAATCGGTAACTCACTTGTAGAAGAAGACAAATTGGATGTAGCGAAAGCTCTTCTTGAAAAATCAAACGGCAAATTGATCTTGCCAGTTGACTCAAAAGAAGCAAACGCATTTGCTGACTACACTGAAGTGAAAGACACTGAAGGTGAAGCAGTAGACCCAGGTTTCCTTGGTTTGGATATCGGTCCTAAATCAATCGATAAATTCGACCAAGAATTGACTGGTGCGAAAACAGTTGTATGGAACGGACCTATGGGTGTATTTGAAAACCCTGACTTCCAAGCTGGTACAATCGGTGTGATGGACGCTATCGTGAAACAACCAGGCGTTAAATCAATCATCGGTGGTGGTGACTCAGCTGCTGCTGCGATCAACCTTGGCCGTGCAGACAAATTCTCATGGATCTCTACTGGTGGTGGTGCTTCTATGGAACTCCTTGAAGGTAAAGAACTTCCAGGATTGGCTGCTCTTACAGACAAATAATCTAAATAAAATGAAAGAGGCTGGGACAAAAGTCCTAGCCTCTCAATTATTTTTGGATTGTCGAGCAAGACGCAGTGGTTGGGTGGGCTCTACTACGCTGATTTCATCAGCTTTTACAGCCCTACTCAACTGTGCGGAGGTGGGACGACGAAATCGAATTCTAACGAATTACCGATTTCTGTCCCACTCTCTTTTTTCTTTCTATTGATAACTGTTCTCTCCTTTCTGAAAATATGGTAGAATAATAGAAATAGAAAGATAGGTGACCATGGATTACTTTAAACGACACAAATTTGATTGGTCCAAATTCCGTTTGGGGATGAGAACCTTTAAAACAGGGATTGCCGTTTTTATTGTACTACTTATTTTTGGAATATTTGGCTGGCGAGGCCTTCAGATCGGGACTTTGACAGCTGTTTTTAGCTTGAGGGAAGACTTTGATAAGAGTGTCCACTTCGGGGCTTCGCGTGTCATGGGCAACAGTATCGGAGGTTTTTATGCCGTTTTGTTCTTCCTTTTAAAAACGATCTTTCATGGGGCGTATTGGGTGACTCTGATTTTTGTACCCATTGCGACCATGTTAACCATTATGACAAATGTCGCCATGAATAATAAAGCAGGAATTATCGGAGGAGTTTCGGCAATGCTGATCATTACTCTCTCGATTCCTAACGGAGAAACCTTCTTGTATGTTTTTGCTCGAATATTTGAGACCTTTATTGGTGTTTTCGTTGCGATTTTGGTCAATTCGGATGTCGATCGCATTCGCGATTTTCTCAAGGAACACAAAAAACCTATGTAAGATTATGTAACATTTAATCTTGACATAGATTTTTTTTTCGATATAATAGAATAGAAAGAGGAATGGTATGAAGGAAAAGGAATTACGACGCTCGCTGGCAGTCTTTCCGATTGGCAGTGTTATGAAGCTGACCGACTTGACAGCTCGCCAGATTCGTTATTATGAAGATCAGGGATTGATTTCTCCTGATCGGACAGAAGGCAATCGCCGCATGTATTCATTGGACGATATGGACCGCCTGCTTGAGATCAAAGATTATATCTCAGATGGCTTCAATATTGCGGATATTAAGAAGAAATATGCGGAAAAAGAGCAAGAGCAAACCAAGGTTGTCAGTCAAGAAGAGATCCGCAAGGCTCTTCATCGTGACATTATTCAGCAAAGTCGCTTCACATCTTCCCCATCGCCATATGGTCAATTTCGTTGATCATTTCATAAGTTTGTAATCTATTTTAAGGAGACAAAAATGTCAATTACTGCTGCAGATATTCGCCGTGAAGTAAAAGAAAAAAATGTTACTTTTATTCGCTTGATGTTCTCTGATATTTTGGGAACTATGAAGAACGTCGAAATTCCAGCTACCGATGAACAACTGGACAAGGTTCTTTCAAACAAAGCCATGTTTGATGGTTCTTCTATCGAAGGATTTGTCCGTATCAACGAGTCAGATATGTATCTTTACCCAGATTTGGATACATGGACAGTCTTCCCTTGGGGAGATGAAAATGGGAGCGTAGCTGGCTTGATCTGTGATGTTTATACGACAGAAGGGAAACCATTTGCAGGAGACCCACGTGGCAACTTGAAACGGGCCCTTCGTCATATGGAAGAACTTGGATTCAAATCCTTTAACCTTGGACCAGAACCAGAATTCTTCCTCTTCAAGTTGGACGAAAATGGAGATCCAACTCTTGAAGTAAACGACAAAGGTGGCTATTTTGACTTGGCTCCAACAGATCTCGCAGATAACACTCGTCGTGAAATCGTAAATGTCTTGACCAAGATGGGCTTTGAAGTAGAAGCCAGCCACCACGAAGTAGCCGTTGGTCAGCATGAAATCGACTTTAAGTATGACGAAGTTCTTCGCGCTTGTGACAAGATCCAAATCTTTAAACTCGTTGTGAAGACCATCGCTCGCAAACACGGCTTGTATGCAACCTTTATGGCCAAACCAAAATTTGGAATTGCCGGATCAGGTATGCACTGTAATATGTCTCTCTTTGACCAAGATGGCAACAATGCCTTCTTTGATCCAGAAGATCCACGTGGAATGCAATTGTCAGAAACTGCTTATCACTTCTTGGGTGGTTTGATCAAGCATGCCTACAACTTTACAGCCGTGACCAACCCAACCGTCAACTCTTATAAACGTTTGGTTCCTGGATATGAAGCACCCGTTTATATCGCTTGGGCAGGTCGCAACCGTTCCCCATTGGTACGTGTGCCAGCATCACGTGGTATGGGAACTCGTTTGGAATTGCGCTCCGTAGACCCAATGGCTAATCCTTATGTAGCCTTGGCAGTCTTGCTTGAAGTCGGCCTTCATGGTATTGAAAATAAAATCGAAGCACCTGCTCCGATCGAAGAAAATATCTATGTGATGACACCGGAAGAACGTAGAGCCGCTGGAATCACAGATCTCCCTTCTACCCTTCACAATGCCTTGAAAGCCTTGACAGAAGACGAAGTGGTGAAAGCTGCCTTGGGTGAACATATTTACACCAGCTTCCTTGAAGCCAAACGAATCGAATGGGCAAGTTATGCGACCTTCGTATCTCAATGGGAAGTAGACAACTATTTAGATCTTTATTAAGAAATAAGAGCAAAGAGGCTGGGACAAAAGTCCTAGCCTCTCAATTATTTTTGGATTGTCGAGCAAGACGCAGTGGTTGAGTGGGCTCTACTACGCTGATTTCATCAGCTTTTACAGCTCTACTCAACTGTGCGGAGGTGGGACGACGAAATCGAATTCTAACGAATTACCGATTTCTGTCCCACTCTCTTTTTAATCCTCAAAAAGACACCATAAAACCAGTTGAAACAGTGGTCTCAACTGGTTGTTTTTTAATTTTCGTCATCTGGCGTGAGAATCATTGGAATAATGATAGGTTCACGTTCCGTGCTCTCGTATAAGAATGGGCGAAGGGCATTAACAATCGCACCATTGACGGTTTGGATATTGGCATCTTTGTTCTTCAAGGCGATACGAATAGCATTGAAGAGGATGCGTTGGCTTTCACGGATCAGATCTCCTGATTCACGCATGTAGATAAAACCACGGCTCAAGATGTCTGGTCCAGCTAGGATCATCTTCAATTTGAAGTCAACAGTCGCAACAGCAAGCACGACACCATCTTCGGAAAGATCTCTCCGGTCACGAAGGACAGCAGCCCCGATTTCACCGATACGATTTCCATCGACATAGATGTCTTGAGCATTGAAGCTTCCTGCGACACGAGCAGAGTTGGCTGTCAGAGCGAGGACATCACCATTACTCATGATGAAGATATTGTCTTTTTCCACTCCGCAATCACGCGCAAGTCCTGCGTGGATCTTCTGCATCCGGTATTCACCATGGACAGGCATGAAGTATTTTGGTTTGATCAAGCGGAGCATAAGTTTTTGTTCTTGTTGCCCCCCGTGTCCAGAAGTATGGATGTTGTTGATCTTCCCGTGAATGACGTCGACACCCGCTTCAGAAATCGTATTGATCAATTTATTCACACTGGTTGTATTACCAGGAATCGGACTAGAAGAGAAGATCACGGTATCTCCTGGTTGGAGTTGCACTTGGCGGTGCGTTCCGTTGGCAATCCGAGAGAGGGCTGCCATTGGCTCTCCTTGGCTTCCTGTACACATGATCAGGATTTCATTAGCCGCATAGTCTTTGATCTCATTTGGCTCGATAATGGTTCCAGCAGGGACCTTGATATAGCCAAGCTCGATTCCATTGACGATGGCTTTTTCCATCGAGCGTCCAAAGACGACGATCTTACGACCTGTCTTAACTGCTGCCTCAGCAGCTTGTTGGAGACGGAAGATATTCGAAGCAAAGGAAGCAAAGATGATGCGTCCATGGATCCCTTCGATGATCTTCATGATGGATTGGCCAACTACTTTTTCAGAGTTGGTAAAGGTTGGGACTTCCGCGTTGGTTGAGTCTGAGAGCAGGCAGAGAACGCCTTCTTCCCCAAGGGCCGCCATACGATGGAGGTCAGCCGGTTCCCCAACAGGTGTGAAGTCGAATTTGAAGTCTCCGGTACAAACAATCTTTCCTTGAGGGGTGTGAATCACAATCCCTAAAGGTTCTGGAATCGAGTGAGTCGTACGGAAGAAGGTTGCTTTAAGATTTTTAAATTGAAGTTCAGTGTTTTGGTTGATTTCGTAGAGTTTGGCATCACGAAGAAGGCCGTGCTCTTCTAATTTTCCACGGATCAAGGCAAGCGCCAAAGGTCCAGCGTAGATAGGGACATTGGCTTGTTTCAAAAGGAAAGGAATCCCACCGATGTGGTCTTCGTGTCCGTGGGTAATGAGGACCGCTTTGACGCGATCGATGTTATCTACGATATAAGAGTAATCCGGAATGACATAGTCGATTCCAAGGAGGTCATCTTCTGGAAATTTGATCCCGGCATCGACAATGATGATTTCATCTTGGTATTCGATCCCGTAGGTATTTTTTCCGATTTCTCCTAGTCCACCAATGGCAAATACACCAACTTCTTCAGGTTTTAAGGTATAAGCCATGGATTAGTACTCCGTTAGTTCAAAGGCACCTGACTCTTTCTCGTAAGCAAGGTGTTGCTCAGAAAGTGGTGTGATAAATTCAATGTTGAAATCTGTGTTTGCTTCAACCAATTGACGTGCTTGGATGCGTCCTTCGCGTTCATTTGGTGCATCAATATCGAGATAAAGTGCATGCGTGGTTTCACGACGAGGGTTGCGGTCTTTTGTTTCCTGATAAAAAACTTTGTAAATCATGAAGTAATTTTCCTTTCATTATTTCGGTCCATTTGTTAGCTGCGAAGGAGTGCAATCACTAGAGTTTCCTACTCGCAACTAGTGGACCTGATTCGATACAATTAATTATCATTATACCATAAATAGGCTCTAAGGAAAAGATGCAAGAGAACTGTTGGTAGACGGAAGTTTTATAGAGAGAATGGTATGTAAGGAAGCAAGCAGACGAATTCAACACGTCAAAGAAATAGGAAAACATCTTTTCGTGTTCGGTTTTGAAGAAAGTTATGGATATCTTGTAAAATTATGTATACGTTATAAAGATACCAATGGAGTCGTTTCTAAAATCAGACATCCAACTTCAAATATATTGAAATCTATTTTTGAAGATGGATCTGGGATTGTCGTTCGCTCAAGTGGAACAGAAGCAAAAATCAAGTTCTATATCAGTGCAAAATCTGATAGCAAAGCTACTGTAAAAGAAAAAGTAGCAGCGTTAGAAGCCAATGTAAAAAAATTATAATAATCAATGAAATAAGCACACTCACGACGGTGGGTTGCTTTTTCGATGTACGTAGTTCTTTGATATAACTGGAATTTTTAGGAAAATATTTTGAAGTCCAAAGGATTGTGGTATAATAATTGCAAGTAATCGTGAAATAATTCTCTATAAGAGTGGAGAGGAGCATTTATGAATAAAGAAACAAAACGATTTTTAGTGGGGAGTGTGGTAATTCTATCATTGGTAGTGGCAGGATGTTCACAGTCTAAAACAACACCAGAATCAGCAAAGGAAACAACCGAAGCGAAAACGACGAAACAAGCAGTAGTCGAATATACAACAGATAGTAAAAATCCAGCAGCATCTTTTGACTGGAATGCAAAAGTCGCACCAATGACGAAATACGAACAAACTTTTGTCGAAACAAATGGTGGTAAAACAGTTACGAAGAAATTGGATGGTGTACAAAAAGCAGTAGATGCCTTGAATGAAAAGAAAAAGAGCATCACTGACAAAAAAGTTAAAGAAGCTTTAAAACTTGTAGATGCAGTTTTTGTAAATCAAGAAAACTTTGATGTGTTACTAAAAGCAACAGGGACATCAAGCCAAGAAGAATTCTTCACACGTATTTGGAATGATTACATGGTGAACTTCTTGAAGGAAGCACGCCCAACATATACAAATGACGGGGAAGTGGAGTATCAAGGAGTGAAGTATCCAATTAAAGTCTACGGCCCAATGTACTTAAAGGTAAATACGAATGCCTTAGGAAGAGCTGCGGCCTATACGCTTGAAGATTATAAAGTGGAAGGTGATACAGTATACTTGAAATTAAAAGCACCACGTGTTGACACTTACCAATATGAAGTACAAGCAAGCTATCAAACAAATAATAAAGCGTTCTTTGAGGGGATGCTTCAAGATGCACAAAAAGTCGGGCAAACAGACTTTACAAAAGCGCTCTTGTACAAATTTATTTACCGATTAGCAGCCGTTGGATTTAGAGGAGATGGCTATGTCAACTTAGAAGGAATGGATTATTACGATAAAAACAATCACTATTTAGCGATTAAGGTAGACGATAAAGGTAATGCAACTATTGATGATAAGAACTTGGTGAACCTTCTACAAATCGATTTGAAGCCAGCAAATGAAGCTAATAAAGCAAAATTTGAATAAGAAAAATGATCATAAAGCTCCTACAATAGTGGGGGCTTTTTTATGCTTGGAAGAAATGTTGTAAAAGGGGAAACAATATGTTACAATGAAATTATATTCTACATTGTGATGAAGTACACAAGTTATAAAGAAAAAGAGGAGAAGTTTATGAAGAAAGAAATAAAACGCTTTTTATTAGGAGGTACTGCGCTATTATCACTATTAGTAGCAGGTTGCTCAAAAACAAAAACAGATAATGAAACTAGTCAAGTAAAGACAACTAAATCTTCAACAAAAAAGAAAACACCATCCATTAGCGAGTATAAAACTGACAGCAAAAATCCAGGTGCTGCATTCGACTGGAACTTAGTAGGAGCAGGGTTAAAAGACTATAAACGAGAATTTTATGACATAGAAGGAAAGAGAGTTATTAAGTTGACTGCGTCAGTATTAGACGCAGTTGGGAATCTGCAAAAAACAAAGAGTGAGATTACAGATAGCAAAGTCCTTGCTGCGTTAAAATTATTAGATGCTGTATATGTAGATCAATCAAATATTGGAGATTTAGTCCAAGCTGCGGGAGTATCCAATCAGAAGGAACTCTATGAAAAAATTTGGAACGAGTATATGATTGAAGATATTACTAAAAATCATCCAACATTCAATAACGATGCGACCGCCGAATTAGATGGTGTCACTTATCCAATTAAGGTTTACGGACCAATGAAGCTAAAAATTTATACGAACTCACTGGCTCAAGCAGGTGCATATGAATTACTCAATTATAAAGTTGAAGGCGATATGGTGTACTTGAAGTATAATGCTCCTAGCATGGAAGGAGATACGCAAGTTCATTATTCAAAAGAACAAAAGAATAATCAGGCTTTCCTTAACGAAATTAAGGAAGAAACAGAAAAATCATCTGGACAAGATTATAATAAGAACCTGATTATGAGAACTATTTTCACTTTAGCAACTGTACAATTTAAAGGGGATGGATCGTTTGGCGTCGAAGGAAGTGGAGAATTTCACGTTAGTGGCCCTTATTATCTAGCTGTTAAAGTTGATGAAAATGGAAAAACAAGTATTGATCTTACCAATTTACTTGCTCTCATTCAAATTCACTCTAAGTCAGCCACTGAGGCGAATGAAGTAAAATTTCAAAAAAATCAATAATCGAAAAACCGGTACCCTCATTTAGGACCGGTTTTATTGGATCTATCCTTACCAAGATTATTTCAAAATAACTTGTTTATTTAAGGCACAATGATTGCATGTAATCGTAAAAAATCTCTCTATGTTCTGAAACTCCACTCTTGTTTCGTCTTGCCCTGATTCGGTACAATTAGTAGTCATTTACAAGTAAAGTTGGAAGCGGATCTGATGGCAGAAGGGAGGGCTTTTATAGAAGGAATAGGGAGAGAAACCTTCCTCTACCGTTTAGTGCCTAATTGTAGTATAATATGAAGCAGACAATGAGGAGAAAAGATGAAATTATTAGCATTTGATACCTCGAGTAAGGCTCTTTCTGTAGCGATATTAGAAGATGAGACTCTACTTGCAGAAACAACATTAACCATTAAAAAGAATCATAGTATTACCTTGATGCCGATCATCGATTTTTTGATGCACCAAATCGACTTGACACCCAAGGACTTGGATCGCATCGTGGTAGCAGAAGGTCCTGGGAGTTACACTGGGCTGCGCATTGCGGTCGCAACCGCAAAGACATTGGCTCATACCTTAGGGATTGAATTGGTCGGGGTTTCGAGCCTCTTAGCCTTAGTGCCAGATGATCTAGAAGGTTTGGTAGTGCCTGTCATGGATGCCCGTCGGAACAACGTTTACGCAGGTTTTTACCAAGATGATCAGCTGGTCGCACCAGAAGGGCATTTTCCATTTGAGGAAGTCCTAGAGCGTGCAGCGACGAGTGAGCAGGTCTCCTTTGTCGGAGAAGTCACGGCCTTTAAGGAGCAGATTGCCTCTAGCCTGCCAAGGGCTACTTACTATGAAACCTTGCCAGATGCAGTGAAAATCGGACGTCTCGGTCTCAAACAAGCGCCTGTTAGTCTCCATGATTTTGTCCCTCATTATCTCAAACGGGTCGAAGCAGAGGAAAATTGGCTCAAAGACCACACAGAAACAACGACCTCTTACATCAAGCGCCTATGATGAAAGGAACAATCAGGAAAGGGAGCAACCAGGATGCGGCCGCTATTCTCGCTGTCATGGAAGATGTCTATGAAGCTAGCCCTTGGAAGTTGGAGCAGATTGAAGCCGATTTAGAGCAGGAATTGACCTCCTATTTCCTAGCTGTGGATGAAGGACAAGTCCTTGGGTTTGTCGCTATTCAAGAGACTCTCTATGAAGCAGAGGTCCTACAGATTGCGGTCAAGCGCGCCTTCCAAGGCCAAGGCCTAGCTCAGCAGTTACTCGCGCAGTTGCCGGACCAAAAAGAGATTTTCTTAGAAGTGCGCATGTCCAATCAACCGGCCCAAGGCCTATACAAAAAAATGCATTTTGAAGAAATTGCACGGAGGAAAAACTACTATCACGATCCCATAGAGGATGCTGTGATCATGAAGAGGAACCCGAATGAAAGATAGATATATTTTGGCTTTTGAGACATCTTGTGATGAGACCAGTGTGGCTGTCTTGAAAAATGACGACCAACTCTTGTCCAATGTCATTGCCAGTCAAATCGAAAGTCACAAGCGTTTTGGTGGGGTGGTACCTGAGGTAGCCTCTCGTCACCATGTGGAAGTCATCACCGCTTGTATCGAAGAAGCCTTAGAAGAAGCAGGGATCACAGAAGCTAATGTCACAGCTGTGGCTGTCACCTACGGTCCAGGCCTGGTTGGGGCTCTTTTAGTCGGTCTAGCAGCAGCCAAGGCCTTTGCCTGGGCGCACGGTCTCCCTTTAATTCCTGTCAACCATATGGCAGGGCACTTGATGGCCGCTCAAAGCGTGGAGCCCTTAGAATTTCCGCTTTTGGCCTTGCTGGTGAGTGGAGGACATACAGAGCTGGTCTACGTCAGTGAAGCGGGGGATTATAAGATCGTTGGAGAGACCCGAGATGATGCTGTAGGAGAGGCTTATGACAAGGTCGGGCGCGTCATGGGCTTGACCTATCCAGCAGGACGTGAAATTGATCAGCTGGCCCACCAAGGGGCTGATATCTACGATTTCCCTAGGGCCATGATCAAGGAAGACAATCTGGAATTCTCTTTTTCAGGTCTTAAATCGGCCTTTATCAATCTGCACCACAATGCTCAGCAAAAAGGGGAAAGTCTCTCCAATGCGGACTTGTCAGCGAGTTTCCAAGCAGCCGTCTTAGACATTCTCATGGCCAAGACCAAGAAGGCTTTGGAGAAATATCCGGTCAAAACCCTAGTCGTTGCGGGTGGGGTCGCAGCCAATCAAGGTCTTCGTGAACGCCTGGCTTCTGAAATCACCGATGTCAAGGTCATCATTCCGCCTCTGCGTCTCTGCGGGGACAATGCAGGGATGATTGCCTATGCCAGTGTCAGCGAATGGAACAAAGAAAACTTTGCAGGCTGGGACCTCAATGCCAAACCAAGCCTAGCCTTTGAAGGAATTGAATAAGAAAAAGGAGCCAATTGGATGAGCGATTCCAATGGCTTTTTTGCTGGGATCTCACCAACTAGTAGCGGATTTGCGAGTCGAAAGAAAATTCGGTATGATAGAAGGAATGAAAGATTGAGGAGGGAAGGGATTATAAAGCTTTCTCTCTCATTGGTCCTTTTTCAACCTTTTTTCTTGTGTTATAATAGAGGTCAATGATTCAGAAAGGAGCGAGAGAGTGGAAAAAGATTTTTGGCAGGGGGTGAGGGACGCGCTACCGACAGCTCTAGGCTATATCAGTATTGGCCTAGCTTGCGGTGTGGTGGCGTCTCCCTATCTTTCTCCTTTGGAGATGGCCTTGATGAGTGTCTTGGTCTATGCTGGGGCAGCCCAGTTTGCGATGATCTCTCTGATTGCGGCCCATTCTTCGATCTTGAATATGGCCTTGACGGTGTGTTTGATCAATCTCCGTAATATGTTGATGAGTCTGCATATGTCGTCTGACTTTAAGGATGCTAGTCTCGCTCATACCATCGGGATTGGAAGCCTCCTGACTGATGAGAGTTATGGGGTCTACTTGAGTGAGAAGTTAAAGACGGATACCATTACAGTTCCTTGGATGCATGGGAACAATCTAGTAGGCTATGTGGCCTGGATCAGTGCGACGGTTATCGGAACAGCTCTAGGCTCTCTCCTACCTGATCCAAAGGCTTTTGGGCTTGATTTTGCTTTAGTGGCCATGTTTATTGGGATTTTTGCAGCCCAGTTTCAAGGAATGCAACTGACAGAAAAGACCAAGACCATGCTCATGGTGCTGTTAGCAGTAGCAGTGAGTTTCTTTCTCTTACTCTTTTTTGTTTCGCAACCGCTAGCTGTGCTAGCTGCGACTTTGATCGGCTGTTTTGTGGGGGTGGTCTGTGATGCGCGTGAATAGTTATATCTTCATGGCCATTCTGGCCTCAGCCCTCGTTACCTGGATTCCTCGGATCTTGCCCTTCCTCTTAGTCAAATACAAGGGACTGCCGGCTCCTGTAACCCGCTTTCTCAAATACTTGCCCATTTCCATTATCTTTGCCTTGGTTTTATCAAGCTTAGTAGATGGAAAAATTGGAAGTCTCCCGCAGCTCCACTGGTTGGACCTAGTGGTGACCATTCCCAGTCTCTTTGTAGCCTTTCGTTACAAAAACCTTATGGGAACCGTTATGTTTGGAATTGTCTTGATCGCCCTATTACGATTGGTGTTTTAAATGTAAAAATATGTTACAAAAAAATTACAATTGTTACAAAAAAACTTGATTTTTGTAACAATTGGAGTATAATGGGAGTCAGAAAGATAAAGAGGTGATCTTATGAAAAAATCAATCTTCCGTTGGAGCGCCGCTGTTTTGGTGGCTGCTTCACTTGGTCTAGCTCTCGGTGGTTGTGGTGCAAAGGATAAAAAGACAGCTACCTCATCCGCAAAAGCATCTACCAGCAAGGTAGAGAAAAAAGCCAAAACTAATAGCAAAAAGAGTGCAACATCTTCCTCTCAGGTAAACGATACAGCTAGCTCTTCGACTCAAGCCAGTAGCGCGACAGCTTCAAAAGACTCTGGTAAGACCGAGAATGCGTCTACTACGACGCAAGCTACTGTCCCTGCAGAACTGGTGGGAACTTGGGTAGGATCTAGCCCACAAGCAGATGCGATTAAAATGACAGTGGATGCCAATGGAAATGTGACAACAGTGGTTAGCTTCAAAAATGATAGCGAACCGACTCGGACAGCGACCTATACAGCAAGAGCAGTCCAAGCAACAGGCAATATCTATTATTGGAATGTTGAAGGCTTTGATGGGGCTGATGCTTTGCTTCCTGGGATCACAGGGCTAGGTGGAGCAAACTTCCGATTTGAACCTGGTTTTATCTTAGAAGAAGGACACTATACACCGATTGTTTTCACAACGGATCTCAATACAGAATTTGACTACACCAAATACAATGATTTCCGCTTTTCATTAACCAAAGAACAATAAAAAGACGAACTCGAGGCAAAATCGAGTTCGTTTTTTTAGATAGATTAACGAAGATAGATAACTTTGAACAATAATACAGCTAAGATAGCAGCAAGAATTGGGGCTACAACTGGTACCCAAGCATACCACCATTTAGAATCCCCTTTGTGTTCTCCCAAGATAGACTTTGGAAGGAAGGCATGGACCAAACGAGGACCAAAGTCACGTGCAGGGTTCAAACCAGGTCCAGTAGGACCTCCAAGTGACGTAACAAGAGCCATAACAAGGAATCCAAGAGCCAAGTGAGCAATTCCTAAACCTGAAGCATGTGCTTGTGATAAAGCCAATTTTGCTGCTGATGTGGTAGCATCAAAGACGCCTCCTTGTTCAGCAGCAGCTTTTTGAGCAAGACCTGCAACTTCTGCACCAAAGAAATGTTTCGTCAAGCCGAGGGCACCAAAGAAAAGGACGAATGATCCGGCAAACTCGTTGATGAAGCCATTAATTGTAGCCGCCTTGCGTGATTCAGGAGTTCCTTTATCCAAACTAGAAATCGTTGAGAATGTTCCTAAGATGTTGTTAGGATTTTCAGTTTGGATGTAGTATGGACGGTGAGTCGCAACGACAACCAATTGTCCAAACATAGCTCCAAGAAGTTGAGCAACGATGTATGGTAAAACATTTGCCCATGGGAAAAGTCCGCTGACCGCAAGTCCAAGAGTGAAGGCTGGGTTAATGTGGTTTCCTGAAACATTACCGAACATCAAGGCTGGAATCATTACTCCCATCCCATATCCGATCGCAATGACAAGCCAACCGCTTTGATGACCTTTAGTTCCTTTTAATTCGACGTTTGCAACTGCACCATTTCCGAGGATAAGCAGCAAAGCCGTTCCAATAAACTCTGAAAAGAGTTTAACACTAAAATCAAAATCCATGATTCTAATAATCTCCTTTATAAATTTTATACCAATCCATTCTATCAAGTAAATACTAACTTGTAAAGAATTTTTAAAAATTTTATTTCAATAGATGAAGAATAAAGTGAGTGAATTTCTTTCAGTAATGAGGGCTCCCTGCTACCCAACCGGTGCAGAGGGCGGATGTGATATTAAAACCGCCTGTATGGGCATTGATATCGAGGACTTCTCCTGCAAAGTGGAGTCCAGGAACGAGCTTACTTTCTAGGGTTTTAGGATTGATTTCTTTGAGGCTGACACCACCCTTGGTGACAAAGGACTTAGCTAGAGACATCTTCCCGGTGACGGGGATAGGCAGCTCTTTGATCTTTTGAATGAGCTCTTCTGTCTGAGGAGGAGTGAGTTGCTTGGCTTTTTCAGGGAATCCTTGCGCCAAGAAATCAGCTAATCGTTCAGGAAGCAGGGCTTTGAGGCTATTTTTAATTGCCTTTTCTCGATGCTCTTCTAGAAAGTCTTTTAACTCTTGAGAAGAGGTTGTCGGAAGGAGGTCCAGAGATAAGATTTCACCGCCTTTAACAAAGCTGGACATCCGAAGGGCTGCAGGGCCAGAAAGTCCAAAATGGGTAAAGAGAAGGTCGTGTGTGATGATGTGTTTACCGTAGCTGAGGGTCACATCTGTCAGAGAAATGCCTTGGAGAGCCTTGTGTGGAAAATCTGTCAAAAGAGGACTTTCTGCCGCTTCTAGATCCGTAATGCTATGTTTGAAGTGGCGGGCAATTTCGTGTCCATAGCCGGTAGAGCCAGTAGAAGGGTAGGATTTGCCACCAGTTGTGACAATCAGCTTGTCAGCTGTCCATGTTTTTTCAGCAGATTTGACGATAAAGACGTCTTCTGGCTTGGTGACAGAGACCACTTCACAGTTGGTGGCAATGCTAGCACCTAGCTCAAGGATCTTATTCTCTAAAGCTTGAATAATAGTACGAGATTGATCACTAACAGGAAAGACCCGGCCATGATCTTCGACTTTTAACTTGACGCCATTATCGGTAAAAAATTGGATGATATCATGATTATCAAATTGGGAAAACACACTGTAAAGGAAACGGCCATTTCCAGGGATACCGGCCATCAAATCGTCTAAGGTCCCGTTGTTTGTGACATTACAGCGACCTCCTCCGGTACCTGCAAGTTTCTTGCCCAACTTTTTATTTTTTTCGATCAGTAGCGTAGGTTGGCCATAAGAGGCGCTGGCAATGGTCGCCATCATACCTGCTGGGCCACCACCGATGACAATGGTGTGAAAGTGAGTCATGTAGATCCTTTCTTGGTAACTTAACCGTTTTTGGTTTCATTGTATCATAAAATGGATGTCATGAATCAAAATAGTAGCTTCAATTTTTGGTAATTTGTTTTATTTTTTTAGAAAAAAGCTTGCAAATTTTCCGAAAAGGAGTAAACTGATAGGGATAAATGGATGTTTACTTCTAAGTCAGCAGAATCGAGGATACGAATTCTTATTGGAAATGATCCATAAAAAGGGAGATGAAGATGAAATTATATGTACAACTGACGATTATATTCACGATTTCATTAATTGGTGAAATCATTTCGGATGGGTTGCACTTACCAATTCCTGGGAGTATGATCGGGCTGTTGATCCTATTTTTATTATTGCAGTTTAAATTATTACGCATGCGCCACGTCAATATGGTAGGAAATTTTTTGTTAGCTAACATGACGATTCTGTTTCTTCCTCCTGCGGTCGGTATTATGGATAAGTTTCATGTGATTGCGCCTTATCTGTTTCCAATCATGTTGATTCTACTTGGAGCCTTGGTCATCAATGTGGCTTTAATTGCAATCGTGGTTAGTTTTATAAAAAATCGTTTTGAGGGTGATTATCCAGAAGGGGGACGCAAGCATGGCTAATTTTGCGAGTAATCCTTTATTTGGGATTGTCTTATCTATTTGGGCTTATTTGATTGGAATGTTAATTTTCCGCAGGTATCCCCATCCAATAACAACGCCACTTTTAGTGGCTACAGTAATCGTTATCTTATTCTTAATGATTACAGGAATTTCTTATAAAGATTACTATGTCGGTGGTTCCCTGTTAAATCAGTTGATTGGACCATCGACAGTCGCCTTGGGAATTCCTCTCTATAAAAGTTTCCATTTGATGAAGCATCATGCACGGAGTATTTTGATCGGCTCAACAGTAGCAGTTATTGTGAATACGATTTTTACAGCCTTGATTGCGAAAGCATTTGGGATGAAGTATTTTCTAGCTATTTCACTCTTTCCAAAATCGGTTACGACTGCAATGGCAGTTGGGATTACTGAAAAAATGCAAGGAATTACGACCATCACTCTTGTGGTAGTTGTAGCAACTGGATTATTAACAAGTGTCTTGGGTCCAACGATATTGAAACTGTTAAAAATAAAAGATCCAGTAGCTATTGGTTTAGCCCTTGGAGGAACTGGACATGCAGTAGGAACAGGGACAGCGTTTAAATATGGTCATGTGGCCGGTGCTATGGCAGGATTGGCAATAGGGATCACAGGAATTTTGTATGTATTCATTAGTCCAATTGTGGCTTCGATGATTTTATCCTAATACATTTTATTATTTTCTGAGAGAGGCTCAAGAAGGGTCTCTTTCATTTTGTAGTGAAAGCTTAAAAATCAATCTAGAGTGAAAGAAGCTTTTCATGATTACTATCCAAAGCTTTTCCAAGCGTCTAAAAAATGGTATAATGAACTGTAAATTTCAGAAGTTGGAAGGAATGTCATTACTATGATGAATATGCAAAATATGATGAAGCAAGCTCAAAAATTGCAAAAGCAAATGGAGCAAAGCCAAGCGGAATTAGCCGCAACTCAATTTGTAGGGAAATCTGCTCAAGACTTGGTTGTTGCAACTCTTACAGGTGATAAGAAGGTTGTTTCCATTGATTTCAATGCAGCAGTGGTCGACCCAGAAGATACAGAAACTCTTTCTGATATGACGGTGCAAGCCATCAATGCTGCCATTGAAGAAATTGATGCGGCAACTAAGAAAAAACTCGGTGCTTTCGCAGGAAAATTACCATTTTAAGCTAAGGAAGATTTCATTAACTCAAAAGAGGCTGGGACAAAAGTCCTAGCCTCTTAATTGTTTTTGGATTGTCGAGCAAGACGCAGTGGTTGAGTGGGCTCTAATACGCTGATTTCATCAGCTTTTACAGTCCTACTCAACTGTGCGGAGGTGGGACGACGAAATCGAATTCTAACGAATTACCGATTTCTGTCCCACTCTCTCTTTTTATTCATCAAAAAATCCGGATAAGTCCAAGCCTCCGAAGGGGTTGGTGGAGAAGTTCTCTTGCTCTTCAAGGAGGGTGCGGCCTTGATCAAATTCGAGGAATTGTTCGTAGACAAGGGCTGTCATGCGGGCATCCTCTAAGCTATCGTGTGATTTTCCTGCAACTCCCAAAAATTCTGCAACGGTGTGGAGTTGGAGATTTTTAATGCCGTGGAGGTCAGATGGACGACGTTCGAAAGCCTCGTCAAAGACATCGACGGCGTACTGGTCTTCTAAATCCAGTCCATTTTCAAGTAGGATGGGTAGGTCGCTCTTTTGGGCATTGTATCCGATCAAGGGCCGGTCTCCTACAAAGGTCTTGAATTCACTGAGGACCTGTTCTAGTTGTGGGGCATTTTGGATCTTGTCCTGGGTAATGCCAGTCAGGCCGTTAATAAAGCTTTTTAGGGGCTTATCGGTGTAGACGTAGGAGTCGTAGTGATCGACTTCTTTACCGTCCGTAAAACGCACGGCTGACACCTGGATGATCTGATAGGCACCTTCGTATTGGTTAAATTCGATATCGAAGGCGATATAATCTTCTAATGTTTTCATTGGAAATCTCCTGTGGTAGAAAAGAAAAGGGACTGGTAAGATCCAGCCCCGGATTATCGACGGAAAACGCGTGCCCAGAAACCTTTACTTTCTTGCTCTTGAACTTTTTCGTTAACTTGTTCGAGTTCAAGTTTCAAGGTGTCGCGGTCGTTCATTGCTTGTAAAGTCAATTGTTGTTGTTGGTCCAATTGCTTGTCTTTTTCAGCAATTTGAACATCTTTCACGCGCAACTGTTCATCTTTCTTAGCAAGTTGCTCGTCTTTGGCTTTGAGTTGCTCGTAGAGACGGATAATTTCAGTATTTTTTTCGTCCACCAAAATTTCCATCAATTCGCGTTGCTTCACATCATCGCTGACTGGCTCATCTTCAAAAATGGTTTTTTTGTAGATTTCTTCGAGTTTAATCAAGCCACTACGGGTTACAACAGTAACCCCTTTTTCATTTTTTTGGGTATCTTCTGGATCCAGCGCCTTGACACGGTTATTGACCGCTTGGCGGCTAACTCCTAAAATTTCAGCAATTTCGCTGACAGTTTTTTCAATCGCCATAACTTCCTCTAATATCTTTTTCTATGAATACTCTATTAGATAGTAACATAAGTAGGCTGAGCTGTCAAATGAAGCAAAGAACGGACAAGCATTTAGAGCATGATTAGCGGGCCTCTGTCATTTCAGGAAGATGGAGACTTGATTGTGCTAAGTCAATGGTGAGTTGGTAATCGGTTTGATCACGCACAGTGATTTCAAAGTCCGTCGTGTAAAGGACCAAGCGAAGAGTTGCACCTTTTTCGAGCTTGTAAATGGTTGGTTGGAGATCAAAGTCAAAATCCATCCACTCGCCTGGTGTTACGGCTTCGACTTGTAAGAGGTCATGCCGGTTTTGGAGGTTGAGATAACCTTTCGTAATCACTCGTTGGCCCGCTTCCTTGAATGGCAACTCGGTCAAGTTGTCTAGCATATGGTAGCGACCGTTATCCATCGTACGGACCGATAAGACTGCAGGATAGGGTTGGAGGTATTTCTTGCTTCCAAGCTCTAAGAGTTGGGCTGAGAGAAGGCCTTTATTGGTGCTGGAGTGAAGTCGCAGGTGAAGGCGAGCTTTCCCATTGAGGTGCAGGTCTTCTTTGATTGGAAGATCGATCGTCACCTGTTGGGCCTTGTCTTGGTAGAGATCGCTTAAGAAGGTCGGATAAGCCTTGCCATAGCGCTCGTAATCTTTTGTCTCGTAGCGGTTTTGGATGACTTTTTCACCATCTCCGAGTAGGAAGGTCCGCTGACTTGTTTGGTTGCCAAAATCATCCAAGGAAGTCCAACTTTGTTCTCCTGTATTGTCCTGCCAAATGACAGTTGGCAACTCATAGCTTGAAGCATAGCTCAGCAATTTTTTAGAGAGAAGGGCGTTCATGCTTTCACGGAAGTCAATGGACTGCCAGTTGTTGAGGTAGACATGGGCACCATTGTGGTAGAAGAGGTGCTTCTTGATGTTGGCTGGAAGGGCTTGGAACATGTTAAAGACGTGAAGCGGTTTGACGTTCCAGTCTTGGGAACCATGGGTAAAGACCACCTCAGCCTTAACCCGATCAGCATGTAGGAGATAATTGCGGTCGTGCCAGAACTGATTGTAGTCTCCAGAAGCTCGGTCCAGCTCTTTTTTGACGCGATCAAGATCGGCTTGGTGGGCCGCATTGTGGTGTAAATAATCCCCACCCAGAAGGTTGCGCGAGTAGGTTAATTCGGCAAGGGAGTCGAAATCTTCACCTGGATAGCCACCAGGACTGGTCACGAGGCCGTTTTCGCGGTAGTAGTTGTACCAAGAAGAGATCCCAGCCTCTGCAATGATGACTTCTAGGCCGTCCACACCTGTGGTCGCAAGGCCGTTAGACATGGTTCCAAGGTAAGAGATCCCGGTGGTTGCGACCTTTCCATTAGACCAATCGGCTGTGACTTGACGCTGGCGTGTATGATCTGTAAAGGCCCGGCAACGGCCATTGAGCCAGTCTATGACATTCTTATAGGCTTCGATTTGACGATAATCTCCATTGGTCATCAGCCCTTGCGAATCTTTTGTCCCAACTCCAGATACGTAAAGATTGGCGTAGCCGCGTGGAAGCAGGTAGTCATTGAGGGTATAGCTGGAGTTGATATGGGTCAGGAGTTCTTCGGCTTCCTCCACCTCTTCAGCTTGACCGACAGGTTCGACTACTGTTAATTGAGGTTCTTCTAGTTGAATGGTATGAGGTTCTTTGACCTCGAGGTCGACATTCATATTGTAGAGGGCCTTGTCGCTGGCCTTATCGTTGGTCCCTTGGTGATAAGGACTTGCGGTCATAACAGCTGGAATCTTGCCTTCATAGCGAGGACGGATAATGCTGACCTTGACCAAGTCTGGCAGACCATCTTTGTCGGTATCGACCCGACTTTCCACATAGACGACCTCGCGGATGGCATCATGGCTCGTAAAGGTTGCGAGGCTCTTGCCGTTAAAATAGTGATACTGGTTATCTTCAGGAATCAAGCCATCGCTGACCAACTGATCGATGAGTAAATTTCCTTTTACTGTTCGAGTATTGAGAAGGTGATAGAGGTTTTCTACCAAGTTTCCATACTCAATCGGAAATTGGACTTCTTTCAAGAAGCTATCCGTATCTTCAAAATCAATAAAATAGCGGAAACCGAGTAATTGGAGGGCTACTGTGTAAAAAATGTTCGGAGACCATTCGCAGTCAGATTGGATATACGTTAAAAAGTCTGTTTTAGAATCCACCACTAGGTTAGAGAGGGGATAATCTGTATCTTTATAGGTGAAGTAAACCTTGCGGACAAACCATTCAAACAGTTCTTTTTCTGGGAGGTGGGTGGGAAGGTCAAACCCAATTTCTTTTAGTTCCTTAAGAATGTCTTTTTGGTCAACAGATAGATAGCTATATTGATTGTATTTCATAGACTGCTCCTTTTATCAGTTTCTTTTTTCTTTACTTCTTATATTATACTTGATAAAATAGTATTTGTCTAAAGACCTTTCGTCTATAAGGAGAAGGAATATTGAAAAAAATATCTTTTGAACAAGTTGCAAGAAGACGGACCTTATTGTTTGGGGTTCTTGCCGTCATTTTTGGGATTCTCATTTTTCGAAACGGCGTTGGTTTCACCAAATTTTCCTTGGATCTATTAGCCATTTACTTTTTAGTTGATGGACTAGGAAGCTTTCTTCTTCGCTTTTTGTTACGTAGCAAGTCTATTTCCTATAGCCACTCTATTTGGTTTATTTTTCTTTCACTTGCGTTGATCTGGTTGAATCGACTGAGTAGTCTGCCCGTAAACTTAGTTGTGATTTGTTTAGGGGCATATCAGTTGGGGAGTGCCATTGTCTATGGGATCACATTTTGGCTTTATAAGGCCAATCGGGTAAAAGGAGGCTGGCTCTATTTATGGGATGCGCTTTTAAACGGTGGGCTTGGTCTAGCAACTGTCTTGGAACCTGGTTCAGATGGGCACTTCCAATTTATCCTCTTGGGGGCTTATCTGGTCTTGTTGGGGATTTCTAATATTCGAGATGGTATTTTATTTGACAAAGACCAACAAGGCCAAGAGTTAAAACGTCGCTTTCGTATTAGCCTACCGGTTATCTTTGCAGCCTTTATCCCTGCTAAGGAGTTAAAACGGTTTAACCAGTTTCTTCAAAAAGGGAGCTCGGCGGGACACACAGGCCCTTATCGATTGGTGAAAAAAGAAGAAGAGGCAAGGGAATTAGAAATTTTGGTTCATACTTCTGACAGCAACTTATTTGGAGCGATTGGGCATGTAGATATTTGTTATCAGGGGAAGGTCATTTCTTACGGAAGTTACGATCCCTTTTCAGAGCGTCTATTTGGGACGATTGGGGATGGCGTACTGTTTAAAGTGGATAAGGAACCATACATCGAACTATGTAAAAAAGAGAGTCAAAAGACGCTGTTTGGCTACAGCCTATCCCTTACCGAAGAAGAGAATCAGGCAGTAGAGAAGCGTCTAGCTGAAATTGATCAGTTGTTAGAACCTTGGGATCCACCTAGGAGGTTACTGGAAGACGGTCAGCCGACCTACGCTTACAAATTGAAATATGATTTAGGGGCTGAGCTATATAAATTTACTTCTTCGCGTTTTAAATCTTACTTTGTTCTGTCTACTAATTGCTGCCTGTTAGCAGATTCCATTGTGGGACAGGCAGGAACGGCTGTATTAGATGTGCGTGGAGTGATTGCACCAGGGACCTATCAGGATTACTTAGAATACGAATTTGAAGCTCCAAACGGGCGGGTCCATACACGAACAGTATACTAAAAAAAGAAAGACAGATTTTTATTTTTGAAAAATCTGTCTTTTTTGCACAAGATTTCTTGTAAAAAGCCAGAAAATCTTTTACAATAAAAAGTGCTTGGAGGAAAGTATGACAGCAAATCAGATCGTAAGAGTGATCCCAGTCTTGAAAGTGAATAACCGAAATGTCAATCAACGCTTTTATGAAGAGACATTGGGAATGAAAGTATTAGTGGAAGAAGGAGCTCTCCTATCTTTAGGAGATGCCTCAAAAGTAGAAAAAATCGTCTTAGAAGAGTCACCGAGTATGCGTTCGCGTAAGGTCGAAGGTCCAAAGAAATTGGGTCGCATCGTGGTGAAAGTGGCACAAGCTCAAGAAATTGATTATTTGTTGGCCCGCCAGCCAGAAACAAGCGCCCTTTACCAAGGAGCTAATGGTCGCGCCTTTGAAGTTGTGTCTCCTCAAGGAGATACCATTTTCGTGCATGCTGAAGAAAATCTTGAAAGCCTAGAACCGTTGGAGAAAGCGCCTCTTGTTGACGTGCCAGAAGATTTCAAAGGTTTGACGAGCTTTGATGTGGACTTTCTTGAGGTTAATGTGGCCGATTTTGCTGAGGCTGAGAAGTTCTATAGCAGCTTACCAGATCTTGCCCGCTTTATCCATTTGCAGGAAGCCCAAGGAGAAGATCTCCAAGTGGAGAACAAGGTGACCTGGGATTTGAGCATGATCAAGGTCGAATTGGCACCTTTTGATGTGGAAGACTTGAAAGAACGCTTGGGAGAAGCTGTCGATTTTGTGCACCGTAAGGGAACTTTCTTGATTGCCAAGGATCCAAGCCAGATCGAACTCTGGTTTGAAGCCAATCAAGATCAGGTCCATATTTCTTATGAAGAATAAGAATGGAGTGATGAGCGTGAACGCAATCATCGAAAAAATTACCGAACAAATCCAAGAAGGCATCTATCCAGGTGCCTCTCTTGCGCTTTACCGCAATGGTCAGTGGAGTGAGCACTATTTGGGACTTGCGGATCCTGAAAAAGAAGAGCCAGTAGTGGCTGACCTGGTCTATGATTTGGCCAGTGTCAGTAAGGTCGTCGGAGTCGCTACCATCTGTGCCTTTCTGTATGCGAAAGGGGAGCTTGAGCTTGATCGCCCCTTTAAAGAGCTTTACCCGCGTTTTGCTCATGAGAAGACAACCATCCGGGAACTCTTGACCCATACGTCAGGACTTGATCCTTTTATCCCCAACCGGGATCAATTGGATGCGAGACAGTTGAAAACAGCCCTTGAAAATTTGCAGTTAAAAGAAGACAAGAGTTTTCATTACACCGACGTCAATTTTCTTTTGCTGGGCTTTTGGTTAGAAGACAGGTTTCACCAGCCCTTGGATCGCTTATTTGAAGAGTTGATTTTTGCGCCCTGGAAGATGATGGAAACACGGTTTGGACCGGTCGAAAAGGCGGTGCCAACGGTCCGTGGCCTTGCTTCTGGAAGTGTTCATGATCCCAAAGCGAGAGTTCTGGGTCGTCATGCGGGAAGTGCTGGACTTTTTTCAACTGTTGCTGATCTAGAGCGTTTTTTAGAGCATTATCTGAAGGATGATTTTGCGCGTGACTTGTCTCAGAATTTTGCGCGTGAAGAGGGCAAGAACCGCGCTCTTGGATGGAATCTAGAGGGGGACTGGTTGGATCATACGGGCTATACAGGAACCTTCATCATGTACAATCGCAAGAGACAGGAAGCTGTGATCTTTTTGTCCAACCGGACCTATGAGAAGGACGAACGGGCCCAATGGATCCTGGACCGCAACTCTTTGATGGACTTGATCAAACAAGAATTTGAGAAATAGAAATGGAAGGCTAGGATGATGGATCCTGGCCTTTTACGGTCTGTCCGTGAGAAAGAAACTGGTAGGAGATTCATTTTTGAACTCCGTCTTAGGTTGGATTTCCTTCAAAAGCATCGCTTTTTTGGCTGATTTATATTAAAATAGTAATGACCTTAATAGAGCGAGATGAATATGAACAAAGAGATAGGCGTCGGAAGGGCGCATAGTAAAATTATCTTAATTGGAGAGCATGCGGTGGTTTATGGTTATCCGGCTATTGCTTTGCCACTCCATCATATCGAAGTGATCTGCCAGATCGTCCCGGCAGACAGTCCATGGATTTTGTTTGAAGATGACACCTTGTCCATGGCAGTTTTTGCGTCTCTTGAGCACCTCGGGATTCGCGAGGCCCGGATTCGCTGTCGAATTCAGTCCATGGTACCGGAAAAACGGGGGATGGGATCATCTGCAGCAGTGAGTATCGCAGCTATTCGTGCCGTTTTTGACTATTATCAAGAGAAGCTGAATGATGAGACCTTAGAAATCCTGGTCAATCGAGCAGAAACCATTGCCCATATGAATCCAAGTGGGCTTGATGCCAAGACTTGTTTGAGCGATCAAGCCATTAAATTTATCCGAAATGTCGGCTTTTACCCGCTGGAGCTGGGTATAAAAGCGAGCTTGGTGATTGCGGATACGGGGATTCACGGCAATACCCGTGAGGCGATTCAAAAGGTTGAAGCCAAGGGGCAGGAAGTTTTGCCCCATTTCCATGAGATTGGTCAGTTGACTCAGCAGGTGGAAGAGGCTCTGAAAATGAATGATCTAACGAACCTAGGACAGGCTTTGACTACTTGCCATGAGCACTTGAGAGCCGTGGGTGTCAGCTGTGAAAAAGCAGACCATCTGGTCGCCGTTGCCCTTGAAAATGGGGCCTTAGGCGCTAAAATGAGCGGAGGCGGTCTTGGAGGTTGTGTGATTGCCCTCGTCAAGGATTCTCGGGAAGCAGCAACCATTGCCCATGCATTAGAAAAAGAAGGAGCATACCATACATGGATCGAAAACCTGTAAAGGCTAAGTCCTATGCCAATATTGCGATTATCAAATACTGGGGAAAAGAAGATGCCAAACAGATGGTCCCTTCGACCAGTTCGATTTCGTTGACCTTAGAGAATATGTATACAGAGACCCGTCTGTCTCCCTTGCCAGCAGATGCGACTGCGCATGAGTTTTATATCGATGGAAAATTCCAAAATCCAGCTGAACAAGCCAAAATTGGAGCTGTGATTGATAGCTTGAAGCCAGCAAATGAAGCGAGATTTGTTCGGGTGGATACCAGCAACAACATGCCAACCGCAGCAGGCTTGTCCTCTAGCTCGAGCGGCCTCTCTGCTCTTGTCAAGGCTTGCAATCAGTATTATGATTTGGGCTTGAGCCAGGAGGAATTAGCTCAAAAAGCCAAGTTTGCTTCGGGCTCTTCTTCACGGTCTTTCTTTGGACCCTTAGCAGCCTGGGACAAAGAAAGTGGAGAAATTTATAAGGTCAAAACAGACCTGAAACTCGCGATGATCATGCTGGTCCTCAATGACAAGCAAAAGCCCGTTTCCAGCCGGGAAGGGATGAAACGCTGCATGGAGACCTCGACTAATTTCAAAGAATGGATCGAAGAGTCTCGACAAGATTACAAGGATATGCTGGACTATCTAGCTGCCAATAATTTTGAACAGGTCGGTCAGCTGACAGAGCGCAATGCCCTTGCTATGCATGCGACGACTAGAACAGCCACTCCAGCCTTTAGCTACTTGACAGAAGAGAGCCACAAGGCTATGGACTTTGTCCGTGAGCTTCGCGCAGCAGGCCATGCTTGTTACTTTACTATGGATGCAGGGCCAAACGTTAAGGTTCTCTGTTTAGAAGAAGACTTGGATCAGCTGGTGCCTTTATTTAAAGCCCGCTATCGGACCATCGTATCTAAGACAAAGGACCCTCAAGATGAAGACTAAGTATCAGGTACAGACTGGAGGCAAGCTCTATCTAGCTGGAGAATACGCGGTGCTAACGCCTGGCTATGGAGCCGTGATTCAGTTTATTCCCATTTATCTGTCAGCTACCATCCAAGAAGCAACAGCCTACCAGCTAGCCTCAGATCTCTTTGGTTACCAGGTGGATTTGACCCCAAATAAGGACTACGCCTTGATTCAAGAGACCATTCAGCTCATGGAAGAGTGGCTGAAAGATCAGGGAATAACCCCTAAACCCTTTGATCTTCACCTTAGAGGAACACTGGGCGAAGAGGGGAAGAAGTATGGGATTGGTTCCAGCGGAAGTGTGGTCTTGCTCGTGATCAAGGCCATGGCTGCTCTGTATGAGTTAGACTTAAATCCAGATCTGCTCTTTCGACTAGCAACAGTTGTCTTGGTGCAAAGAGGGGACAATGGTTCCATGGGCGATTTGGCTTGTATTGCTTACGAGGACTTGATTTATTACCAATCCTTTGATCGGGCTTGGTTGCATGAAGTATTGACCTCTCAGCCCCTTTCACAAGTTTTAGACCTGGATTGGGACTACCAGATCCGCTCGATCCAGCCAGCCATCGCTTATGATTTTCTGGTTGGTTGGACCAAGGAACCGGCCATTTCAAGTGATTTGATCCGCCAGGTTAAGGGAGCGATCAAGGAAGATTTTCTTCAGGAGAGCCAGAGCGCAGTGAAGAATCTTGAAAAAGGCCTCCGTGAAGGGAATCAAAAAGAAATTGAGACCAGTATCAAACGTGCGGATAAGAACCTAAAGTCTTTGAACCCTTTGATCTATACCCCAGCTCTAAAAGAGCTACAAGAAGCGACAGAGGGCCTTTCTGCCTGTGCCAAATCCAGTGGTGCTGGAGGAGGCGACTGTGGGATCGCCCTTAGTTTTGACCCAGTTGAGACTCAGACCTTGATAGACCGCTGGAAGGAAAAGAATATTGAAGTCATTTACCAAGAAAGGATGGGAGATTCGTGAGCGAAAATCGAAAAGACCAGCATATTCGCTATGCCTTGGAGCAAAGCTCCTCCTATAATAGCTTTGATGAGATCGAGCTGATTCACCGATCCCTCCCCCTTGTGGATCTAGCGGAGATTGATTTGACAACCCATTTCGCAGGGCGTGATTGGGAGGTCCCTTTTTATATCAATGCTATGACAGGCGGGAGTAAACGGGCCAAAGAGATCAATCAAAAGTTGGCAGCAGTAGCCGAAGCCTGTGGGATTCTCTTTGTGACTGGCTCTTACAGCGCAGCACTGAAGGATCCGAACGATCAATCGTATGCGGTCAAAAAAGACCATTCTCATCTTCTTTTAGCAACCAACATTGGCATCGATAAAGAGCCAGATTTGGGCTTGCGGACAGTGGAAGAGCTACACCCCCTCTTTCTTCAAGTCCATGTGAATCTGATGCAAGAGTTGCTCATGCCCGAAGGGGAGCGGATTTTCCACACTTGGAAAGACCATCTCAAGAGCTATGGGCAGGGCTTTCCAGTACCTGTAGTCCTGAAGGAAGTTGGCTTTGGTATGGATCCCAAAACAGTTCAGGCAGCGCTAGATGCTGGGATCAAAACCGTCGATATTTCTGGTCGTGGTGGCACTAGTTTTGCCTATATTGAGAATCGTCGTGGTGGCAATCGCGCTTATCTGGATGATTGGGGACAGTCAACGGCGCAGTGTCTCATACAGTTACAGGATCAGATGGATCAGATTGAGATCCTCGCAAGTGGGGGCATCCGTCATCCCCTTGATATGGTCAAGGCATTAGTCCTTGGAGCGCGTGGCGTAGGACTTTCCCGTGTTTTTCTTGAGATGGTAGAGACTAAGAGCATTGAAGAAGTAATCGTCCTTGTCCAAGGATGGAAAGAAGACCTAAGATTGCTCCTTTGTGCGCTCGGTTGTCAGAACCTGAAAGAGCTCCGTGAAGTCGACTATCTCCTCTATGGAAAGTTGTGGCAAGCTCAGCAACAGAAAAAATGAAGAAAAATCATTTTAGAAACTTTCCTTAGGTGAGTACGGAGGTTAGGTGAAATTATCCAGTGGATGATTTCAGCAATCCAGGAAGTTCCATGACTAATTAAGATACAAAGGGCTTCTACGGATAAAGTCAAAATAGGAAGTTTGACGCAGAATCTTTCGATTCTAGGAGAACTTATCTTTTTGACACAATCCGTAGCCCGTGTTCAATTAGTTTTGAACCTAAGGTTTCAAAACTCCCGAGTGCCTGAAACAAAAACATTTCAGGCACTTTTCTCACGGCGGAAAGTTTTCGTATATTATTATTCATTTTGAAAATTAGAACTCTTTTATAGTTCTTTGAAGAATCACTTAACTTATTTTACTTAAAAATTAGTTCCTATTCGTTTAGGATTGGCAAAATAAGCCAATTCTTTCTTTTTTTTGAAAAAGTGTTCTCCTCAAAAATTCTGATAGTTTACGAATCGTTTACGGTTGATGGAATCGCTTGCAAAATAGGCTTGTAAAAGAGTATACTAAATAAGGAAAAACATTTTTAAAAGGAGTTTAGGATGAAGAAGCACTATTTTCGATCAGCTGTAGCAGCCTTGCTTCCGCTTTTGTTGATTGCTCAACCTGTTGAGGCTTGTACAGGGTTCATCATCGGGAAGAAACTGACTGCCGATGGTTCGACCTTGGTAGGGCGTACCGAAGATTTAGAACCCAACCATAATAAAAATTTTGTGGTTAGAGAGCGTGTCTACAATAAAAAGGGAGCCATCTTTGAAGATGCTGCCAACGGTTTTCAATATCCCTTGCCAGAGATTAGCTATAAGTATACAGCGGTCCCAGATGTCACCCCAGATCAAGGAATTTTTGACGAAGCAGGCTTCAATGAATATGGGGTTTCCATTTCTGCCACTGTATCTGCTTCAGCAAATGACAAAATCCAAAAAGTGGATCCCTATGTCAAGGATGGCCTCGCAGAATCGGGCTTGACCAGTATTGTTCTCCCTAGTGTGAAAACCGCAAGAGAAGGGGTCGAACTCATTGCTAAAATCGTCGAAGAAAAAGGCGCAGCAGAAGGAAATATTGTGACCATTGCCGATAAAGAAGGCGTCTGGTATATGGAAATCCTATCTGGCCATCAATATGCGGCGATTCTCTTCCCAGAGGATCGATTTGCGGTCTTTCCAAATACCTTCTTCTTAGGGCATGTCGATCTGTCAGATACCGAACGCACGATCGCCTCAAAAGATCTTGAAAAAGTCGCCAAAGAAGCCAATAGCTATAAGGAAGTGGACGGAAAATTCCACGTTTCTCAATCCTATAATCCGCCTTTGCAAGAAGCAGATCGCTCTCGGGTTTGGTCGGGAATCAAATCGCTAGACCCAAGCTCTCCTGTTAAATATGACGATGCGTCCTTTGACCTTCTTCATACAACCGATCGAAAATTAACCCTCCGCGATGCCATGAATCTCCAACGCAATCGTTTGGAAGGAACCAAATATAAACCACAGGATCAAATGGAGCTGGATGGAAAAGGCATTCCGAAAAAAGGGGAGTTTGATGCGGTTTATAAATACCCTATTTCCAATCCAAATGTCATGGAGGCCCATATTTTCCAACTGAAAGATGAGGTCCCAGCGAGTGCAGGTGGAGGCACCATGTGGCTGTCGATGGGCAGTCCACGAAATGCTCCGTACCTACCCTACTATGGCAATATTCTCAACACCTATCAAGCCTACCAAGAATTAGGGGATCATTACAATGATCGCTCTTGGTATTGGACAATTTCAAGAATCAATGACCTTGTGGCCAAGTATCCAGATTTATTCGAAGATGGGGCGATTCGTACTGAAATGGAACGATTGGAGTCTCAGTGGATGGTCGAACAAGATCTGAGTGATAAGGAACAAATCGCTCTTGCTTCTCAGCCTGAAGAAGCGAGTGAGAAGGCAACAGAGGAAAGCTTGGCAAGAGCTAAGAAGACCTTCGAACGCTTGCAAGAAATCAGAAAAGAAGCAGAACAAAAGGTAGCAGATGAACACGGGAAAAGTGCCCTGCAAGATCTAGATGATGAAGAAGATGCTGCTTATGAAGAAAAGATTGATCTCGTTGATTTTGACTATGATTACATTCTAGCAGCAGGCTTATTCGGGGCAACCCTTCTAGCGATTGTGATCTACTTGATTCGCTCAAAGAAACAAAAGGGAGGAAAACAAGATGACTAAAATTCAAAGAGCCTCGATCTATCTTTTTCTACTGTTTGCAGGAATTGGCTTGGAGTTTGAACTCGGTCATCTTTCTCAACAAGAATTTAGCCAGTCTGCAGGCAGAGACTTGGTCTTAAACTTGTCTGTCTTAGCTGCTATTATTATCCCGCTCTATCTCTTTTCAAAACGATTGGCCAAGCAGTTGTCTGTCCCAACTTATGTCTTATGGATTGCCATGTTTGGAGGAGCCTTCGTAGCAGGCTGGTTGAGCTTTTCAGGCAATAGCTTGATTGATATTATAAATAGCCATGTGATCAAGGATGCCACTGTCTTTAACAAGTGGACCGATGCCTTGACGGCCCCATTTTCAGAGGAATTCTTTAAGGCTCTAGTTGCCTTTTGGGTTGTCTTGATGGTTGGCAAGAAAGATCTAAAAGCGATTCTAATTGCAGGCTTGGGCTCTGGCTTTGGTTTTCAAATCATTGAGGATTTAGGATACGTTGCCCGCCAAACCAAAACCAGCCAATTAGCCGCTGTCACTGAGGCCATCAACCGGATCTCTGGTGGATTAGCTTCACATGCCCTCTATACAGCTGTTGTATCAGTTGGTGTCTTCCTTTTGTTGTCTCAAGTGACCCAGCAAAAGGAAAAACTCTTTGGGCTCTGGTGTGTTCTCTCGACAGTAGCCAATCACTTCTTATGGAACTCTCCGTTTTATGAAACAGACCATCGGATTAATCTTCTCGTCGGACTGCTCTTTGCCGTCCAAGTAGGGACCTTTATCGAAGTGGTGCTCTATACCAAGAAACATCCCGAGTTGCCATTTTTAAAACAATAAGAAAATTTTTTCAAACACAAAAGAACTAAGACGTGGGTCTTAGTTCTTTTATTTTCTCAATTCTTGTAAGAGTGTTTGTGCCTTTTCTAAATTAAAGGGTTTGTTTTCAAGGAGTTGGCTGACCAATCGGGGAACTTCCTCTTCCTTAGCTCCTGCTAGAAGGGCTAGGGAGCGTGCTTGGAGTTTCATATGTCCTGCTTGGATCCCTGTAGTCACTAAGGCTTTCAAGGCAGCGAAATTCTGTGCTAAACCGAGAGAAGCGATGATACCTGCTAATTCAATAGCAGAAGGCTCTCCTAGCAAACGGTGGCTGACTTGAACTGTTGGGTTGAGGCCAATCGAGCCTCCTTTTGTCGCAACCGGCATTGGTAGGGTGATCTCTCCATAGAGTTTTTTCTCTTCCGGATGACTTGTCCAGTGACTCAAACCCTTGTAAGAACCACTTTGTGCAGCATAGGCATGGGCTCCTGCTTCGATGGCCCGCCAGTCATTACCTGTCGCAAGGACCAGGGCATCAATCCCGTTAAAAATTCCCTTGTTATGTGTGGCTGCACGGTAAGGATCCACTTTAGCCAGTTGGCTAGCTAGCTCCATTCGGTGGGCAATCTCAATGGCTTCTTCAGGATTTCGACTCAGTGCTTTAAAATCGATGGCACACCGTGCACTCACCAAAGAGCGCGTGGCTAAGTTGGATAAAATCGCCATTAAGGCCTGTCCACCAGAGAGTTCTTGGATGCGATCGGTCAGCGCTTCCAGCATCGTGTTGAGCATATTGGCCCCCATGGCTTCTTTAGGGTCAACCGCCAAGTAGACAATAAGAAAGTCTCCCTTGTTTTCGACCCAAAGATCCCTCGCTCCACCTCCACGCTTGACGATAGAAGGATAGGCTTCATTAGCCAACTGAAGAAGGGTTTCCTTGTCCTCTAGGATGCGCTTGGTAGCCATTTCTACATCCTTAACATCTGACAGAGCAATCTCACCGATCATTTGGCGCTGGTGCACCTGGGTGGTGAACCCCCCCGAACGTTGAATGAGCTTGGCAGCAAAGCTGGCAGCCGCGACCACGGATGGTTCTTCTGTGACCATGGGAAGGACATAGTCACGACCATTGATCAGGAAATAAGGAGCAAGGCTAAAAGGCAAGTCAAAAGTCGACAAGACATTTTCCGTCAATTGATCTGCAATAGAAAGGGGAAGTCCCTTTTGTTCTTTTAAGATCTGTGCTTCATCCCAAGTTAAGAGGCCTTCCTTCAGTAAGGCCTCTATGCGTTCTGTGGGCGAAAGTTTTGCAAAACCTGGTAATCGTGCCATTATTTTTCTACTTTCTGATAAATGCGTTGGTGTTCCTTGATCTCTGTCAAAGCAAAAGTTTGATGCGTAGCAGGTTCAAATACTTGATTGCCACTAGGGTCTAGATCTACTTCCTCATAAAAGAGTCGTTCGTAGTCAGCAACACTAAGAACCGTGCGTTGGTCCAGTTTTTCCATGCGTTTGTGATCTAAGAGTTGCTCAAAACCAGGAACAAGGTTGGCACTAAAGATCTCAGCAACCGCTCCACTTCCATAGCTAAAGAGGGCGATTCGGTCCCCAGTTTTTAGTTGGGGGTCATTTTCCAGTAGTGACAGCAAGCCTAGGAAAAGAGATCCAGTGTAGATATTTCCCACGCGTTGGCTGTATAGAATCGATTGATCAAAGTTGTATTGTAATTGATCTTTTTTCTCTTCTGATACTGACTTATCCAAGATTTTTTTCAAGCCCTTGAGAGCTAATTTCGGATAAGGCAGGTGGAAGCAGACAGCTGCAAAGTCTGTCAAGGCAAGGCCAGTTCGTTTCTGGTATTCCGCCCAGGTTGTTTTCAGAGAATCTAGATATTGTTGCGTTGAATAAATCCCATTCACAAAGGGAGTTGTTGCATAATTTGGACGCCAAAAATCCATGACATCGCGTGTTTGGGCAACATTGTCATCGTTAAAAGATAGAATACGAGGATTTTGGCTGATCAGCATAGCAACCGCTCCAGCCCCCTGTGTTGGTTCTCCAGGAGTTCCAATTCCATATTTAGCAATGTCACTGGCAATGACCAAAACCTTACTCTGAGGGAATTTTTCAACATGGAGTTTAGCATAATCCAAGGCAGCAGTCGCAGCATAACAGGCTTCTTTCATCTCAAAAGAGCGAGCGAAAGGCTGGATGTCTAGTAAGCCATGGACAAAAACAGCAGCAGCCTTACTCTGGTCAATTCCAGATTCTGTCGCAAGAATCACCATGTCGATCGCTTCTTTATCTTCGTCTGTTAAAATATCATCTGCTGCAGTAGCAGCCAATGTGACGATGTCTTCTGTGATCGGTGCAACACTTTGTTCTTTTAAGAGAAGACCCTTGCTCAGTTTTTCGGGATCAGTATCACGAGCAGCGGCCAAATCTTCTAAACGCAAGACATAAGGGCTCGTCGCAAAACCAATCTTATCAATCCCAATTGTCATTCTTAACCTCTTTTTTATTTGATATCTACTAGTATATTTCGTTACTATTTTACCATATTTAAGGGTAAAACTCCTTTGAAAAAGCTAGATCAGCAAGGAAATCATTCTCGGGACCGATTATGCAATGTTTCAAAGAAAAAATAGAGAATCTATAAGAAAAAGTCATCCTCAGATGACTATTCAAATCTTATGCTTAGCTATCTTTTTTAGGGTTACTCATGACCCGTATGAAGAGTTCTTTGCATTTATCTTTTAGAACTTTTTCGTAGAAGACGAGTATAGCGATGTTCACAATCATAAAGTTCAAGGTCAGATAGAACAAGTCAAATGAATTGCGGGCATAATCAGTCGCTAATAGATAGGAGGAGAGGGCTCCTAGAATCATATAAGGAAGATACTTGATATACTTCTTTATCATCATACAGCACCTCGCATACTTTAAAGGATTTGTTTTTTTCATTATCATTGTACTCCTTTTGAGTGAAAATGCAAGCGATTACATAGATAAGTTTTGAAAAACCAATGCTAGTTGGCATTGGTCATTTTTCTTTTTTGATGGCGTTGGTAAGAATGGTAGAGTTTCAAGACAACGGAGCCGCTAGCCATCCCGATGGAGATCACCAAGGCCAGAATAACCACCAGGGTAACACTGGTCACTGCCTGGCGATATTGGCCACTGACAAAGAAGGAAGTGGTCCGATAGGAAATATATCCAGGAACTAAGGGCGCGAGAATGGACAGCATAAAGACCACGACAGGCGTCTTGAGAATGATACTTAAAATCTGACTGATACAGGAGCCGACAATGGCTGCGATAAAGGTCGCAACGATGACATTGGTAGGCCCTTTCAGGATATAGTAAAGTAGCCAGATGCCCATACCGAGGATTCCTCCAGGAATCAACATGGAGCGTTGCACATTTAGGACGATTAAAAAGGTGATGATGGCAATCAAACTGGCCACCGCTTGGATTAAAAATTCAGTTAGGTTCATGATTTTATTTCATAAGGACGAGGGCAACGGTTGTACCGGCACCAAGTGCAAGAGTAATGAGGAGAGTTTCAAAGAGTTTGCTCATCCCAGAGTTGAGGTGGTAATTCATCAGATCGCGGACGGCATTGGTCATGGCGATTCCAGGAACGAAGGGCATGACACAGCCTGCGATAATGAGATCGGTATTGGAAGGAAAACCACTATAGCGCGTCCAGATATGGGCCAAAAAACCAAAGACAAAGGCGGCCGCAAAGGCAGTGGCAAAGGGGATGCGAACGTATTTCTCAACGACAAGAGAAAAAGCAAAGGCAAAGACAGTCGCAATACCTGCTCCAATCGCATCATAGAAATTTCCCCCAAACATGATGGAGAAGAAAGGTGCACTGAGGGTTGCCGCAATGGTCAACTGGAGATTGGTATAAGGAACGCGCTTATTTTTCAACTCGCTCAGGGCCTGGTAGGCTTGCTCGAGATCTATCTCTCCAGAGACGAGTTGACGAGAGATCTGATTGACATCACAGACCTTTTCAATATTGTAATTAGTCCGCAAGATCCGTTTCATGCGCGTGACATTGGCATTCTCAATTGAAAAGAAAATAGCGACTGGCATCGCTAAAACATTGCAATCGACGATTCCCTGTGAATGGGCGATCCGGATCATGGTATCTTCGACCCGGTGAATCTCAGAACCGCTCTCTATCAGGAGGGTTCCAGCTAACATCAGGACGTCGATCACTTGGTTGATCTGTTTTGACTCTTCCATAATATCCTTCTTACTAAATAATCTGTTTCTATTATAGCAAAAAAGGACGAGAGACAGAACTAAAATTTGACAATTCTAGTTTGTTTCTTATCCTTTCTGAATTCGTTTAGAATAGCTATTGTTTAGGCTTATCATTCGCTAACTCGGGTGGTGGTGTTGCACGGTGCTATCCTGGACGAGAAGGGTTGCTAAAAAGATCAGTGCAATCAGGATAAAGAGCCAAATAATAGCGAAAATAAATGTTAAAAACATAGGATCACCCCTTCTATATTATTTACAGCTCTACTATAACACTTGGAGAAAGCGCTGTCAAACTCTATATAGTAGGCTCTTAAACTCTTTCAAAATTCAGAATACTCTTGCGATGGGGATGAAAAAACCAGCCGTTTCCGACTGGTTTTTAAGATCTATTTGAATCTTAGTTCAAGGCATCATCCATTGAAAGAACTTCGTGGAAGACACGTTGTGTCAATTCAGTTTTTTGTTCTGGAGTGAGGTATTTAGTGTTTACACAGTATCCAGAGATACGAACGATAACGTCTTCACCTGACATGATCTTTTCGTAAACATCGTTCAAGTCCATAACGTTCAAGTTAACGTGTTGTCCACCGTTTTCGAAGTATCCGTCAAGGATGGTTACCAAGTTATCAACTTGTTCGTCACGAGTTTTACCAAGAGCACGTGGTGAAACTTGAGTCGTCAATGAGATACCGTCAGCTGCATAACCAAAGTCAAGGCTAGCAAGTGAGTTCAAGTTTTGCAACCATCCACCTTTAGCTTTGTTAGATGGGTTAGCACCTGGTGAGAAGAATTCCAATTTAGACAAGTTCACAGAACCATCTTCGTTGAGGTATACCCCTTTGTGGACTGGAGAGTTACCAGTTTGTTTAGAGTAAGCAACGTTAGAAGTGATGGTAAGAAGTGAAACAGTTGCTTCAGCGTTCTTGTAAAGTTTGTGGCTGCGAAGACGAGTAGTGTAAGCTTCGATCAACCATTCTGCCAATTCGTTAGAACGTGGGTCATCTTCACCCCAACGTGGGTATTCACCGATTGTTTCGTAGTCGTAGATGTAGCCATCTTCGTCACGGATTGGTTTAACAGTAGCGTATTTGATTGCTGACAATGTATCAACAGTGTTGGCAAATCCACAGATACCGAATCCCATGTTAGCGCGTTGGTGAGTTGGCAAGAAGGCCATTTGAACAGCTTCGTAGTTGTACTTATCAGTCATGTAGTGGATGATGTTCAAAGCATCTACGTAAGTGTCTGTCAACCAGTCAAGAGATTTTTCGAAGTTTGCTTTAACAGATTCGAATTCAAGAACTTCGTCACGGATTGGATCGATGTCAAATACTTTGTAGTCTTTATGAACATCGTCGTAACCACCGTTCAAACCAGTAAGAAGAGCTTTAAGCACGTTAACACGAGCACCGAAGTATTGGATGTTGTGGCGTTGTTCTTCGTTTTCTGGGTCAAGTGGAGATACACAACATGAGATACAGCTCATTTCACCGTATCCGTCTTTGGCCATTGTTGTTACACCTTCGTATTGGATAGAAGAGTGTTTGTGGCTCATGTGCATACAGTAGCGACGGAAGCTATATGGCAATTTGTCAGTCCAAAGAACTGTCAAGTTTGGTTCTGGAGAGTTACCGATGTTGTCCAAAGTGTTCAAGAAACGGTAGTCCATTTTAGTAACACGGTGACGTCCGTCGTTACCCATACCAGCCATAGAAGTTGTGATGAAGGTTGGGTCACCTGAGTACAATTGGTCGTAAGCTTTTGTACGAGCAAATTTAACAGTACGCAATTTCATAACGAAATCGTCAACGAATTCTTGGATTTCTGATTCAGTGTAAGTACCACGAGCCAAGTCACGTTCAGCGTAGATATCAAGAACGATTGGCACACGTCCAAGAGAAGTAGCAGCACCGTTGATCACACGGCAGACAGCCATGAAGGCGATGTTTGTCCATTGGATCGCTTCTTTTGTATCAAAGGCAGGACGACGTACGTCTACACCATAAAGGTCACCCAATTTAACAACTTCTTGAAGTGCTTGGTATTGAAGGTTTACTTCTTCACGAAGACGGATTGATTCTTCATCGATTTCAGTAATAGAGTTCCAGTCGTTTGCTTTTTCAGCCATCAAGTAGTCAGCCCCGTAAAGAGCCAAACGAGCATAAACCCCGATGATACGTCCACGAGAGTAAGCATCTGGAAGACCAGTTACAGTGTGAGCGTGACGAGCACGACGGATGTTAGAAGTGTAAGCGCGGAAGATACCGTCGTTTACAGTTGTAACGTATTTTGTGAAGATTTCATGAACTGCAGGATCTGGTTCGTATCCATTTTCTTTCAAAGTAGTTTCCGCCATACGGATACCACCACGAGGCATGAAGTTCAATTTGAACAATTCATCATTTTGGATACCGAAGATGACTTCGTTTTCTTTGTCGATATATCCAGCTGCGATATCAGCGATAGATGTTGGACGGTTATCGTATGGGAAACGAGTTTCTTCGTAATGAGCTTTTGTTTCTTCAACAATCTTTTTGATGTGAAGAGAACGTTCAGTTGGACCAGCTAGGAAGCTTTCATCGCCATCATAAGGTGTGTAGTTAGCTTGAACGAAGCGAGAAACGCTTGCTTTTTCTTTCCAATCTTCACCTTTGAAGCCTTCCCAGGCTTTGTCAAAAATATCTTGTGCTTCAACGACTGTTTTAACAACCATTTTTATTTTCCTCTATTGTCTTTCTAGCAACTATATCTGTTGCACTTACAATAGTAGTATACCATACAGAAACCGGTTACACAAAGACAAATTGCGAAAAATAGCAGATTCTTTTATAATACAGTTTCAATTCTTCTGGGATACTGTACTACATTTTTGAAAATGAACATGAATTTCCATCAATTTTCATGTTTTTAGGAAGGGCCGATTTTTGCAATTCTAAAATTTTCTTCTTATAATAGAAAAAAGGAGGGTGAAAAATGCTGATATTTCCATTGGTGAATGATACGAGTCGCAAGATTATTCATATTGATATGGATGCATTTTTTGCTGCGGTCGAAGAAAGAGATAACCCTAGTTTAAAGGGGAAGCCTGTCGTAATTGGCCAGGACCCTCGTCAATCAGGAGGGAGAGGTGTGGTCTCGACCTGTAACTATGAAGCACGGAAATATGGGATTCATTCGGCCATGAGTTCCAAGGAAGCGCTGGACCTTTGTCCCCAAGCGATTTTTATCTCTGGAAATTATGAAAAATACCGAGAAGTGGGCGAGCAGGTTCGTGAGATTTTCAAGCGCTATACAGATCTGATCGAGCCTATGAGTATTGACGAAGCCTATCTAGATGTGACGGAAAATAAAATCCAGAGCAAATCAGCTGTCAAGATTGCCCGCTTGATTCAGCATGCGATCTGGGAAGAGCTGCATCTCACAGCTTCAGCGGGTGTCTCTTATAATAAGTTTTTGGCCAAGATGGCAAGTGACTACCAAAAGCCCCGTGGCCTAACTGTGGTCTTGCCGGAGGATGCCGAGGATTTCCTGAGCCAGATGGACATTGCCAAATTTCACGGGGTAGGAAAGAAGACAGTGGAGCGGCTGCATGAGATGGGGGTCTATACTGGCGCGGATCTTTTAGCCATCCCGGAGATGACTTTGATTGATCGATTTGGACGCTTTGGCTATGATCTCTTTCGTAAGGCGCGAGGCATTCACAATAGCCCTGTCAAGAACCATCGCATCCGCAAGTCGATCGGAAAAGAGCGGACCTACCGCAAGCTACTCTATGCTGAAGATGATATTTTAGAAGAAATTGCCAATCTGTCCAGTAAGGTGGCCCAATCGCTGGAAAAACACGGCAAGCAAGGGAAAACCTTGGTCTTAAAAGTGCGCTATGGAGACTTCACCACCCTGACCAAGCGGATGACATTGACGGAGCCAACACGAGAGGCTGAGCGGATCAATCGTTCCGCCCGACATATTTTTCAAGAAATCGAATCGATAAATACAGGAATCCGTCTCTTGGGTGTCACCATGACCAATTTCATCGATCATACTGAGCTGCCTTTGGTGGAAGAAAAAGAAAACGACTAGTTTGTTCACTAGTCGTATTTTTTGATGTCAAAAAAGGCTGCAATCTCTTCTTCAGTCAGTCCGATCATAGGAGAAATGGTGTGGAGATTGTCTTCTGTCAGTCGATAGACAGTCGGTTCATCAGGCTCAGCCTTCCTTTCAACAGTCCCTTCCTTGCTTCGTGCGGATTCGACTGTAGCAGAAGCGGTGGCAACGGCTGAAGAAGAGTCTTTGGTTGCCTCGCCTCCGTCCAGGTCCTTGAAGCGCTCCACCAAGTAGGTCTTGCGCGCAGTACCGGTATTTTTAGTGGCGTAATCAAAGGCGCTGTATTCTCCTAAGAGAATCAGCTTGCTCTTAGAGCGCGTGATGGCAGTATAGATCAAATTACGCTGCAACATCCGGTGGCTTTGATTGGTAATGGGCAAAATCACTACCGGAAACTCACTTCCTTGCGATTTGTGAATACTCATCGCATAGGCTAAGCGAATCTTGTACCATTCATTGCGCGGGTAGACGATTTCATTGCCATCAAATTGGATAGTCAATTCATCTTGCTTGGATTCTGTATATTTTCCTGGGAGAAGATCGGTGATGTAGCCAATATCTCCATTAAAGACATTGCTTTCTGCATCATTGACCAGATGGATGACCTTGTCTCCATCGCGGTATTGGCAGTCTGGCGTGTCAAAGACCACCTGATCTTTGACAGCTGGATTGAGAAGGTCTTGCATGAGCGTATTGATATTGTCAATGCCGGCCTGGCCCTTGTACATGGGAGCTAAGACTTGGATATCTCGATCAGGGATTTGACTGCGAAGGGCAGCAGAAGTGATTTGCTCAATCATCTTAGGGATGTGTTCGCTTCCGGCTTCGAAATAAGAGCGGTCAGCTTTTCGTTCTGTGAAATCTTGAGGAAGCTTGCCTTGGCGAATGTCTCCTGCCAGTGAGACAATGGTCGAGTCCTCACTCTGACGGAAAATATGCTCCAGTTTGGTCTGAGGGATGCTTGGGATCTGCAAGAGATCAGCCAAGACCTGACCAGGGCTGACGGAAGGTAATTGGTCGGCATCTCCCACAATCAAGAGTTTCGTATCTGTTGCAATATTGCTAAGTAATTGATTAGCCAGCCAGGTATCAACCATGGAAAATTCATCCACAATGATAAAGTCTGCATCTAGGTAGTCCTCTAAGTGGCTGGTGTCATCATCCCCAGTCATCCCCAAATGGCGGTGGATGGTGGCGCTCGGAAGTCCTGTCAGCTCATTCATGCGCCTAGCTGCCCGTCCCGTTGGGGCAGCCAAGAGGATCGGCAGGTCTTGTTTCTTCCGAAGGTCCAGCTGGTGGAGTTGGGCATAGACACTGATCATCCCATTGATAACGGTAGTCTTTCCTGTCCCAGGACCCCCGGTGAGGATAAAGACCTTGTTTTGGATAGCTTGGTGAATCGCCTCTTTTTGAATCGCATCGTAGCGAATCCCCAGATCTTTTTCAACCTCCTCAATCGCCTGGTTGATTTTCTCAGCTTCAAATGAAGCTTGCTTTCCTTTTTCTAGGAGGCGACCGATATGACTGCGAATCCCTTCCTCCGCAAAGAAGAGACTATTGTCAAAGACCTTGGTGTCCACGTTTTGGACCTTGTCTTCCTCAATGAGGCGTCCTAATTCCTGGGCGACAGTGGAAGGATCCAATTCTACTGGACGAGCGGATTCTAGGAGGTCAATGGTATAGCGCAGGAGGTCCTTGGCTTCGATATAGGTATTTCCAGTCTCGATAGAGTAGCTAAAAAGGCTGTGGATCAGACCCGCGCGGAATCGCTCAGGGGCATCACTTGCAATCCCCAATTCTTCGGCTAGTTGGTCCGCGATTTTAAAGCCCATGCCTTGGATATCTTCCACCAATCGGTAGGGCTGTTGCTCCACGATCTGGAGGGTTTCTTCTTTATAAAAATCTTGGATCTGAAAGGCCAATTTATTGGGAATGCCATAGTTGGCTAGTTGGGCGAGAATGCGCTCTGTTCCGTAATTCTGACGGAGTTTTTCTACAAAAGCCAGGCGGTTTTTCTTGGAGAGACCAGTGATATCTTCTAATTTTTCAGGGGCCTCCAGAATTTTGTCAATGGTATTGTCTCCATAGAGGTCCACGATTTTTTGAGCCGTTTTGAGCCCAATTCCTTTGAAGTGATCGCTGGAAAAATATTTCACCAAGCCCTTGCTAGAGGGTTTAGCACGTTCATAGCGACTGATTTTGAGCTGTTCTCCGTATTTAGGATGATGGACTAGCTCCCCCCAGAAAGTATAGTCTTCGCCTTCCATAATATCTGCCATAGTGCCCGTTACAATGATCTCAAAATCATCAAAGTCTTCGGCATCTGTATCGCTGATGTCGAGTAAGAGGATTCGAAAAAAACTGCTAGGATTTTCAAAAATAATACGCTCAATAGTACCAGAAAAATAATATTCCATCATTTCTTTCCTTTTTATAAAGCAAGGCTGGGACATACTTGTCTCAGCCTCAGTCTGTTGATCTATACTAATAAGTTTTGAAAGGGTAGATAGGCCATAGTCTAAAGACGGCTTGCCCTTTGATTTGTTCTTTCTTGAAGGCTCCGACCTGACGGCTATCTTTTGAAACGATCCGGTCATCTCCAAGTAAGAGGTATTCATCGTCGAGCAACTTCAAGGTAAATTTAGGATTGCCATCCTTGTCTACTGTAAAGGCTTGGGCTGTATTGGCCAATTGGCGGAAGAGTTCTCCGTTTTCTTCGAACCCTTTTCCAGTGTAGGTTGATTGCAATTTATCTTTTTTGAAACGAGCGATGTAGTCTTTCAAATAGGGCTCATTGGTCTTTTTCCCATTGATGTAGAGAGTATCGTTGTCGTACTGGATAGTATCTCCAGGAAGACCGATGACCCGCTTGACGATGTCCTTGGTTTTGCCGTCGTCGTCTTTTTCACTGGCAACGACAATGTCGAAACGATCAATCGAAAGGTGGTTGACCACAAGGAGGTACTCGCTATCAGCCAAGGTCGGATCCATCGAATGACCATCCACCTTGACCGGAGCCCAAAGGAAGACGCGTGAGGCGATGATGAGACCAACGATGATGCTGAAGAGGCCCCATTCTTTAAGGAATCTCACCACTGGTGAGCTAGATGTATGTTTTGAACTTCTTTTTGACATAACTTATCTTTCTAGTAATTTCTTTGCTTTTTCTGTGTTTTTAAAATGGAGTTTGGCACAATAATCCAGAGCTTTCATCCCGTAGGTCTGAAGCAATTTAGCAGCGACTTGGTCTGACTTCGCCCCTGCTCCACTAGGCAGATTAAAGCCCAGTTCCTTGCCCAGATCTTCCAGATTTTGAAGGAAGAGATTGCGGGCAATGATGGAACTAACCGCAACAGCTAGATACTTACCTTCTGCTTTTTCTTCCAACTCAATAGCTTGGGAGACCTGATTTTTTTCAGCTTTCACGTATTTTTGGTAGTTTTTAGCCGTCGTAAAGGCATCGATCACAATTCGCTCTGCTTGGACTCCTTTATTTAATAGAAGATAGATAGCCTGATTGTGCAGAGCGACTTTGACCGAAACAGCATTGTAGCCAGAAGCAATGACTTCATTGTACTTCTTTGGAGACAATAAGAGTGCTTGATGCTGGATGTTTTCCTCAAGGAGAGGAGCCAATTGCTGAATTTTTCGATCATCCAAGGTCTTTGAATCCCCCACACCGAGCTTTTTGAGCCAGTCGTGCTGGTCAGGTGTGACAAAGGATGCAACGACGGTGAGTCCACCAAAATAAGAGCCGTTTCCGACCTCGTCGGTTCCGATCATGGCTAGATCTTGTCGTGCAGATGAAGTAGTAGAACCTTTAGGGTTCCCAGCATCTTGCCCGAAAAAGGCCAGGTAAGGAGTAAGGTCATTGCCCTGGAGCAAGACTTTTCCAGACTTGTAGATTGAAACGGTCGCTCCCTCTAGTCGAAAGAAATAATCCATATGAGGATTCTTGCTTTGAGTGAGAGAACTTCGATAGGTATGGACAAAATCAAGGATTTGCTCCTGTGTTGGAGTGAGTGTCATACTTTCCATAACCACTATTGTACCACAAATTCAGGGAGAGAGGGAGCAAAAAGAAAGAAAGAATCCACTGGAAAATCCCTGTGAAGAGGGGCTTTGCTACTGACAAAGCTAGCCTTTTTTGGTATAATACCGTGAGGTGATTTTTATGGCGAGCTTAAATAGATATAAATTTACATTTGGAAACAAAGCGCTCACTTTAACAACCAACCATGATAATCTGTTTATGGAAGAAGTCGAACGTGTTGCGAAAGAAAAATACCAAGCAATTAAGGAACAAATGCCAGAGGCAGATGACGAAACCATCGCGATCTTATTGGCAGTAAATAGTTTGTCCATGCAGCTGAATCGCGAGATTGAGTTTGACGACAAAGAAAAAGAATTAGATGATTTTCGTCGCAAAGCTTTAGACGACTTAAAGGATAAATCATCTAAATAAGAGGAGATACATGTTAACTTTCTTAATCTTATTGATTTTGGCATGGAGTTTTTATATTGGTTATGCAAGAGGGATTATCCTCCAGTCCTATTATTTTCTAGTGACCTTAGTGGCCCTCTTGATTGCAGGCGGCAGCTACAAGGGGCTGGCCAAGGTGTTGTCTCTATGGGTTCCATTTTCGAGTCCCACCCAGCAATCAGTGAATTATTTTTATGCCAACCGCTACCTGTTTCAGTTAGATGACATCTTTTATGCAGGTTTAGCTTATGTGTTGATTTTTACGATGATCTACCTGATTGGTCGCGTGATTGGGATCTTTATGCACTTGGTACCCCAGCCAGAAAAACTGGAGGATCGCAAGTATCAAATTGGAGCGGGTGTGATTGCTGTCGTGATCACTCTCTTGGTCATCCAGATGGGCTTGACTGTCCTCTCAACGGTTCCCATGCCTTCCATCCAAAATAGACTAAATGCAAGTGGATTGATCCGCTTTATCATCCTTCATACCCCGATCAGTTCCAGTCTGTTCCACAACTTGTGGGTGACTGCGATTATCGGAGCTTAAGGAGCAAAAATGAAGAAAGAAGTGAGACAAGTCCGATTCAAGGAAGGACGCTCACTTTTTTTGTAGGAGAAACATGAATAAAAAAATATTAGATATTCTGGAGTTTGACAAGGTTAAGCAACTCTTTGAACCCTATCTACAGACAGAACAAGGGGAGATGGAGCTAGCAGCCCTTACTCCAACTGATAAAAAAGAAAGCATCGAAACGGCCTTTATGGAGCTAGAAGATATGGAGCAGATCCTCTTGGAAGAGCCTCGCTTTGCCGTATCGACGATTCAAGATGTCCGTCCAGTGGCCAAGCGTTTGGAGATGGAGGCATCCCTCAATATCGATGAATTACTAGCGTTAAAAGCTGTCCTTCGGGTGACACATGAGCTCAAGGATTTCTACGACAACTTGGAAAATGTCCGTCTGGAAAGGCTCAATCGCCTCTTTGACAACTTGGTGGATCTTCCTCGCCTACAAGGTGGGCTTCAAGCTATCAACGAAGGAGGCTTTGTCGAGTCTTTTGCCAGTGAAAAATTGGCCAAAATCCGTCGCCGAATCCAGGAAAATGAACACCAGGTCAGAGAGATTCTACAAGATCTACTGAAAAGCAAGGCCGATATGTTAGCGGATGTTGTGATTGCTAGTCGGAATGGCCGCAATGTTCTACCAGTAAAAAACACCTATCGCAACCGGATTGCAGGGGTGGTCCACGATATCTCAGCCAGCGGGAATACCGTTTATATCGAGCCTCGGGCAGTCGTCAATCTTAATGAAGAAATTGCCAACCATCGAGCCGATGAACGGTATGAAATCATTCAGATTCTGGAGGAATTATCTGACACCCTGCGCCCTCATGCAGCAGAAATTGCAAATAATGCTTGGATTATCGGTCACTTAGACTTGATCAAGGCCAAGTATCGGTTTATACGCGATTATAAAGCAGTGGTACCAGAGGTTAGTAGCAATCGCTCTATTCAGCTCTTGCAACTACGTCATCCCTTGATTGAAAATGCTGTCGCGAATGACCTGCATTTTACCGAGGACTTGACAGAAATCGTGATTACCGGTCCCAATACAGGGGGGAAAACCATCATGCTAAAAACGCTGGGACTAGCGCAAATTATGGCCCAGTCTGGTCTTCCCATTCTAGCAGATCCAGGTAGTCGTGTGGGCATCTTCTCACAGGTCTTTGCAGATATTGGAGATGAACAATCGATCGAGCAGAGCTTGTCGACCTTCTCCAGTCATATGACCAATATCGTATCTATCTTAAATCAAGTGGATACCGCCTCCTTGATCCTTCTGGATGAGTTGGGGGCTGGAACCGATCCTCAAGAGGGGGCTGGCCTTGCTATTGCTATCCTAGAAGACCTGCGTTTACGCGGGATTAAGACCATGGCGACAACCCACTATCCAGAGCTCAAGGCATATGGAATTGAGACTGCAGGGGTGCAAAATGCCAGTATGGAATTTGACACAGCAAGTCTGCGTCCTACCTATCGCTTCATGCAAGGAGTTCCTGGTCGCTCCAATGCCTTTGAGATCGCCCGCCGTTTGGGCTTGTCTGAGACCATTATCCAGGATGCCATGAAGATGACCAATACGGATAATGATGTCAATCAAATTATTGAAAAATTGGAGGCGCAGACCTTAGAAAGTCGCAAGCGCTTGGATACCATTCAAGAGGTCGAGCAAGAAAATCTTAAATTCAATCGTGCTCTTCGAAAACTCTATAACGAACTGACCCGAGAGAGAGAAACAGAGCTCAATAAGGCGAGAGAAGAGGCCAAGGAAATTGTGGACATGGCCCTCTCAGAGAGTGACCGTATCCTTCAAGGACTTCATGCTAAATCCCAGTTGAAACCACATGAAATCATTGAAGCCAAGGCTCAGTTGAAAAAACTCGCTCCTGAGACCGTTGACCTTTCTAAAAACAAGGTCTTGAAAAAAGCCAAAAAGGCGCGTGCTCCTAAGGTAGGTGATGAAATCTTGGTTATCAGCTATGGCCAACGTGGAACCCTGGTCAAGCAACTCAAAGATGGCCGCTGGGAGGCGCAAGTCGGCTTGATCAAGATGACCTTGGAAGAAAAAGAATTCAACCTTATCAAGGCTGAAAAAGAAGCAACTCAACCTAAGAAACGCCAGGTGAATGTCGTCAAACGCTCGAACACGAGTGGGCCGAGAGCGCGTCTGGACCTCCGTGGGAAACGCTATGAAGAGGCCATGCAAGAGCTAGATGGCTTTATCGATCAAGCGCTGCTCAACAACATGGCACAAGTCGATATCATCCACGGGATTGGGACGGGTGTCATCCGTGAAGGGGTGACCAAATACCTCCGCCGCAACAAACACGTCAAAAGTTTTGAATATGCCCCCCAAAATGCAGGTGGTAGCGGCGCAACCATTGTCACGTTTAAAGGATAATCGAATCCAAGCTGTTTATCAGCTAGGGTTTTTAAAATTTTATAAAATGAAAATGATTGAAAGTTGTTGAAAAGGATTCGCTTTTAAATCTGATTTTCAGTAGGTCCTCCCTTTTAAAAGTGCTATAATAGAGGCAATGAATGATTTGGGAGGATACGCATGCGTAAACGTGAAAGTGCAGATTCGTGTACAACGATTCTAGTCGGAAAAAATGCTAGCTATGATGGTTCGACCATTGTAGCACGAACAGAGGATTCTCAAAATGGCGTTTTTACGCCCAAGAAATTGATCGTGGTCAAACCGGAAGATCAACCGCGTCATTACAAGTCAGTTTTATCAACTTTTGAAATCGGCTTGCCAGATAATCCAGTTCGCTATACAGCGGTTCCAGATGCCATTCCTAAAGATGGGATCTGGGGAGAAGCTGGGATCAATGTCTATAATGTAGCCATGAGTGAGACAGAGACTATTACGACCAATAGCCGTGTGCTAGGGGCAGATCCTCTTGTAGAGAGTGGTATCGGTGAGGAAGACATGCTGACCTTGGTCTTGCCTTATGTCAAGACTGCCCGCGAAGGGGTCTTGCGTCTCGGAAAGATTTTGGAAGAGTACGGAACTTATGAGTCTAACGGGATCGCCATTTCAGATGTGAATGAAATCTGGTGGTTGGAAACCATCGGAGGTCACCACTGGATGGCGCGCCGTGTCCCTGACGATGCCTATGTGACCAACCCGAACCAACTGGGAAGTGATTATTTTGAATTTGGCAATCCCGATGAGTTTCTTTGTGACCCAGATCTTGAACATTTTGTCACAGAGCACCATTTAATTCTGGATCAAGAAGGGAAAGGTTTTAATCCACGCTATGCCTTTGGTAGCCAAAAAGACAAGGACCGTCACTACAATACACCGCGGGCTTGGGCCATCCAGCGTTTCCTCAATCCTGAAATCGAGCAGGATCCACGGAGCTTTGAGATTCCTTGGTGTCAAAAACCCTATCGCAAGGTGACGATTGAAGATGTCAAATATGTCTTGAGCAACCACTACCAAGACACTATCTACGATCCCTATGGCCCTGAAGGAGATCACGTGAGTCAGCGGACCTTCCGGACGATCGGGATCAACCGGACCAGCCAGACAGCGATTCTGCAATTGCGTCCCAATAAACCACAAGAAACTACAGGTATCCAATGGATTTCTTATGGCTCCATGCCTTATAATACAGCCGTTCCTTTCTTTACCCAAGTGGATACAACGCCAGACTACTTTGCCAATACAACGGCTAAGGTAACAACAGATTCCTTCTACTGGGCCAACCGGATTATTGCAGGACTAGCAGATCCACACTATGCTCACCATGTTGGTGATTTGGATGATTACCAAGAAACGACAATGGCCTGGGGACATGCGCGCATCAATAAAGTCGATCGTGCACTTGCAGCAGGTGAGACCGTTGATTTTGAGGCGGAAAACCAAGCTATGAGTGATCAAATCCAGGAAGCGACAGATCAACTCTTGGACAAGATTTTGCTCGATGCTAGCAACCTCATGACCAATCACTTCTCCTTGAGTGATTAAAAACTGTGTATTTTCAGGTAGTTTACAAGATATTTTCAGAAACGATTGACAAACTTTTGAAAATCGATTAAAATAGAGAAAATTACATACGACCGAATGAAGTTTGCAGGAGCGTGAGTGACTGTGAATGGACGGAACTCTGGAGAGACCAGAAATGGCACCGAAGGGGCAAGGTAGAGGATGCATCTACTCAAACTCTCAGGTAAAAGGACAGAGCGAAAGATAGGGAAAGCCCCTATTTTAAGCAGGACCAGAGTACATGTTTGACATGTGCTCTTTCTTTTTCTCTTTTCTGTCGAGCGGTCGATGAAAAAGGAGACAGAAAATGGACCATGTATTGCAGTTTTTTCAGCAGCTCGATAATCTAGTATGGGGCGCCCCGCTGTTGGTGCTCTTGGTGGGAACAGGGATCTACCTAACCCTTCGCTTGGGTTTGCTTCAAATACGCTACCTTCCAAAAGCTTTTCGCCTGATCTTTACAGAAGATGAGGGACACGGGGATATCTCGAGTTTCGGAGCCCTTGCGACAGCTCTAGCGGCTACTGTAGGGACGGGGAATATTGTAGGGGTGGCTACAGCGATTCAGACAGGTGGCCCAGGTGCCCTCTTTTGGATGTGGATGGCAGCCTTCTTTGGAATGGCGACCAAGTATGCAGAAGGGCTCTTAGCCATTCGTTATCGGACCAAGGATGACAACGGTCATATCTCGGGTGGTCCCATGTACTACATTCTTCACGGGATGGGAGAGAAGTGGCGACCGCTGGCTATTTTCTTTGCGGTTGCAGGAGTGCTGGTGGCCCTCTTTGGGATCGGAACCATGACCCAGGTTAATTCCATTACGGGATCCCTTCAGGCCAGTTTTGGAACAGCTCCAGAAGTGGCTAGTGTAGTAATTGCTCTGGTGGTTTCGACCATCATCTTTGGAGGGATTCACTGGATTTCCAAAGTCTCTGAAAAAGTGGTTCCTTTTATGGCTGCTGCCTATATCTTTGCGACTATCACGATTATTGTCTTGCATCTGGACCAATTGCTTCCAGCCTTAAAAGCAGTCTTTTCAGGTGCTTTCACAGGAACTGCAGCCATGGGAGGTTTCGCAGGAGCAACGGTCAAAATGGCTATCCAAAAAGGGGTGGCGCGTGGGGTTTTCTCTAATGAATCTGGTCTCGGATCTGCACCCATTGCAGCCGCCGCAGCGAAGACCAATGAGCCCGTCGAGCAAGGTTTGATCTCCATGACAGGAACCTTTATTGATACCATTATCATCTGTAGTTTGACAGGACTTTCACTCTTGGTTTCAGGTGAGTGGATGGCTAAGGGCAGCACTAGCACCCTGACTCAGGATACGTTTACAGGCGTCTTTGGTCCAGTCGGAGGTATCATTCTAACGCTATGCTTGGTGCTTTTTGCGACCACGACTATTCTTGGATGGTCTTATTACGGAGAGCGGTGTTTTGAATTCCTATTTGGTGTTAAACATATCAACCTCTATCGGACCTTCTTTGTTTTTATGGTTGGACTAGGAGGCTTCCTTAAGCTGGATCTGGTCTGGGTGATCGCGGATATTGTGAATGGGCTGATGGCTTTGCCCAACCTGATCGCCCTTTTAGCTCTCTCCCCTGTCATCATCAAAGAAAGCAAACAATACTTTAAGAAATAAGAAAACCCAGATCGCGAGATCTGGGTTTTCTTGTCTATTTGAGATAGGCTCATTTAATAGCGTTTTTCTTTTGGCCAGCTGCTCATTTCGGCGATGGCAGTGAAGAGTGCATCTGTCGAAGAGTTGAGGGCTGTTTCACAAGAGTCTTGGATGACCCCGATGATAAAGCCGACGCTGACGACTTGCATGGCCAAATCATTGGTGATGCCAAAGAGGCTACAAGCAACAGGGATGAGAAGGAGAGATCCTCCCGCAACTCCGGATGCTCCACAAGCAGAGATAGCCGCTACGACACTCAGGATGAGCGTCGTTCCAAAGTCAACCTGAATGTGCAAGGTATTGGCAGCAGCTAGCGTCAAAATATTGATCGTCACGGCTGCGCCTGCCATGTTTACAGTTGAACCAAGTGGAATGGAGACAGAATAGGTGTCTGGATTCAGCCCCAACTCTTCACAGAGACGCATATTGACAGGGATATTGGCTGCAGAACTTCGAGTGAAGAAGGCTGTTACCCCACTGACACGGAGGCATTTAAAAACTAGGGGATAAGGGTTCTTGCGGATCATGAAAAAGACGATCAATGGATTGATGACCAGGGCTACAAAAGCCATGGTACCAACCAAAACAAGTAAGAGAATCCCGTAGTTACTAAGGGCACTGAGTCCTTGGCCAGCGATGGTCGTGAAGACCAAGCCTAAGATCCCAAATGGAGCTAGGTTGATAATCCACTCAACGATTTTTGAAGTGATGTCTGCTAGGGTTTGCAGGAGGTCTTTACTGTGTTCACTCGCCTCTCTCATGGCAATCCCAAAGACGGTTGCCCAAGAAAGGATCCCAATGTAGTTGGCTTGCTGCAAGGCGTTGACCGGGTTGTCGACGATCTTGAGCAAGAGGTTACTGATCACTTCGCCAATCCCGTTTGGAGAGGATCCTTCAGCAGCCTTTCCAGTTAGGGTAATGGTGATAGGGAAAATGTAATTGACCAAAACAGCGACGAAGGCAGCAGCAAAGGTTCCTAGGAGATAGAGGACGATGACCTTTTTCATATTGGTCTCTGTCCCTTTTTGGTGTTGGGAGAGGGCATTTGCGACGAGCGCAAAGACCAGAAGGGGTGCGATCGCACGGAGCCCCCCAACAAAGAACTCTCCTAAGAGTCCAATGCCAGTTGCTTTCGGGAAGATAAGTGCTAGGATGACTCCAAGTACAATCCCGATTGCGATCCTTTTCATAAGGTTGGTTTTATTCCAAGTTGTAATCAATCGATGAATCATGTAGGACCTCCTTAAAAAATAATTAAGGAATATTATACGATAGTTAGGGGGGGAAAGTAATGAAATTTTCAAAAAATAGCCTTATTTCCGAATATTTGATATAATTATACTATTCTTTGGTAGAAAGGCCCGAATAAATGAGTCAAGCTTTCCAACGTTATTTCAGTAAAATAGACTGGACGAAGATTTTTGATGATCTGATATCAAAATGTATCTCTCTAATTTTTATCTTTCTCTTATTTTTTATCGCTAAAAAGGCCATCCATAGCCTGGTCAAGCGGATATTAACCCCTTCCTTTAAGTATACGGTGCAGGATGAAGCCCGTAAAAAAACGATTCTCCGTTTGGTTGAGAGCCTCTTAAACTATTGTTTGTATTTCATCTTGATCTACTGGATTTTATCGATTCTGGGTCTTCCGGTCTCTAGTCTCTTGGCTGGTGCTGGGATTGCTGGGGTGGCGATTGGGATGGGAGCCCAGGGCTTTCTTTCCGATTTGGTCAATGGTTTCTTCATCCTTTTAGAACGCCAGCTGGACGTGGGTGACAATGTTCGTCTCACGAATGGGTCTATTAATATTGCCGGCATCGTCAGCAGTGTCGGGATTCGGACGACCCAGGTACGGGACTTTGATGGGACTCTCCACTTTGTTCCGAATCGCAATATCACCGTCGTCAGCAATCTCTCACGCGGCGATATGCGCGTGCTGATCGATATTCCGCTAGACGCAAATACCGATCTCGACAAGATCTATCAGGTGATTGCTCAGGTCAATCAGTCTGAACAAGATAAACACCCAGAGGTGTTGACAGGTCCTACGATTTTAGGCCCACAGATCGAAAAAAATGGTCGTTATTCCTTCCGAATTGCTATGACTGCGCAAAATGGAACCCAGACGACTGTCTATCATACCTACTATAAACTCTACCATGATGCCTTGATGGAAGCAGGGATTAACCTACCGACAGGAAAGAACGGGATCATGTAACACAAAAAAGAGGCTGGGACAAAAGTCCTAGCCTCTCAATTGTTTTTGGATTGTCGAGCAAGACGCAGTGGTTGAGTGGGCTCTACTACGCTGATTTCATCAGCTTTTACAGCCCTACTCAACTGTGCGGAGGTGGGACGACGAAATCGAATTCTAACGAATTACCGATTTCTGTCCCACTTTCTTTTTTGGTCTATTTTAAGTGGCAGTATTTGAAATCCAGCTTTTTAATCTGGTCCCAATTTTTTCGAGCATCTGGTGGCAAGACGATGAGTTGCTTGCGCAGCATAGTCGTGATTTCAAGATTTAAGGATTCGATCGGGAGGGCAATGGCTACGGAACTTTTTGCCCTTTGGATCTTGTCCATGCAACATTCAATATGATGGCAAGCTGCGCCGGTCTGTGATTGACGGCTAGCTGCGATTTCTTGTCGCATATTGGAGAGTAATTGGACCAATTCAGACTTAAGGAATTCGATCGTATCTGATTTTTCTTGAGCTAAAAGAAACATAAGCACACCTCCTTTTGCTATAGTTTAATACTAATTTATTAAAAATGCAAGGGGGTAAAGTAAAAAAAATAAAATTTTTTTAGAAAAAGATACAGAAAAAGAGAGGGCTTACATCTCCCCACTACAGAAGGTCGAACCCCTTGTCTTAAAAATGGCTTTTCTCCCTTGGTCGGGTTGACTTGATAGAGGTCGGTAGCTACAAAAAAAACTCCGGAAACATACTGGTTTCAGGAGTTGAGAGGCTTTGACCCGAAGGTCTCAAAGAAAAATATCGATTGATTATACAAGACCTTGTGCAATCATCGCATTTGCGACATTTTCAAAGGCAGCGATGTTGGCACCTGCAAGGTAATCTTTACCAAGACCGTAAGTTTCTGCAGTTGTTTTAGCAGTGTTGAAGATGTTGGTCATGATGTCTTTCAAACGTCCGTCCACTTCTTCGCGTGTCCATGAAAGACGTTGGCTGTTTTGGCTCATTTCAAGAGCAGATACAGCAACCCCACCAGCATTAGCTGCTTTAGCAGGTCCGTAAAGGATACCATTTTCTTTGTATACGTTGATGGCATCGATGTTACTTGGCATGTTTGCTCCTTCAGAGACAACTTTCACACCTTGAGCGACCAAACGTTTTGCAGCATCGCCATCGATTTCATTTTGAGTTGCACATGGAAGAGCGATGTCATAGTTACCAGCATAAGTCCATACAGAACCTTCGTAGTAAGTAGCAGTTGGTTTTTCAGCAGCGTATTCAGTCAAACGTGCACGACGTTTTTCTTTGACGTCTGTAAGAAGGTCGAAGTCAATACCGTTTTCGTCGATCACGTAACCGTTTGAGTCAGATACAGAGATAACAGTTGCACCAAGTTCAGTTGCTTTTTGAAGAGCGTATTGAGCAACGTTACCAGAACCTGAGATCACGACTTTCTTACCAGCAAAGCTGTCGCCGTTTGCTTTGAGCATTTCTTCAGTGTAGTAAACCAAACCATAACCAGTTGCTTCTGGACGGATCAAGCTACCACCGAAACCAAGAGGTTTACCAGTCAAGACACCAGCATCAAATTGGCGAAGGCGTTTGTATTGACCGTAAAGGTATCCGATTTCACGTCCACCAACCCCGATATCACCAGCTGGGACATCAAGAGAAGGACCGATATGTTTTTGCAATTCCGTCATGAAGCTTTGGCAGAAACGCATCACTTCAGCGTCTGTTTTTCCTTTAGGATCGAAGTCAGATCCACCTTTACCACCACCGATAGGAAGACCAGTCAAGACGTTTTTGAAGATTTGTTCGAAACCGAGGAATTTTAAGATCCCTTGGTTAACAGTTGGGTGGAAACGAAGACCACCTTTGTAAGGACCTACAGCAGAGTTGAATTGAACACGGTAACCACGGTTTACTTGGATGTTTCCTTCACGGTCAACCCAAGGAACACGGAAAGAAATTACGCGTTCAGGTTCTGTAATACGAGCCAAAATGTTTTCTTCGATGTATTCAGGATGTTTTTCAAAAACAGGTTCCAAAGTGCTGAGGAACTCTTCAACAGCTTGAAGGAATTCAGCTTCGTGGCCATTACGAGCTTTTACAGTTTCGAAGGTGCTTTGGATATATTCTTTAGCAGTTGTCATGTTAATTCTCCTTTGTGAATGAAACGAAAACCAGCAAACCCGCTAGGGGAGTGGTTTTGAGACAGTTGACAAACAATGTCATGTTTTTTTACATGGATCATTATAGCAGACTTTTTTTGGCTTGTAAAGAAAAAAGTTGAATTTTCTGAAAATTTTATCACTAGTAGGAAAGTCCGAATGTTTGGAAGAATTTTTAGCTTTGATTGTCCGGAAGCTTCCAAGTGATGGTATAATGAAAGAAGAAAATAGAGAGCATCCCGAACGATTCTGTTGGTGGTGTTTCAAAAAAGGAGTACAAGATGGTATCGACAAAGACGCAAATTGCTGGTTTTGAATTTGACAACTGCTTGATGAATGCGGCAGGTGTAGCCTGTATGACCACTGAGGAATTAGAAGAAGTGAAGAACTCAGCTGCTGGGACCTTTGTGACCAAGACAGCGACCTTAGAATTCCGTGCTGGTAATCCAGAGCCACGCTACCAAGATGTGCCGCTTGGTTCGATCAATTCGATGGGGCTACCTAACCAAGGGTTGGACTATTATTTGAATTACTTATTAGAGTTGCAAGAAACGGATCCTGACCGGACTTTCTTCTTATCTCTCGTCGGCATGTCTCCTGAAGAGACCCATACCATCTTGAAAAAGGTGCAAGACAGTGACTTTAAAGGTTTGACAGAATTGAACCTATCTTGCCCCAATGTCCCTGGGAAACCTCAGATCGCCTATGATTTTGATACGACAGATCGGATCTTGTCTGAGGCCTTTGCCTATTTCACCAAACCTCTAGGGATCAAGTTGCCACCTTATTTTGATATCGTTCATTTTGATCAAGCAGCAGCGATCTTTAACAAATACCCGCTCAAGTTTGTCAACTGCGTCAACTCAATCGGAAATGGCCTCTACATTGAGGATGAATCCGTGGTGATCCGTCCGAAGAACGGATTTGGTGGGATTGGTGGTGAATACATCAAACCAACGGCACTCGCCAATGTCCATGCCTTTTACCAACGTCTGAATCCAGAAATTCAGATTGTGGGGACTGGGGGAGTCTTGACTGGTCGCGATGCCTTTGAGCATATCCTTTGTGGGGCTAGTATGGTGCAAATCGGAACGACGTTGCATAAAGAAGGAGTAGGAGCTTTTGAACGCATCACTGCGGAGCTCATAGTCATCATGGAAGAAAAAGGATATCAAAGTCTGGAAGACTTCCGTGGGAAATTGCACTACATTGACTAATCATTCGAAAAGAACTTCCTCAAGTGGAAACTTGGGGAAGTTTTTTATGGTTTCTCGTCAAGAGAGAACATTCTGTTCCTAGTTTTAGGAATTTTCTATTTTTATAGAGAGAAAAAGGTGTACAATGGAGGTGCAAAGGAAGGTGATTTCTATGGAAGAAAGGGACGTGATTCAAGAGGCAAGGACCAAGATCACCCTTCTTCAAACAGCCTTTTCTAAAGGATTCACTCCCAGTCCAGATGCCCTTCGATTTCGAGAAAATCTAGATCAGATGTTGAAAGGTTTACGAAAGGCTAGGCGGGTAGACAATCGTCTGTTGATTGAGATGGAAAAGTTTTATCAGACCGCCAGTCTATTGATTGGTCTGGGTGGGCTAGCTTTGAACGAAGAGGCCTTTCAAGCTTGGCGAGCTTATGATCACTGGCATTACGAGGTTGTGAAGCCTCAGTTACAGGTCTATGGACCGACGGTAGTTTTATAGTTGATGTGCCTTGAGTTTGTCTACAGATATTCAGAGGAGGTGTTGGTCATGGTAGTCCTTCATGATTTTCTACATCAGTTAACCCTATCGTTTTGGAACTTCTATTACTCGCTCTTTTTCTTATTTGAAAAATAAGAAGGATTGAATCCCTTTTACATATAGTAGAAGGGATTTTTGATGCAGAATCCTTGAAAATCTGAGGCTCTTGGATTATGATGGAGCTAATAGATAAGAAGTGTTCCTTGTGGGGAATGCAGGAAGCGAGGAAAAAAGATGGCAGAGATTTATCTAGCAGGTGGCTGTTTTTGGGGCTTAGAGGAATATTTTTCACGGATCCCCGGTGTAGAAGAGACGACGGTGGGCTATGCCAATGGCCAGGTAGAAACGACCAACTACCAACTGATCAAGGAAACGGATCATGCAGAAACTGTTCAGGTCATCTACGATCCAGATAAAATCACCCTACGAGCGATTCTGCTCTACTATTTCCGGGTGATCGATCCCTTGTCCATTAACAAGCAGGGAAATGATCGAGGCCGCCAATATCGGACTGGTGTTTATTACCTAGATGAGGCAGATCGTGAAGTGATCGCCCACCTGTTTGCTGAAGAAGAGAAGCAACTGGGCCGCAAAATTGCGGTTGAGTTGGAACCCTTGCGCCACTACATCCTAGCTGAGGACTACCACCAAGACTACCTCAAGAAGAATCCTGGAGGTTATTGCCATATTGATGTGACGGATGCTGAGCAGCCCTTGATTGATCCGTCAGTCTATCAGAAGCCAGATCAAGAAACCCTAAAAGCGAAACTGACAGCAGAGCAGTACCAAGTCACCCAAGAAAGCGCGACGGAACGTCCGTTCCACAATGCTTATGATCAGACCTTTGAAGAGGGGATCTATGTGGATATTACGACTGGGGAGCCTCTCTTCTTTGCCAAGGATAAGTTTGCTTCTGGCTGTGGCTGGCCAAGTTTCTCTCGTCCCATTGCCAAAGATGTGGTCTACTATTACCAGGACCATAGCCATGGAATGGAGCGGATCGAAGTTCGTTCCCGCTCAGGCAATGCCCATCTCGGCCATGTCTTCACCGATGGACCAAAAGATCAAGGAGGGCTTCGCTATTGTATCAATTCGGCCTCTCTGCGCTTTATTCCAAAAGAAGAGATGGAGCAAGAAGGATATGGTTATTTGGCAAAAGCATTGAGATAATAGAAAAGCATCTTAGAAACTTTCCTTAGGTGAGTACGGACGTCAGCGAACTTCGAAGAAGTTCCATGACTAAATTAAGATACAAAGGGCGTCCGCGGATACAGTCAAAATAGGAAGTTTGACGCAGAATCTTTTGATTCTAGGAAAACTTATCTTTTTGATACAATCCGCAGCCCGTGTTCAATTGGTTTCGAACCCCTTCGCTTTTCAATTTTTAGGCTCAGGCTAAAACAGTTCCCCGAACTGTTTTACTTTCAAAACTCCCGTGTGCCTGTAACAATTATATTTCAGGCACTTTTCTCACAGCAGAAAGTTTCAGTAGATGCTTGCATCAGTAACAATCATTAAGAGGTTTTCTGACAGTTTACTAAGGATGGTTTATGTAAAAAGTTCATCTGCATTATAAGGTGCGGAAGACTCTTTTATATATTTTAGAAACGAAAGAAAAACTAAAATAAAGTGTTCTCAATAAAGGTAATCTATGCTATAATAAATATCATTTTCATGAAATTCCAAATTAAAAAAGTAGAGATGAAATTATGAAATATTTGAAACATACGATTGCCTTGCTATGTTTTTCCTTTATGGCTTTATTTGTTGTAGTAATGGCTGCGATAAAAATTACAACTTTATTCAGTGGGAGTATTGCTTTTTTTTTATTGTATCCAGCTAGCTCTTGAGGTGTTTCTGAGTTTTGGGATCATCCTCTGGATGAAACGGGAAAAGCTTCCGATAACGTTTACCGCTTCAAAATGGAAGTGGTCTTATCTGATTTACTTTCTCCTTATTTTCCTTTTAAATATGATGACGATGTGGATTGCTACAATATTTCAAAACTATATTGTTCCCGCACCAGATGATTTATTACCTAGACTACCAGATTCAGTGTTTTTGCAGGGAACTGGTATAGTAGTTTTTTTGAAATTCGTTCAGTCTATTATGACTGGTCCAATTTTGGAAGAACTACTTTGCCGTGCCTATGTGATGAATGCCTTTTTTAAAAATAGTCGCTTTCATTTAGATGTATTAGTATCAGCTCTGCTTTTTTCAGGGCTTCATCTTGCGTTTGTGTTTCGCGATCCGATCTCCTTCCTGCTCTTTTTTGTTGGAGGGGTATTCTTAGCAGAAATTTATAAAAAACACAGGGATCTACGATTGGTTATCCTCTTGCATGCTTTTTACAACTTTTTACCTTACTGGAAACCAATTTGGATCTTCGTCTACAATTATATCTACTGGCATTTTTTGGTGTGACAAGTCTATTGTTTCAGTAGTAAATCATTTAGAAGTTCTGTTTTGCAGAACTTTTTTTCTCCTCTGGAAATTTGTGATACAATGAAGAGAAAGTATTTCAATGACAGCTCAATTTGTTGGCGGATCATTGGAGAAACTAGGTACGAAGAAGAGGTAGGAATGTTAGAGAAGTGGGAGAATGTGAAAGGGATCATCAAAAAGATGGGGAAAGAGCTATCGGCAGCCTTTGACTGGGCTTTTGATCGTCTCTTTTCAAGGATTCAGCTGACCAATGAACAGTTTATCTATGTGCTCTTGTCTGTCGTTTTTATCGTGGCCAATGCCATCTTATGGGTGCAAAAGTTCCAAGGCTTTCCGATCACCGCAACCGAATGGCCAGAGGTTGTGTACAAGGCAAAAACACCGGCTGATCAGATTCCTCATACAGCGCGGATCATGGCCAATGGAGATCAGCTCTATCATGATTTGGTCTATATGAGCGCGCAAAAAGAAGATGGGACCTATGATTTTCATGAAAATTATGAGTATGTCAAACCCTGGCTACAAAAGGCGGATCTGGTCTTGGGCGATTTTGAGGGAACCATTAACCCCAATTACTATTTGTCAGGTTATCCCCTCTTTAATGCGCCGAGCGAAGTCGTACCAGCCATCAAGGATGCTGGTTATGATGTCATGGATTTGGGACACAACCACATCCTGGATTCAGGTCTAGAAGGGGTCTATTCGACAGCCAAAGCCTTTGAAGATGTAGGCATCACCCCTGTCGGTGTCTACACGCATGAAAAGAGAGGCCAGGCCCCCTTGGTGATCAAGGAAGTGAATGGCATCAAGATTGCTATTCTAGCCTACGCTTATGGGTTTAATGGAATGGAAACGACCCTTACTCCAGAGGAGCAAGCAGATGTCTTGTCTGATCTGGATGAAGAGCGGATGAAGGCGGAGATCCAAAAGGCGGAGCAAGAGGCTGATATTACTATCGTCATGCCCCAGATGGGAATTGAGTACCAGTTGGAGCCAACAGAAGAGCAAAAAGAACTCTACCACAAGATGGTTTCTTGGGGAGCTGATATCGTCTTTGGTGGGCATCCCCATGTTGTAGAGCCTGCTGAAGTGGTCAATAAAGATGGTCAAAACAAGCTTATCATCTACTCGATGGGGAATTTCCTGTCCAATCAGCGTCTGGAAACTATGGGAGATGTGGAGACTGCCCAATGGACAGAGCGAGGGGTCTTGATGGATGTGACCATCGAAAAGGTTGGTCGCAAGACAAAGATCAAGACAGCTACTGCTCATCCAACCTGGGTCAGTCGGACTCCGAAGGGCACCTATTCTCCTGAAGGCTATGACTTGTACAAGTACCAGACCTATATCTTGGAAGATTTTATCCAGGGTGGCAAATACCGCAACAAGCTGGATGAGGAGACCAAGGAGAGAGTGGACACGGCCTACCGAGAAATGAAGGAACATGTTCACTTGGACTGGCCTCAGAGTGGAAAGGAATAGAGCATGGAAGGAAATGTGAACTGGATCCTGCTTGGGATCCTAGGATTGATCGTGGTGATTTGGGCAACCAAATTTCTTACGGCCATCCGTCTCAAGCAAAAGCTGAAGAAGGCTTGGGATGGAGCGCCTTTCTTTCGCAAGAAAGATACAGAAGAAAGTTTGATAGACAGCCTGGCTTATCCGGCTAAGGGAAAGACGATCGATAGCCAAGTGGATGATCAGACCTGGCATGATTTGGCTTTGGATTCGGTCTTTGATCAGCTCAACTATACCCAATCGAGCCTTGGGGCAGAAGCTCTCTATCAAAACATGCGCCTGCTGGAATTCCAGCTTCAGGACCAGCTTCATGACTTAGAAGCCTTCTTTGAAGAGCATCCGGATTTGCGCCTCAAGGTCCAGGTCATTTTCAACCAACTGGGCAAGAAGAACCATAACATGGCGCGGAGCATTGTCGCAAATCCCGGCAAGCATTATGCAGGTTTGCCCCTCTATCTAGCCTTGGCCTGCCTTCCTATTGTCTGTCTCTTTGCCATCCCCTTTGAGCCAGTCGGGGCCATTACCCTCTTGGTGATCAGTGTGGTCTTTAATATTGTCTTTTCGAGTTTGCGCAATTGGTCCAATAAAATCCGTCTGGACAATGTTAGCTATCTGGTTCGCATCTTTGCTTCGGCAGAACGCTTGAGCCGTCTAGCCTTGCCACAACAAGAAGAACTAAAGCAAGCAGTCAAACCCTTTAAGAAAACGCGGATCCTTGCCAGTGTCTTACAGAGTCCAACGGGGACCTCTGAGATGGAAATTATTCTCCTCTACCTCAACGTCCTCTTTTTACTCCCGCAGATCGCTCAGGTTTATATTTACAATCAGGTGAAGGCACATCAAAAAGAGGCCCAGAAGCTTCTGGATCTGCTAGGGGAGATGGAAGTCGCTATTAGCCTCTTGCGCCACAAGCGGGATCTAGAAGTGGTCTGCCAGCCAGTCTTTACGGAAACGGGTGGCATTGAGGGCGAGACGCTCTATCATCCCTTGCTGTCCAATCCGATAGCGAATGATGTGCATTTTCAAAAAAATATGGTCATCAGTGGGGACAATGCGTCCGGGAAATCGACCTATTTGAAAACTGTCGCCATCAATGCCATTCTGGCTCAAGGATTAGGCTTTGCCTATGGCGAAAGATTAGCCCTTCCTTACGGACATGTCCTAACGGCTATGGATGTGAGCGATGATATTGAAGTTGGAGATAGCTACTTTATCACGGAGAGCAAAGCTATTTTGCGTATGATTCAGCATCTGAAAAAGCCTGGTTTTCACTACTTCTTTATTGACGAGCTCTTTAAGGGGACCAATACCATCGAGCGGATCGGATCAGGCCTTGGAATTGTCCGCTGGTTGGCTGCCCAAAACTGTCTCTACATGATTTCCAGCCATGATATTGAGCTGGTCGCAGCCTCCGGTGAAGTCAATGATAATTACCATTTTGACAGTCGCTATGTGGATGGCAAGATCGTCTTTGACTACCAGATCAAGCCAGGGTCAGCGGTGACCAAAAATGCGGTCAATACTCTAGAAAGCTTGCATTATCCAGAGGAGATTACGCAAACAGCCAAGGACTTGATTGACCAGTATGAAGAGACGGGACACTGGTCTTTGAAAGAAATTGAAAAAGAATGAAAAATGCACGAAGGAGTTTGTAAATGATCGGTTTAGGGACCTTTTATAATGCCTTAGGAGTTGTATTTGGTGGGCTTTTAGGACTGCTCATCGGTCAACGTTTATCAGAAGATTTTCATGAGACCCTTCTGAAAGTGACAGGAGTTGCTGTTTTTGTCTTGGGTATTGCAGGGACCTTGGAAAAGATGCTGGTGGTGCATGGAAGTCATGTGGAGAGTCACGGCAGTATGATGTTGATTCTGAGTCTAGTAATCGGGACCGTTATCGGGGAACTCTTGAAGATTGAGGAGGGTTTTGAGCGACTGGGAACCTGGCTGAAGGAAAAGACGGGCAACCAAGGCGATTCCAGCTTTGTCGATGCCTTTATGACCACGGCCTTGACCATTTGTATCGGGGCTATGGCGGTGGTCGGAGCCGTCCAGGATGGCCTGACAGGCGACACCTCTACCTTGTTAGCCAAGGCTATTCTCGATATGGTTATCGTTCTAGTCTTGACCGTTTCAAAAGGAAAGGGCGCAATCTTTGCGGTGGTACCACTTGTGATCCTTCAGGGATTGATCACGCTTTTGGCCCATTTGATCGCACCGATCATGACTCCACAAGCCCTTTCGAATCTGTCCCTAGTTGGCTCCAGCCTCATTCTCTGTGTAGGGATCAATCTCATCTGGGGCAAACGGATCAAGGTCGCCAATCTTCTTCCGGCAGTGCTAATTGCCATTATTTGGGCCTTTGTTGGGTGAAAAATAGAAGCTAACCGGTAAAGATAGGTTAGCTTTTTTGCTTGCCCATGTAGTCTTGTTAGAAAAATGAAGGTACTCCCAAAAAGGGGGATATTTTCTTTTTGCAAATATGGGAATTCATTTATGGAAACCCTGATTTTTGGTATGATAGTCGTAATTTCGAATAGGGAGGTTGGTGTCGCCATGAGTGATTTGAATCAGACAGTTGAATTTATTAAAGAAATCGAGAAATTAAAGTCGGTAACAAGGTTTAATAGAACCCTTGATGGACGGTTTGAAAATAGTGCCGAGCATTCTTGGCAGGGTGCGATAGCTGCGATGGTTCTGCAAGATTATTATCCTGAAAAATTGAATATGGAAAAGGTGATTTCTATGTTACTGATTCATGATTTAGGAGAGATTTATGCCGGAGATACTTGGGTGTTTGATGATGAAAAAAAGCTTCATGCTCATGATAGAGAGCTCGCATCTATAGAAAAAACAATAAGCCTCCTTCCAGAAGCAACATATGTGAATATGAAAAATTCGTGGTTGGAGTTTGAAAAAGGGCAGAGTCCTGAGGCAAGATATGCAAGAGTGATTGATGCATTGGTACCACTGATCAATCACTTGGAAGTATCAGAAGTAAATTATAATCCTGATCATATCCGTTCAGAGATGGTATTAGAAAAGAAAAAATTTATAAAAAGTGAGTCCAAAGAGCTATGGAAGCTGACGGAAGAGTTGGTTCAGGAAAGTGTAGAAAAGGGCTTATATTTTTAATAACAACTGGCCCTACAGATTGATTTATAAAAGACAAAGACGTGTCAATTCAGCACGTCTTTTTTTACTTTTTCTATGGTATATATAGAAGATAGATTTATAACTGGAGAATGTAAGTATATATGATTAAACTAGTCACAACTGAAATCGGAATAAGGAAATTGATGCAATAGAATATAGAGAAAGCCTTGGAATAAGCTGTTTCCAAGGCTTTTTAGCTATCTATAGATACAAGGAAAAGTTGTCAGAGTAGATGATTTTTATTAGATACCCTTATTTTGTAAAACGTTAAACTATATGTTATTAAAGACAGATTGTGTTGAGTACTAAAGTATAGAAAAATTACTAATGGATTAAGACTTTTACATTGGATTATACCTTAGAGAATATTAGTCAAATAAAATTGTTTTGTTTTCACTAATGCATTTCTTATTATCATCCCAATAGTTAATACTTTCAAAGCTTCCTTTTCTTAAATAAAGCGGTAGTCTTTTTCTTATTTCATCTTGCATTGGTATTTTATCAATATCTTTTAGATTCCACCATTTTGGCTCACCTTCAGCAGATGTACTTAGTTCACCAGTAAACTGAGTACATAAAAAGTCATAGAAGACAAATCTCTCATTACCAATTGAATTAGTAAAGCCTGAAATTCCCTTTAATTCAAGATTTAATGCAGTGAGTCCAGTTTCTTCCTTAAGTTCCCGTAATGCAGCTTCAAAAAAACTTTCAGGGAATTCAACTTTTCCCCCTGGTGGAATCCAGCCAGGAAAATTATCGTGCTGTCTATTAAGTAATAAAATTTCTTGATTTTTCAAAACGCAAATATTAACCCAGTTTTTGATTTTTTCAGTCATATTATCAACCTCCGACAAGTGTGTTTTCATATATTATACTATATGTCAAGAACTATATGCTATTTATGATTGTGACAAATTTGAGTCTTGTTTGACCTTTAAGAAAAATTGATAATAAAATCAAGATATCTGAAGAATCTGAAGAAATGGATGGTATAGGTTATGTATTGGGGAATTTAAGACTTAATAAAGGCTTAACTCAAAAATATATCTATAATATAAAATGGTTTGTTTATATTCTAAAGCTAACTAGTAAGGATAGGTTAGCTTTTTTGCTTGCCCTTGTAGTCTTGTTAGAAAAATGAAGGTGCTCCGAAAAGAAAGGAATTCTTTTAAATGTGATAAAATAAGAAACAGGAGTGAAGATTGGATTCATTTTGAAGGTGAAAGGTGAGTGAGTTATGATCAAACTAATCGCAACAGATATGGATGGGACCTTATTAGATGAGCGAGGAGAGGTGGATCTTCCACGTCTGGAAAGGCTGTTGGACCACGTGGATCAAAAAGGGATTCGCTTTGTCATTGCGACGGGAAATGAAATCCATCGCATGCGCCAGCTCTTGGGTCCCTTGGTCAAGCGGGTGACCTTGGTCGTCGCCAACGGAGCTCGGATTTTTGAGAATGACCAGATGGTTCTAGGAAAATTCTGGGATCGGGAATTGGTGGAGGCGGTTCTTGCTTATTTTAAGGGCCGGGAAATTTCAGATCAATTGGTTGTATCAGCTGTCAATGGTGGCTTTGTCAAGGAAGGCACGGTCTTTACAGAAGTTGAAAAATTCATGCAGCCGGAAGTGATTGAAGCCTTGTACAAGCGAATGAAGTTTGTTCCGGAATTGACAGCCGATTTGTTTGACCAGGTGCTTAAAATGAGCTTGGTGGTTGGCTTGGATCGTATTGATCAAGTGCGTCGGGAAGTCCAACAGGCTTTTGGAGATCAGCTCATGGCGGTTTCGAGCGGTTTCGGCAGCATGGATCTCTTACAAGCAGGTATTCACAAGGCTTGGGGACTGGCTCAATTAATGGAGAAATGGCAGCTCGATGCTAGTCAGGTCATGGCCTTTGGGGATAGCGGAAACGACATCGAAATGCTTGAAATGGCTGCTCACTCCTATGCGGTGGCCAATGCAGAAAAAGCTGTCAAGGCTGTTGCCAAACACCTAGCGCCGAGCCATCAAGAAGGCGGTGTCTACCAGGTGATCGAAGAGTATCTAGGATTGACCCCCTGGGAACAAGTGAAAGGAAAGAAGTAGATGGCGGTACAACTGTTAGAAGACTGGCTCTTAAAGGAGCAGGAGAAAATTTTAACAACCTATCGGGAGCTCAATCAAGCCCCTCTGAAGGAGCCTGGTTTGATCTTTATCGGAGACTCCATCGTAGAGTATTTCCCCATTCATGAACTATTACAAAGTCCCAAACACATGGTCAATCGAGGAGTACGAGGCTATAAGACGGATCTCCTTCGTAAGCATCTAGACGCCCATGTTTTTGGGACGGCGGTGGATCAGATCTTTCTCTTGATCGGGACTAATGATATCGGAAAAGAAATTCCTCAAAAGGAAACCTTGGACAACGTAGAAACGGTCTTACAAGCAATTATGAGAGATTTTCCGCTGACCCACATCAACCTGATCTCGGTTCTACCGGTGAGTCGTGAAGAGCGCTACAAACAAAAGGTCTATGTGCGGACCAATGAAAAAATTCAAGCCCTCAATCAGGCTTATCAAGAATTGGCACAAGCCTACCACCAGGTCAGCTATGTCGATGTGTATTCGTCTTTATTGGATGAAGTGGGGCAGTTAGCAGAAGCCTATACGACAGATGGCCTCCATCTAAGTGTGGCCGGGTATCGCATCCTAGCCCAAGCTCTACAGGAGATAGTATAGAGATAAAAATAGGGAGTGAAAAAAGCCCAATCAGACAGATCTTCAAAGGAAGATTTGTTTTTTTTAAAACTTTTGGTTGACAAATGTAAATCTTAGGTGTAAAATAGCATCATAAGATTTACAAATGTAGATTTAGAAAGGAGAAGCCATGCAAATTTCCAATGCGGAATGGCGCATCATGAAGATTATCTGGATGGAAGGCAAGCAGACCAGCACGGATTTGATCGCCGTCTTGTCCGAGCGCTTTGACTGGTCAAAGTCGACGATTAAGACTCTCTTGACCCGCTTGGTGGAGAAAGGCTGTCTGACCAGAGAAAAATCAGGCAAAGCCTTTGTTTACTCGGCTTTGTTGAAGCAGGACCAGAGTTTAGACTTGGTGGTTGAGGATGTGAAAGACAAGGTTTGCTCAAAAAGAATTGTCCAGGTGCTTGAAAACTTGATTCAGGAGAGTGACTTTACGCTTGCAGATCTTAATCAGCTGCAGCAGGTCCTGGAAGAAAAGAAAGCAGAGGCTGTCGAAACAGTCCCCTGCAATTGTATGTAATAGAAAGAAGGAAATTCCATGTTTGGATTGTTGATTAGTATTGTTTGTTTACTTATGGTTGCTTTTATTGCTTGGTGGTTCTTTGCAGAGCATGAAAAGGTAAGCGGCCACGCTCGTCAGAAATCAGGTTATCAAGAAATTGAAGTCGAAGTCATGGGGGGCTATTCGCCTGAAACCATTGTCCTGAAAAAGAATGTTCCAGCCCGGATCATCTTTAATCGCAAGGATCCATCTTCATGTCTGGCTCAAGTGATCTTTCCAGATTTTGGCGTTCATGAAGATTTGCCTTTGGGTGAAAAACATGTCATTGAAATTACGCCAGAAAAAGCGGGCGAATATGGGTATTCATGTGGAATGAACATGATGCATGGTCACATGATTGTGGAATAAAGGAGTAGGTATGGTAGAAAAACAAAAAGCAGTTGTGGAAAACGGAGTGCAAAAGATCCGTATTACAGCAGAAAAAGGCTATAGTCCAAAGGAATTTCAACTTCAAAAAGGGATCCCTGCTGAAATCACCTTCCATCGGGTCAATCCTTCCGGCTGTTACAAGGAAATTTTGTTTGAAGATCAGGGGATTTTAGAGTCTTTGGAAGTCGGTGTGGATAAGGTGATATCCTTTACCCCAACAGAAACAGGGGACTTCGAGTTTTCATGTGGAATGAAGATGCAAAAGGGTTCCTACACGGTTGTGGAAAAACGCCGTCGTGTCTTAGGTTTACTGGGTCGCTTTTGGATTACTAGTATCTTTACCCTTCCTTTATTGATCTTGATGATCGGGATGATGGCAGGATTTGTATCCCATCCAGTCAGTCGCTGGGGGACTTTTCTAGCAACAACGCCGATCATGTTGGTAGCAGGAGTTCCTTTTATCAAGAGTGCCTGGGCCTCATTCAAGAAGCACCATTCCAATATGGATACCTTGGTAGCCCTTGGAACCCTGGTAGCCTATGTCTATAGTGTATTTGCCCTTTTTACTGGTCAGCCAGTATACTTTGAGGCTGCGGGTTTTATCATCTTCTTTATCCTCTTAGGGCAAATCTTTGAAGAACGGATGCGTAACAATGCCTCCGAGGCTGTGGAAAAGTTGTTGGATTTGCAGGCAAAAACGGCTCAAGTTCTCCGTGATGGGAACTATGTCGAGGTGGCGGCGGAAGATATCCAAATTGGTGACTTGATTCGGGTCCGTCCTGGGGAAAAGATTGCGGTTGATGGGACGATTGTAGAAGGAAGTACGACCATTGATGAGTCGATGGTGACAGGTGAAAGCTTGCCTGTGGAAAAATCAGTTGGTGATGCAGTTATCGGCTCCACTATCAACAGCAATGGGACCATTCTCTTTAAGGCTGAAAAAGTCGGTAGTGAGACCCTCTTATCTCAAATTGTGGACTTTGTCAAAATGGCCCAATCCAGTCGTGCTCCTATTCAAGATTTGACGGATAAGATTTCAGGTATCTTTGTTCCAGTGGTGACGATTTTGGCCATTGCGACATTCTGGGTTTGGTCCGTGCTTCTGGGCGCGTCGCTTCAAGAGGCCATGCTCTATGCAGTCTCTGTCCTCATTATTGCCTGTCCTTGTGCCCTTGGTTTAGCAACCCCAACAGCCCTGATGGTCGGAACCGGCCGTAGTGCCAAGATGGGGGTTCTGATTAAAAATGGAACAGTTCTTCAAGAAGTGCAAAAGATTCAAACCGTTGTGTTTGATAAGACAGGGACTATTACCATTGGCCAACCACTTGTAACCGATGTTGTAGGAGATGAAGCGCGTGTCTTGACACTGGCAGCTAGTCTTGAAACTTTTTCAGAACACCCACTAGCCCAAGCGGTGCTATCCCAAGCAGAAGAAAAAGGTTTGGTGTTATCCCCTGTGGAAAACTTCCAAGCGATTGAAGGAAAAGGGGTCCAAGGTCAGATCGACCAGCAGTTGGTGACCTTGGGAAATGGCAAACTTCATGACGGGACAGCGATGGATCCGGAGCTTGAAAAACGGATGGTAGAGTTGCAAGAGCAGGCCAAAACAGTGATCAGTTTGTCTGTGGATGGGCAGGTGATTGGCTTGATTGCCATTCAAGATGCTCCGAAGGCCAGCTCAAAAGAAGCGATCAAAAAGCTCAAAGAACGGGGCTTGAAAACGGTCATGTTAACGGGGGATAATGAACGGGTGGCCCAAGCTATTGCTAAGCAAGTGGGAATTGACACCGTCATTGCTGATGTCCTTCCTCAAGAAAAAGCTAGCGCAATTCAAAAACTGCAAGAAGATAGCAAGGTCGCCTTTGTTGGAGATGGGATCAATGATGCTCCTGCTCTCTCGATCGCGGATGTGGGGATCGCTATGGGATCTGGAACGGATATTGCGATCGAGTCCGGTGGCATCGTGCTCACGCAAAATGATTTGCTTGGCGTTGTGCGCGCCTTTGACATGAGTCAAAAGACCTTCCGCAGGATCTTACTCAATCTCTTCTGGGCCTCTATCTACAATATCCTTGGGATTCCAATTGCTGCTGGAGTCTTTGTAGGACTGGGATTGACCCTCAATCCAGAACTAGCAGGTCTTGCTATGGCCCTTAGTTCTTTGTCTGTTTTGACTAGCTCGCTGCTTCTCAATGTTGCGAAAATTGATTAAATGAAACAAAAAGAAAGTGGGACAGAAATCGGTAATTCGTTAGAATTCGATTTCGTCGTCCCACCTCCGCACAGTTGAGTAGGGCTGTAAAAGCTAATGAAATTAGCGTAGTAGAGCCCACTCAACCACTACGCCTTGCTCGACAATCCAAAAACAATTAAGAGGCTAGGACTTTTGTCCCAGCCTCTTTTTGTTCGATTTCCTACAGCTACAAGTATTAGAGGTGCATGCAAATTATAATAAAATATCCTATTCTACTATAGTTTGTGAATTTTTCTCAAAATCAGCATCTGTTATGTAATAGGGATTGAGCATCTCTGAGCAGATTCTTATACATGTGAATCTCTTTGTGATAAATTAATACTGTAATCGTTTTGTAAATCGTTTTCATGAGAAATGTCAGAAAAAACTCATTTTCAAAACGAAACCTGATCGCAAAGATGAAGTAGAAGCGCTATGCTACATTTTTAAAGGATCAAAATAGATTTAAAGGAGAGTTATCATTATGACTCAAGGGAAAATTACTGCATCTGCAGCAATGCTCAACGTATTGAAAACATGGGGCGTAGACACGATCTACGGTATCCCATCAGGAACACTTAGCTCATTGATGGACGCTTTGGCTGAGGACAAAGATATCCGTTTCTTGCAAGTTCGCCACGAAGAAACAGGTGCTCTTGCAGCGGTTATGCAAGCTAAATTTGGCGGATCTATCGGTGTTGCAGTTGGTTCAGGTGGACCTGGTGCAACTCACTTGATCAACGGTGTTTACGATGCAGCTATGGATAACACTCCATTCCTTGCTATCCTTGGATCACGTCCAGTTAACGAATTGAACATGGATGCCTTCCAAGAATTGAACCAAAACCCAATGTACAACGGTATCGCTGTTTACAACAAACGTGTAGCTTACGCAGAACAATTGCCAAAAGTGATTGACGAAGCTTGCCGTGCTGCCGTTTCTAAAAAAGGTCCAGCTGTCGTTGAAATTCCAGTAAACTTTGGTTTCCAAGAAATCGACGAAAACTCATACTACGGATCAGGTTCATACGAGCGTTCATTTATTGCTCCTGCTTTGAACGAAACTGAAATCGACAAAGCGGTTGAAATCTTGAACAATGCGGAACGTCCAGTGATCTATGCTGGTTACGGTGGTGTTAAAGCTGGTGAAGTGATTACTGAATTGTCACGTAAAATCAAAGCACCAATCATCACAACTGGTAAAAACTTTGAAGCCTTCGAATGGAACTATGAAGGATTGACAGGTTCTGCTTACCGTGTTGGTTGGAAACCAGCTAACGAAGTGGTCTTTGAAGCAGACACAGTTCTTTTCCTTGGTTCTAACTTCCCATTTGCTGAAGTTTACGAAGCCTTCAAGAACACTGAAAAATTCATCCAAGTGGATATCGATCCTTACAAACTTGGTAAACGCCATGCTCTTGACGCTTCAATCCTTGGGGATGCAGGTCAAGCAGCCAAAGCAATCCTTGACAAAGTGAATCCAGTTGAATCTACTCCATGGTGGCGTGCAAACGTTAAGAATAACCAAAACTGGCGTGATTACATGAACAAACTCGAAGGTAAAACTGAGGGTGAATTGCAATTGTATCAAGTTTACAATGCAATCAACAAACATGCTGATCAAGACGCTATCTACTCAATCGACGTCGGTGACACTACTCAAACATCTACTCGTCACCTTCACATGACACCTAAGAACATGTGGCGTACATCTCCACTCTTTGCGACAATGGGTATTGCCCTTCCTGGTGGTATCGCTGCTAAGAAAGACAATCCAGATCGCCAAGTATGGAACATCATGGGTGATGGAGCCTTCAACATGTGCTACCCAGACGTTATCACAAACGTTCAATACGACCTTCCAGTTATCAACGTTGTCTTCTCAAATGGTAAATATGCCTTCATCAAGGACAAATACGAAGACACAAACAAACACTTGTTTGGTTGTGACTTCCCTAATGCTGACTATGCGAAAATCGCTGAAGCGCAAGGTGCTGTAGGATTTACAGTTGACCGTATCGAAGACATCGATGCAGTTGTTGCAGAAGCTGTTAAATTGAACAAAGAAGGTAAGACAGTTGTGATCGATGCCCGCATCACTCCACACCGTCCACTTCCAGTAGAAGTACTTGAATTAGATCCAAAACTTTACTCAGAAGAAGCTATCAAAGCCTTCAAGGAAAAATACGAAGCTGAAGAGCTTGTACCATTCCGCCTCTTCTTGGAAGAAGAAGGGTTGCAATCACGCGCAATCAAATAATCCTGCTCGTCGAAAATCAAATGTAAACTGCGTTATCTTCACCTTGCCGTACTCCAGTACTGTCTGCGGTTCGATGCCTTGTTTATTCTTTGATTTTCTTAGAGAAAAACATAAAAGATCGGAGCAATCCGGTCTTTTTGTGGAGGACAGTAAATGAATTTAAATCAAATAGATATCATCGTTTCAAATGTTCCCCAAGTCTGTGCTGACTTGGAGCATATCTTGGATAAAAAGGCAGATTATGCTGATGATAGTTTTGCTCAGTTCACGATTGGCAGTCATTGTCTAATGTTATCCCAAAATCATTTGATTCCTTTGGAAGATTTTCAGTCAGGAATCATTCTTCATATCGAGGTTGAGGATGTAGACCAGAACTACAAACGGTTGAAAGAACTTGGTATCCAGGTTTTAAACGGACCAGCTGTAACCGATTGGGGAACAGAAAGTCTGCTAGTTGAAGGCCCTGCTGGTCTAGTCATTGATTTTTATCGTATGAAATAGGATGCTTAGTCATTTGAAGTTAACCACAATGATTCTTAAAACAGAATATGAACTATTAAAAGATCGGAGCAATCCGGTCTTTTTAATATAAAGAAATTGCATATAAATAGTTGACAACGCTTTCCTAAAATCTTATAATAAAGATATAATAGCAAAAAATAAGACTGATGTGGAAAGGAGAAATATTTTTTAAACAGCTGTAGTAAGTGGATTTTCTTTTTTCATTGAAATTTGGGATTGAAATATCTCCATGAATAGATATTACGAGGAGAGACGGTATGCAAAAAAAGGACATTTATCTAATCTGTGTGACCATGATTATCTGTTCAATTATTATTGGTTTGATTGTAGGAAGTTTTATTTTGCACGGCCTTGAAGATATTGCTGCATTAATTGACCACGGTTTGATGACGATTAATCAATCCATTAATTGATAAAAGCAATTCATTTTTACATTTTAGGAATCAAACAGATCGGAGCAATTCGGTCTTTTTCTTATCCTCTTTCTTATCACAAGATTGTGATAGTTAACATTTTTATAACAAAATTATTACCCTCGTTCTTGTTTTTTAGCCATATATAAAAGTAAGCTCAGAGATATCATTACCCAGATAGTTCCAAACTTTTTGTCCTTTTTTAGTATAATAAAAGTAATAAATCATGTGAGGTAAAGTGATGACCGACAAACTTCAATTTCCAGATGGTTTCCTTTGGGGTGGGGCGACAGCTGCCAACCAGTGTGAGGGAGCTTATAATGAAGATGGCCGTGGCTTGGCTAATGTGGATGTGGTACCGATTGGGCCTGATCGTCATGCGATTATTACGGGTCAGAAAAAGATGTTCGACTTTGAAGAGGGCTATTTTTACCCGGCTAAAGAAGGCATTGATATGTACCATCGCTACAAGGAAGACATTGCCTTCTTTGGGGAAATGGGCTTTAAAACCTATCGCTTGTCCATTGCCTGGTCTCGGATCTTCCCAAAAGGGGATGAACTGGAGCCAAACGAAGCGGGTCTACAGTTCTATGAAGACCTCTTTAAGGAGTGCCACAAGTATGGCATTGAACCCTTGGTGACCATTACCCACTTTGACTGTCCCATGCATTTGATTACTGAGTATGGAGGTTGGCGTAGTCGTAAGATGTTGGAATGTTATGAACGACTCTGCCGGACCCTCTTCACTCGCTACAAGGGCTTGGTCAAATACTGGCTAACCTTTAATGAGATCAATATGATACTTCATGCGCCTTTTATGGGAGCAGGTCTCTGCTTTGAAGAAGGGGAGAATGAGGAGCAGGTCAAATACCAGGCGGCTCACCATGAATTGGTCGCTTCAGCCATTGCTACCAAGCTAGCCCATGAGATTGATCCTAACAATAAGGTCGGCTGTATGCTGGCAGCAGGGCAAAACTATCCGCATACCTGTGCTCCACGAGATGTCTGGGCTGGTCTAGAAGAAGACCGAAAAAACTATTTCTTCATCGATGTGCAGGCGCGTGGGGAATACCCTAACTATGCCAAGAAAGAGTGGGAGCGTCAGGGAATTACGGTCGAGATGACGGAAGAGGACCTTCAATTGTTGAAAGACCATACAGTGGACTTTATTTCCTTCTCCTACTATGCCAGTCGGGTCGCTTCAGGGGATCCGGCTGAAAGGGAGAAAACAGCGGGCAATATCTTTGCCTCTCTGAAGAATCCCTACCTAGAAAGCTCGGAATGGGGTTGGCAGATTGACCCTCTTGGGCTCCGTATTACCCTCAACACCATCTGGGATCGCTATCAAAAACCTCTCTTTATCGTGGAAAATGGATTAGGCGCCGTTGATACCCCAAATGAAGCCGGGGAGATTGAGGATGACTACCGGATTGATTACCTGGCTGCCCATGTCAAGGCCATGCGGGAGGCCATCAACGAAGATGGTGTTGTCCTCTGGGGTTATACGACTTGGGGCTGTATTGACCTGGTCTCTGCCGGGACAGGAGAAATGAAGAAGCGCTACGGTTTTATCTATGTCGACCGGGACAACGAAGGAAAAGGAACTTTAGCCCGCTCACGTAAGAAATCCTTCTATTGGTACAAAGAAGTCATTGCGACCAATGGGGCTTCTGTTAAATAAAAGTTTTCGGTACTTGCTCGCCAACTCTCTCCTATAAACGAAAAAGCTTAGAATCCCACTCACAAGCTGGGGTCCTAAGCTTTTTGTATGTAGTTTAGCTAAGTCGTTACGGATTTACTGGTCGTAATCTAAGACGTTGTTCTCGATGACAAACTTAGATTCAGCGGAAATGTTGGCTTCTCCTAGTTGCAACTGTGAACTTCCGTCTGGCTTCATGATGTGCCACTGACCGTCCTTGTGGGCAAAGATGGCCTCAAATGTGACGTTATTGCTCTTGTCTCGAATGGGTAGAACAAATGCTTGATCTGTATTCTCTAAGAGAATCTCTTCTTTTTTTTCAAAGTTATAGATATAAAATTGCCCAGCTCTTTGCCCCAAACCATGAAGTTCATCGACTTTTTGCCAGTTCTCAAATTTTGTCCGAACAAGGGATTCATTATAAATCTTGTTGAAGGTTTCGTTGCGTTTCTTCGTTTCTTCCTCGTCTAGTGTTTTCTGAAACTCTGCAACCTTTTTAGTCGTTTGAATGGTTTGTCTGTTTTGCTCCCTGATTTGCTGGCGGTGGATGACTCGCATCATTCTTGCAGCAACGCCCAGGATGACAAGGATGGATACAAGACTGATTTTAGTTTTAGCATTATTTTTCATAGATGAGTCTCCCTATTGTGTCATTGGTCCTATTATACCCTTTGAAAGAAAGGATCGTCAAGTTCATCTTGTGATGACCTAACATGCAGATCTACCTGGGGACAATAGAATTTTATCAGATTTTCATTGACGAAGGTCCCTTTATTTGATAGGCTAGGGGAATAGAACTGATTTCGCAAGAAAAGAAAAAAGGAGCGAGGCAAGTGGCACGGGTTTTATTAATCGAGGACAATAATGATATCCAAGAAATTTTGTATAGTCTCTTAAGTGAAGACCATGAGGTGCTTCAAGCCTTTTCGGGTACAGAAGGGCTACGGCTCTTCCAGCAAGAAGCTGTTGATTTGGTCCTTCTGGATATCATGCTTCCAGGGAAGAATGGGGACCAGGTCCTGGAGGAGATCCGTTTGCAGAGTCAGACACCGGTTATCATGATGACGGCTCTTGGAGACAAACACCTCATTAGCCAGTATCTCCTTGCAGGTGCCAATGATTATATTGTCAAGCCCTTTAATCTGGACGAAGTGGCCGCTCGGGTGACGGTGCAGTTGAGAAATCACGTCTCACCAGCAAAGAAAGCTCAAGCGTCGCAAAAGCTCTCCTTTAAAAATCTGGTTCTGAATCCAGAAACCTTTGAACTGGAGTCCGGCGAACAGACGCTTCGCTTGGGCAAAAAAGAATTTCAAATTTTTGAGACCTTGCTGGCGCATCCAAAGAAAATTTTTACCAAAGAAGAATTGTATGAGGCGGTCTGGGAAGAAGTTTATCTGCCTGGAGACAATACCCTCAATGCTCAATTAAGCAATCTTCGAAAGAAAATTGCCCAGCTTGATCCAGATGAGGACTATATTGAAACGGTCTGGGGCTTGGGTGTTCGCTTGAAAGGAGACAAGTAATGTGGGTTTTAGTTCTATTTCTTGTCGTCCTTGTCCTTCTCTTGGGCTTGGGTTATGCTCGCTTGCTTTCTGCCTTAAGGGATTTGCAGGAGCAGATTCAAAAGAAGCTTCAAAGCGGGAGTGGGGTACGGCTGACCTCTCAGGTCTCAAAAAAAGAATTGGTCGCCTTGACCAAGCAGGTCAGTGATCTCTTTGACCAGATCGAGCGGACCAATCGGATTGCCTTTCAAGAGAAAAAGACCTTGGATATGGCCATCAGTAATATTGCTCATGATATTCGGACGCCTTTGACCATTGCTTCGGGCTATACTCAACAAATCATCAAAGGAGGGACGCAAGAAGAGGAAAAGCTGAAGAAAATTGCTTCTAATCTTCAAGTCGTCTCCAAACGCTTGGAATCTCTCTTGGAGTACAGACGCTTGATGGAGGGAGCCATCCAGCCTCGGCTTTCAGACGTCAATCTCAGCCAAGTGCTAACCCAGCAGTTATTCCAGTATTATGATAGCTTGTCTGAGGCGGGGATTGCCTTAGAGGTAGAGTTAGAAGAACATCTCCATTATGCTACCGATCCTGAGCTCTGGGAGCGCCTCTTGCAAAATATGCTCAGCAATGTCCTCAAGCATGGGAAGGAAGAGGCTCGTTTGACCCTGATGTCGGACGCGGACACGATTCGAGTCGAGCTGCGCAATATTGTGCAACAACCGATTCAGCACTTAGACCAACTGGCTAGTCGATTCTACTCAGAAAATCTATCGGATACAGAAGAGTCTTCTGGTTTGGGTCTCTACATCATTCAAAATTTTGTAGAGATTTTAGGGGGAGACTTGCGACTGGCAACGGAGGCAGACTGGTTTATCTTAACCATTACACTAAGAAAAAAGGCTTGAGCATTGCTCAAACCTTTTTGTTATAAATCTTTGTGTTTGAAAGTAGCGAGTCCTAGGAAGCCGAAAACAAGGATGAATCCAAGGGCAATCGAGAGAGTGTTGTTCGTTGCTGTTGTGCTCTGTACCATGGAATATTGGAATTCCAAGTTTAGGTAGTGGAGAATATCAATATCTTTAAAGAAGAGCGCAGGAAGGCTTAAGAGGATATTTCCAATGAAGTAGCCAACGAAGGCCAAGGTGATGGATTGGCTAGCGTAAAGAAGGAAGGAAATGATGCTGACCCAAGCCAAGGTGGAAAGGAACTGAATCAGCACGGTCAGTCCAAAATGAGCAAGGAAGTGCTCTGGCATGGTGCCAAGTCCATTGTAGAGAGTCGCGATCAAGAAGACGAGACCATAAGAAACAAGAAATTGAAAGAGAGCAATGGTCAGGACAACAGCGCTTTTAGCAAAGTAGTAGCTGGTGCGCGAAACGCCATAGGCCAGACTATTCTTGTATAAGTTTTGTGTTAAGTCTGTTCCCAGGACCAAGGTGATGACAATAATGGTAAAGAGGATAGTCACACTGATGCTGGAAGAGTAGTTGGTCAAGGCTTTAAAGCCCGTCCAAACTTCGGTCGCTTGGGGTAATTTGGATTCCGTATTGACGCCGACGTGGCCAGTAGCTCCAAAGATGACTCCAGACAGGATGTTGAGAACGAGAATGGCTTCTGTAATCCAAAAACCTTTGGAGCGGAAAAGTCTATAAAAATCTGCTTGAATGGTATGCAACATGATAAATCTCCTAAATGAAATATGTGGGATAAGTAATACGAGACGGTGGGTTGACTAGTCGACCAAGTCCGTAAAGAATTTTTCCAGATCTTGGCGGGCATAGTAGATTTCGTCCACATCAATATCCGCTTGAACGAGGGCTTTGACAATGACTTTAATATCATGAGTCTGTCCGAAGATATGGATTTCTCCGTCCTTATCGATGACCTTGATGCGGTGATGGAGTTGATCCTGGATCAGTTGACTGGCAAGGGCTAGCTGGCTAGTCTTGAGGATGATGTAATCTTCTCCTTGTTCTTCAAACTCAGCTTTGCTAATTTCTTTGATCAGGTGTCCTTGGTCTACAATGCCAAAGCGATTGGCAACCAGATAGAGTTCGGAGAGGATGTGGCTGGAAATGAGGATGGTCATGCCAAGTTCATCATTGAGGCGTTTGATCATCTGACGGAATTCCTTGATTCCGACAGGATCGAGACCATTGATGGGTTCGTCCAAAATGAGGAAGTCGGGCTTGGCAATGAGCGCAATCGCAATTCCCAACCGTTGTTTCATTCCTAGTGAAAAATCGCGGAATTTCTTCTTACCCGTATTATTCAGGCCGACATAGTTCAAGGTTTCTTTGATGACCTGGTCGGGATTGGGGATATGGCGAGCCTTGCAATAGTAGACCAGGTTTTGATAAGCGGTCATATGCTTATGGGCCACGGGACTCTCAATCACGGATCCAACCCGTTTAAGCGCTTGGGTCCATTGGGAGCGATTTGTAGAAGAAAAGAGAGAGACGCTTCCGTCAGTTTCCTGAATTAGTTGGGTGATGACCTTGATGAGGGTGGTTTTCCCAGCGCCATTTTTACCGATGAGGCCGTAGACGTCGCCTTTTCGAATGGTGAGATTCACATCATTTAAGGCGTATTGATGACCGAATTTTTTACTCAAATGGGAAATTTCTAATACTTTTTCCATGGTTTTCTCCTTCGTCCAAATGACTAGTTGTTTTCTTTACACTCTTAGTATACAGCTTGCTTTTCAAATAACTATCAAGCAATTCTCAAATATTTCTAAAAAAAGAGAGTGGGACAGAAATCGGTAATTCGTTAGAATTCGATTTCGTCGTCCCACCTCCGCACAGTTGAGTAGGGCTGTAAAAGCTGATGAAATCAGCGTAGTAGAGCCCACTCAACCACTGCGTCTTGCTCGACAATCCAAAAATAATTGAGAGGCTAGGACTTTTGTCCCAGCCTCTTCATTTTAAAACACAGCGACAAACTCTTTGATGGCTTGCGCGAGTTCATAGGGTTTCTCGGTATTGAGTAGATGGCCTCCGTTTGTGATTTCTTGATAGCGACCTTTTGGCAGGAGTTTGGCCAATTTTTTAGAAGAAGATTGATTGGCCCAATCTCTGCTACCACAAACAACCAAGCTAGGAAGAGGGCAAGCTTTAACGGTATCGGTTAAATTGAGCCCTTTTAATTCGGTCAAGATTTGAAGCATCTGTTGTTTATTGGCATCTTGCTTTTCAAAGACATGCTTGGGAAGTAGACGAAAGAGGAGAATCTGGAGCCGATAGAGGGGATTGGTGTTGAGTTTGTATTGTGTTCCTACAAGGACCAAGCCCTTGAGTTGCGGGAAGTCTTGTCTTGAGAGATCAAGAGCGAGCACGCCACCTAGTGAGAGTCCTACCAGAATAAAGGGGTCGCTTTCTTGCTGGAGGCGCTCCATCAACCTTTCTTTGACTTCCTGATAGCTTTCTTTTGGATGGGAGAAAATATCAAAAGTTTTGGAGTGCAAGGGTGAAAGTGCAAATTGGACTCCTTGCCAAGAGAGGACATCTTGCCCTAGTCCATGTAAAAGAATAAGTTTCATTAGGAATCCTTTCCTTGAAAATCGAGTTCGTAGAGACCACGAAGAGCATTGCAGGCATAAATACGATCAGCGTCTGTTAAATCGTTCAGAGTTAAGAGTTTTTCTTCCACCTGCTGGGTCTCAAGAAGATGGCGGCGGTAAATCCCATCGAGTAAAGGGAGGTGAGCTGGTGGGGTATACAGCTTGCCCTTGATTTCAAGGACGAGATTACCAATCGTCGTCTCCAGTAAGGTTTCATCTGGCAGATGGAAAATTTGCTCGTGATCTGACTGGTTGAGATGGTCTCTCTGACTCGTTTTGAAATAAGTAAATGGCGTCGCTAAATCAAGCTTCTGCTCTGTCAGTTGGGCCTGTAGATAGCTAGCTGGCAAGTCTGTCAGCTCCGTGATCACTAGGTGGAAGGCCCCGTTTTTCTGTAAGGCGATCCGACAACGATAGTCAAGGTTGGACTCCAAATGAGCGAGCTCTTCTTGCAGTTCTTTCAGGAGTTTTGGCTCATCATAAGGATAGGCAAAGTAGCGACTAGCCTCTCTCAAACGGGTTAGGTGTTGGTCTAAGAAAGTCAACTCTCCTTGGTGGATGCGGCCGGTCGTCAGGAGCTCAAAGCGAGGCTCTTGACGGTAAAGGACAGCTGATTTTTGCTTGGTTTCCTGGTATTCACTTTCCCATTTGCTGTCCCAAGTGATGCCTCCTCCCACGCCATAGATGGCTTGATCTCCCTGCATTTGAAGGGTCCGGATGGCTACATTAAAAATCCGTTTCCCTTTTGGAAGAAGGATGCCGATCGTTCCACAGTAGACACCTCGAGGAGCCTTCTCCGTCTTTTGGATGATTTCCATAGTGGAGATCTTCGGTGCTCCTGTAATCGAGCCACAAGGAAAGAGAGCTCGGAAGGTTTGGACCAGGTCGATCTCAGCTCGCAATCGACTTTCAATGGTCGAGGTCATCTGCCAAACAGTGGAGTATTGCTCGACTTGGCAGAGATGAGCCACCTGCTCACTTCCAATCTCCGAAATCCGGTTCATGTCATTGCGGAGGAGGTCGACGATCATCATGTTTTCTGCTCGATTTTTCGGATCAGCTTTTAGCCAAGCAGCCTCTTGAAGATCCTCTTGGTTGGTGAGACCACGGTGCGTCGTTCCCTTCATCGGGCGTGTGGTCAGTAGCCGGTCGTCTTGCTCAAAAAAGAGCTCAGGACTGATAGAGAGGATGGAGACATCATCGTGCTGGATGAAGGCATTGTAATGGGCCTTTTGCTCAACCACTAAGCGGTTGTAGATGGCCAAAGGGTCAGACTTTAGCTCTTGAGAAAGCTGGACGGTGTAGTTGACCTGGTAGGTATCTCCCTGGCGAATATGGTGATGGATGGTCTTGATGGCTTCTTGATAAGCAGGCGCCTCTACCTCTTCCTTCCAATTGGCTGGAAGATCCACAGCTTCATAGTCCTCGGGAAAAGGAAGGGTTTCGACCTCCTCGTGGATAGTAAAATAGAGGAGATACTCTCCCATGAGAGGTGCTGGATGGACAGCAAACTTCTTCTCAAAAGCAGGAGCAGCCTCATAGCTGACATAGCCGACTGCATAAAAGCCATGCTCCTGGTAGGCTTCGACTTCTCTAAGAAGAGTCTCTACCTGGTCGAGGTTTCTAGTTTTTAATTCCTTTATAGGCTTGGTGAAAAGGTGGCGCAATCCAAGCTCTTTAAAATCAATAATCGTTTGTTTATGCATGCTTTGAGTATATCAAAAATAGAGGAAAAAAGGTAGATAAGGATGTAAGATTCCTTGCTTGGCCTTCCCTTTCGTGCTAAAATAACCATAGAAACTGCTTTGGGCAAGGAGTAGGACCATGCAAAAGAATCCCCTCTATAACACCTCTAGTATTAGCTTTTTTCAATACCTCTTTGCGATTGCAGTGATATTGGTGCATAGTGGTCGCTTGACCTCCTATGAGCCACTGCATTTTGGTCTCAAGAGTATGCTCAGCCGGCTAGCGGTGCCATTTTTTATCGTCTGTGCCAGCTTTTTCCTCAAACACTCCCTAGGGAATTCTCAGAAAATGAAGGCCTATCTGGTCAAAATCGTAAAAACCTATTTGTTTTGGAGTTTTGTTTACCTTCCTTATGCTTGGCTCTTTTTCTCTAGTCTTCGTCTTCCTGTCTATCTTTTTCCAGCAGGTGTTCTCATCGCACTGATCTATCTGGGAATGTGCTACCAACTCTGGTATATCCCGGCCTTTTTGCTGGGTTTGTTTTTGGTCAATCAACTGGTCAAACACCTAGGTATGGTTTGGACGGGGTTGATCACCTTGCTCCTATACTGCTGGGGCTTGATCGAGACCTATTCGGCTTATCTGGACACCACAAGTCTTCTCAAAGGTTACCAGCTCTACAGCAATTTATTTTTTACAGCGCGAAATGGTCTCTTTTACACGCCCATTTTTATCTATATGGGGTACTATCTGTATGATCATTTTCATGCACAAACTTTTAGCATTCACCGTTGGCAAAAGCTAGCTCTTGCCTTTGGTTTGCTCTGTCTAGAAGGCATCATCATTTTTCAACACGAAGGAATTGATAAGAACTTTTTCTTTCTCCTTCCTTTTGTGACCGTTTATTTGGTCAATGCCTGCCTGCGATCGTCCTTTTTGAAAAGCTATGATTTACAGTATTTAAAGCAAATGAGTATAGCCCTTTACTTTTCGCATCCGATCTTTATCGAGTTGGCACGCTATGGCTTTAGAGCTCTCCCTCTCTCTTATCCAGACAGGGGCAAGCTGATTTTTGTGACCGCCTTGTTTGGCAGCCACCTTTTTGGACTAGCTATGCTGTGGGTACGAGAGAGAAGGGAAAAACAAAAGACTTCACCAATCTAGGATAAGGTGAAGTCTTTTTTATGACTTGTAGGGGCAATCCTTTTTTGATGTCCATTTGTTTGCGGTCGTTTTTAGGAGTAGTACCGCATTTCTTTGTGGAGTGTTTATAGAGAATGTTCACATTTGTCTGAAGGGCAATACCCTCTAGCTTTGTGTAGCTTTTTTCAATTCCCGAACGTTTTCAAGAAAACTTCAGAAAATTCTTGACTTCTGATGAAATCGGCGTATGATTAGTTGTGAACTGTTGAACAACCATTTTCAATAGAGTTCCTGATGTCGACTAAGGGGATTCTGCTAGAATGAAGGCAGTTCAACCATAAAAATCTATAGAGCGTTGCGTCCGAAAGTCTAAACAGACACGGCTCTTTAAAAACAAAAGGAGAAGATTATGAAAACAGAACCGATTCATCGTACCAGTATGTGGAAATTTAAGTTAAGTGCTGCCACCATGACTTTGATTCCCGCTGCCGTGGGGATTAACTATGTTGCCAAAGCCTTGGCGGAGGGGTTAAAGTTGCCCGTTTGGCTGGGGTCTTTGGGAACCTTTCTTGCCAGCATGTTGGCTGGGCCGGTTGCCGGTGCCATCAGTGGTTTCATCAACAACGTGATCTATGGGCTGACCTTATCGCCAATTTCAACCGTGTATGCGATTACCAGCATCGGAATTGGGATTGCTGTCGGAGTTTTGCACGCCAATGGGTGGTTCTCGTCAGCGCGACGAGTATTTGTTTCTGCTATTATTATTGCCATCGTTTCAGCTGTCATTTCAACGCCACTCAACGTCATCTTTTGGGGTGGTCAGACCGGTATCGCTTGGGGTGACTCATTGTTTGCGGTAATGGTCGCCAATCATGCACCAGTGTGGCTGGCCTCATTTACCGATGAGTTTGTCTTGGATATTTTGGATAAAGTCTGCGTGGCCTACCTGGCATTCTTCATCTATCGTCAGCTGCCGAAGCGGATGGTGCACTTCTTTAGCGGTGATAAATGATGACTGATCAAACATTGATTTCTGGAGCGCCACGGGTCAAGCTCAAGTGGTACCAGATGATCGATCCGATTACTAAGCTCTTGTTCATCTTGGACATGACGTTGTTGAGCTTTGCCAGTATGAATTTATTGCTTCAGGCCGGATTAATTTTTGTCGCAACACTGCTATTGTTATTTTCCAAATTGAGTTCTACCATCTTTAAGGCGCTGGGATTCAGCCTGTTTCTGATTTGCACCATGCTGATCATCCAAGGGTTATTTTACAGTTGGAATCAAACTGTGCTGTTTTCTGTGCTTGGGGTGTCGTTCTACAAAGAAGGCCTGATTTACGCCACCACTCTGGGTTGTCGAGTATTGGTGATTATTTTGACCAGTGGCTTTTTTATGGTGACCACGAGTATTTCAGAAAACGCGGCCTATTTGGAACTGTCCGGATTGTCTTATAAAACCGTCTACGTTCTGATGTCGGTGTGTTATATTTTGCCGGAAATGATGCGCAATATGCGGAAAATCCAGCAGGCACAAAAAGTTCGCGGAACCAATCCGCAAAAAACGTTGATTCAGAAATTAAAGTCAGTCCTGCCGGTTCTAATTCCATTGGTGATTAAGACCTTGGATCAATCGATGGCGCGGTCGATTTCTCTCCAACTGAGAGGTTTTGATAATCCCAACCGGACTGTCAGAACCTCCCAGCGCGTGTATCGCCTGTCGCGGACGCTGCACATTGGTCTGACTGGATTGGCAATTTTATTGATTGGGTGGAATATATGGACGAAGATAAACGGATTGTAATTGAAAATTTGACCACCCGTTATCCGGGTACTGAGCAACCACAACTGCGTCAGATTAACGCGGAGGTTCATACCGGCCAGGTGGTTGGGATTATCGGGAATAGCCACTCCGGCAAATCGACTTTGTGCCGTGTGCTGGCAGGGGTCATTCCCAAAATGGTGTCTGCTGAGATTGAGGGTGACTGGCACATGTTTGGCCAGCGAGTGTCCGACAATTGGCCCGTTTATAATGCCATGAATGGAGTTGTACTGCAAAATCCAGCTGGCCAACTAAGCGGGTTGGCAGACACGGTTGCCGATGAAATCGCCTTTGACTTGATTAATCAGGGAATGGCTGAAGGACTGATTCAAAAACGGGTTGAAGAAGTTGCCACGCAAATGGGGCTGATTGAACAGCTGAATTTGCGTCCCGAGAGCCTTTCCGGTGGTCAGAGCCAGCGGTTGGCAATTGCCACGGCGATTGTAGCTAACCCAGCTGTTTTGATTATGGATGATCCGACCAGTCAGATGGATCCCCTTGGCCGCCGACAATTTTTCCAATGGCTGGCCCAAGTCAAAGAGACGACTGTCTTCATTGTCACCAGTGAAATTGACGATTTGTGCGAAGTCGCCGACGTTGTGTGGGTGCTGCACGAGGGTCAAATGGTAGCCCAGGGCAGGCCGGGTGAGGTGTTTAATCATTTGGCAGCTGACTGGCAGATTCCAGCCCCGACAATCCAGCAACTTGCTCAAAAAATGGATTGGCACTTGGCTGATGGCCGGTATCCGGTGAATGACGCTGAACTGAAGGAGGTTTTTTATGTCCACAATTGAACTGAACCACCTGACGTTCACTTATCCGGAACGGTCCTTTAGCTTGGATATTGAAGACAAACACTTCGCCGATCCGATGGTGGCGATTGTCGGCCAAAATGGTGCCGGCAAATCAACGCTCTTCAAATTGTTGACGGGCTTGCTGACACCACAAACCGGTGTGATTAAGATCGATGGAGAAAATTTTAATGATCTTAAACCAGTCGAAAAGTTACTGAAGGTTGGGATTACTTTTCAGAATCCTGACGATCAGCTTTTCAACCCGACCGTTCAACGAGAGGTGGAGTGGAGTGTCGCGCAGGTCATAGATGACCACGACACGATTACGAGGCGGGCTTTAGCGGCTCTAAAAAGAGTTGGCTTGGATGATAAAACAGCTGAAAGTCCATATGACCTGTCATTGTCGGAACGCAAGCTGTTGAGCGTTGCCACAGTTTTGGCAGTGGATCCGGCGATTTATTTATTTGATGAGCCGATGATGTCGCTTGATTGGGAAAGCCGGCGCAAGTTGACCGCAATTTTCCATCAGTTGGCTGATTCGGGCCACCAAGTTGTGACCATCACCCATGACATGGATTGGGTCGCCGCCGAGTTTGAGTCGGTGTATGTTATGGAACACGGGAAGTTTGGCTTCGCCGGCAGTCCACGGGAATTGTTCAGCGATCACGAACTTGTCCAGCGAGTGGGATTACTACCACCGCGGATTATGGACATAGCGGAGTCGCTGGGTGATTCACAGACATATTTATCGGTTAATGATTATTACCAGAAAAATCGAGATGTATAGAAAAAGTCACCTCTGCGGGTTTTCCAGGTTGAAGGATTAACTTCAGCTTCTGGCAAGAACTCACATGGGTGACTTTTGTGTTTAATAACGTTTCATGATCATCGGGTGCTTCCTCAGATCACTCGGTTTGGTTTTACTTTGTTTCATGGTCATAATCATATACCATTTCTTTTGGATCTTTTGTTTGACTAATACAAAATAGGTCTTCATAGGTCTTCGCATTTTTAGCGTCCATTAGGATCATCAGTATAATTTTCTGAATTAGGAGACTGTCCCATCACTATTCGAACTTCGTCTCCCAACTTACGCTGTTCCCATTCATCCGTGAATCCTTTAAATCGCAATTCTGGAACTTTCTTTTTAACTGAATCATCTATTTTCGCCATAGTCCCCACCATTTTATTGGTTTTTCTTGATTTACCTTATCAACAGTCTCGTTGGATGGTACCAATGGAGCAAGGCAGCTAAGAAGGGATATTAGTGGCAATTAATAAAATACATGAGGTTGGGCATATTGCCCCACCTCTTTTTATGATATACTAGAGTAGTTTTTGAGATTTGTAAAAAATGTGATTTTCTAGTTCAAATTTAAAAAAGAAAAGGGGAGAACATGGACATCTTTTTGAGGAGCATATCAGGGATCCTCGTCATCCTGGACATGATTTTAGTGGGCTTTGTCATTGGTGAAAAAGGCTGGTTCGATGATAAGTCGCGTGGCCTACTCGCTAAATTGGTCACTCAAGTTGCCTTGCCCTGCTATATGCTTTACACCATTACGCAGCGCTTCACAGCAGCAGATCTACTTAAAATGTTGCCAGCCTTGCGGTTTCCTGCCCTGTCTATGGTTGTTTTGCTTGGCATCGCGACAGGAGTAGCCAGGATCTTTGCAGTAAGACAGGACCGTCGTGGCCTCTTTATTTCCATGTTTTTTAACTCCAATACCATCTTCGTGGGGCTTCCTATTAACCAAGCTCTCTTTGGAGATGCCAGTATTCCCTATGTTTTGATCTATTACATGTGTAATACGACCTTTTTCTGGACCTTGGGGACCTATCTCATTCAGCGAGATGGTGAGGGAGAAGCACAGTTTGATCTCAAAACCAGTCTGAAAAAAGTCTTTTCTCCGCCCCTGATGGGCTTTCTCTTAGGGATAGTCTTGGTGATCCTTCATATCAAGCTGCCAACCTTTCTAGCCAGTGATTTGCAGTATCTGGGCAATTTAACGACCCCCTTATCCATGATATTCATCGGTTTGTCAGTGTCTCATGTAGGTGTGAAGCAGTTGGTTCTGGGAAAAGATCAGCTATTGATTCTGCTAGGTCGCTTCCTGGTTGCCCCTATCTTGATGGCGACCATCGTCTACTGGGTGCCTCTTCCAAACTTGATGAAGCAGGTCTTTATCATCCAGTCCGCCATGCCTGTGATGACCAATGCGCCGGTTGTTGCCAGACTCTACGGTGCTGATAGTGACTATGCAGCAGTCATGGTGACAGAGACGACCCTTGCAACCATGGTGGTGATCCCTATTCTCATGCTGTTGATGGCTTAACAAATAGAAAAAACAAAAGCTCAAGTTTTTCTGCAAACTTGAGCTTTTCTTATAACAAGGCTAACAAGATGGTAAGGACTAGAGCGATGCCCATCCGAATCAGGTGGTGGCTGGATGGAGGTTTCCTTTGTGTTTCCCATTCCAATAGGCCCCGTAGCAAATCAAACAACAGCTGATCAGCCATAGGACTAGAGCGACAATCGGTAAAAAGAAGTAGAGGATGAGTGATAAGGTCGCAAGGCTACTTCCGATGAGGAGAAATGTATTTCCTAGAGTGTGATTTCCTTTTTTAACTTCAGAAAGAGAAGCCAATAAGTGAAGAAGAACAAAAGCAAGGGCAAAGAAGGCTGTAAAAAAGTCGAGAAGAATGGAGAAGAACATAGGGTTTCCTTTCTATGATGAATGATGTGAAGTCTGTTCTTAGTTCGGCCCCACTTTTAAAATCTCCAAATAAAACTGGGTCACTTCTTGTTCGGTGTAGGACTTGCCTTTTTTCAACCACCAGCTGAGGGTTTCGATGAAATGGCTGACGACCAGGTGTTTGAGGTAGGAGTGAGGGATGGTTGGATGGGACTTGATGAGTTCATCTGCTACCATTGGATAGACATCGTGTTCCAGCTCTTTTCGCAGTTGCCGGATGAAATAATCGTTTTTAGAGAGCAAGAGACTGGTCACATGGTCTTGATTTTTCTTGAAATGCTGGAAGATATGGGCCAGGTAGTCTTGTGGAGAGAGGTGTTCAGCACGCTCAAAGAGGTGGTGAAAGAGCTTTTGACAGAGCTCATCAAGCAATAATTCCTTACTCTCGTAATGGCTGTAAAAGGTCGAGCGCCCCACATCAGCAAGGTCTATAATTTCCTGAACGGTGATGGCCTCGTAGTCTTTTTGGTTGAGTAATTGTAAAAAAGCTTGATAGATGGCTTTTCGAGTCTTAGTAATGCGACGATCCTGTACAGTCATATGAACACTTTGAACAAACTGTTCAGTAACTTACACCCTAAACAGTTTGCTCCTATCCTTTCTGTTGATAGTAGTGGATAATAGATCATGAAGGGAAGAGATAGTAGTCTCATCTCTCAGAAGATCTATAGAAATAAATGTGTGACGCAGTAGCTGATTGGTCTCTTTTTCGCTCTTTAACTCCAAAGAGTACCTAATCAGCCTTGCGGGGGTGGGAATAGGAATAATTTTTTATAAAAATTTATTCTGTCCCACTCCCATTATAACAAAGGATTAAGGATTATGAAGACAAAACATGCGGTCTGGATCGCTTTTTTCTTGAATTTGAGTTATGCCATTGTTGAGTTTATTGCAGGAGGGATTTTTGGCTCCAGCGCTGTCCTTGCGGATTCGGTCCATGACTTGGGGGATGCGATCGCTATTGGGATCTCCGCCTTTCTGGAGAGTATTTCCAATCGTGAAGAAGACAGCCACTATACCTTGGGCTACAAGCGCTTTAGCCTTTTAGGAGCCATGGTAACAGCTGTGATTCTCATGACAGGGTCCGTTCTGGTTATTTTAGAAAATATAACGAAACTCTTTCATCCACAACCTGTCAACGATGAGGGCATTCTCTGGCTTGGAATCATAGCCGTCAGCATCAATGTGCTAGCGAGTCTCGTCATTCGCAAGGGGCAAACCAAGAACGAATCCATTCTCAGCCTGCATTTTCTGGAAGATACCTTGGGTTGGGTGGCTGTCATCCTAATGGCCATTGTTCTCCGGTTTACCGACTGGTATATTCTGGATCCGCTCTTATCCCTTGCTATTTCCTTCTTTATTCTGTCCAAAGCCATTCCACGTTTTTGGAGCACGCTCAGGATTTTCCTGGATGCCGTGCCAGAAGGAGTAGATATCCAGCAAGTCAAGAGTGATTTGGAGCAGTTGGACCATGTGGCTAGTATCAATCAGCTTAATCTCTGGACCATGGATGGCCTGGAAAAAAACGCCATTGTCCATGTTTGTCTAGAGCATGTCAACCACATGGAGGTCTGTAAAGAGTCTATCCGAGACTTGCTCAAAGACTGCGGTTTTCAAAACGTCACCATTGAGGTTGATGAAGACTTAGCAACCCACCGAGCCCATAAACGCAAGATCGAAGAACTGGAAGCTGATCAAGGTCATGGGCATGATCATCACCACCATTAATGACGACTTGGTATGAGCAGAAGCCTAAGAAAAAGTGTATACTGTAGGTAAGTAAGCAATAGAAAGTAGGTTGTTCCTATGAAGAAAACAGTCTATACAAAAGCTGGGCAAGTGGGCCTTGTAGAAGTGGAGCGTCCACACATTGAAGCACCAGATGATGTCATTCTCCGTATCGTCCGCACCTGTGTTTGTGGATCCGATCTATGGAGCTACCGCAATCCAGATATTGAAGCGGGCCATCAAAATAGTGGCCACGAAGCTATTGGGATTGTCGAAGAAATCGGTGAGGCCATTACCACGGTCAAACCAGGAGACTTTGTCATCGCGCCTTTCACCCATGGCTGTGGGGAGTGTGATGCCTGTCGTGCAGGCTATGATGGGACGTGTGACCGCCATATCGGCACCAACTGGTCTGATGGGGTTCAAGCAGAGTGCATGCGCTTCGAATACGCTAATTGGGCTCTTGTCAAAATTCCAGGGCAACCTTCTGATTATACAGAAGCTATGCTTAAATCCTTCTTGACGCTAGCAGATGTCATGCCGACGGGCTATCATGCGGCGCGTGTAGCAGATGTGCAAAAAGGTGACAAAGTCGTGGTCATTGGTGACGGTGCTGTTGGCCAATGTGCTGTCATTGCAGCTAAGATGCGTGGTGCGTCTCAAATCGTCCTTATGAGTCGCCACGAAGACCGTCAACAGATGGCCTTGGAGTCAGGCGCGACAGCGGTTGTGGCTGAGCGTGGTGAAGAAGGGATTGCCAAGGTTCGTGAAATCCTAGGAGGAGGAGCAGATGCGGCCCTTGAATGTGTCGGTACCGCGGCAGCTGTCGATCAAGCCCTTGGGGTCCTTCACAATGGTGGACGTTTAGGTTTTGTCGGTGTGCCTCATTACAATAACCGTGCCCTTGGTTCGACCTTCGCCCAAAATATCTCAGTGGCAGGTGGAGCAGCCTCAGTTACTACTTATGATAAACAAGTTTTGTTAAAAGCGGTCCTTGATGGCGATATCAATCCAGGACGCGTCTTTACCACAAGTTATAAATTGGAAGATATCGACCAAGCTTATAAGGACATGGATGAACGTAAGACCATTAAGGCTATGATTGTACTTGACTAAAAAAATTCTAGTAGAGGATGTCTACTAGAATTTTTTGTAGTGAAATAAAATCTTATTTCAAATCCGACATGACTTGTTTCTTGGTGAAGGTACGCTCTTGTTTGTTGGCTAGGGCCTTGATGCGCGCATCTAGGAGAATAGCACGGCCTTCTGCACTTCGGGTATAGACGAGGTCATACTTACCTAGGCTCTTTCGGATTTGCTCCACAAAGGCTTGGGCATCCTCTTTCCGTTTGTCAAAGAGGCTTGGTACAGCGAAATATTCAGTTTGATCGGATACCTTTTCCTGTGCTTTCAAGATATAGCGTTGATTTTCAATCGGTGCGAAGAATTCGATCATGGTTTGCGAGAAGAGTTCCTTCTCCCGCATGGTTCCGCCCTTCAAATAGATAAGCGTGTTGATGGCATCCTTTCTGTCTCGTACGACTTGGATGCGGGTTTCTTGGGTCTGGATCTGTCCAGAAAGGAGGAGGGCTTGGTGAATAGCCTGGCCGAAGACTTCTAGCCGTTTATAAGGACTCTTATAGAGATAGTAGCGGAGCCAAGCAAGGAGAGCGAAAACAGCTAAGACGAATAGAAGAATTAGAGACGCTTTATTCCCTCCTCCTCTATATGAATAGTAAAAAAGGTTGGCGAAAGCATCGGTCAAAGTGGCGGCCGTCAGCCATCGAGCTAGCTTTCTGGCGTCAAAAAATAGAGCCAGGGGCAGGAAGTGTTTATCCACTTGGACCTCATTTGCAATCTCCATATTCTCCAGAATCGGAAGGGCTTTTTGCCAGCCGTCTCGGAGCTCTTGGCGGTGAGTGGAGCGCTCTAAGGTCTCTTCATTGAGTTTTTGCAACTGTTTTTTGGTATAGCGGATATTGTCAAAGGCTAGACGTTCAATGCCAGATTCGATGAAGGGCTCCTTGTAATGGAGACCTAAAAATTGCTTCATCCGTCTTTCTAAGAGCTCCAGATCAGGACTGTATTCTTTCAACTGATCAGTGATGGCCTCGATCTCTTCCTTTTCAAGATCGGACTTTTCATACCATTTCTTTAGGGAAAGATTAATGGAGACCAGGTGCCAGATGTTACTGGTCTTGTCTGGATCCTCAGGCCACACTCGGATGGCACGACCTCGCATTTGGTTGCTGAGCATAAAACTGCCGACAAAGCTCGCTAGGATCAGGGAATTAACGCAAGGAGCATCCCAGCCTTCTCCTAGAAGTGACTTGGTTCCAATGACGACTTGGATAATCCCTTCTTGAAAGAGCTGGGTCACGGCTGTCACCAAATCATGTTGAGAACCGACCAAGCGAACCTTGAGAAAATTATCTGGAGATAATTGGCCGACGTTTTGGTAAGTCAGTCGATTCCCTCCAAGTAGCTCTTCTAGTCTTGGCTTAGCAACCGTCGGGATGATGACGATGCTACCGGTTAAGACAGCGATGGCAGGAGGAGTTGCTTGCTCTAAGCTTTCCCTGCGAATGGATTCGAAATAAGAGAGTACTCCCAATTGAGTAAATTGGGCGTCCTTATCTCCTAGATGAACTTCAAAATCTTGGCGGATATAGTCTGTTAGGACCAGTTGGCGCAGTTGACTTCCAAGAGCCTGGTATTCCGCCTTGAAAATCTCTCGAACCGCATTGAGTTTTCCGAGGGATTGATTGAGCAGGAGGTCTTGTTTTTTGTTGCGGACCAGTTTGACTTGTTTTCGATCGATTAAGCTGGCTGCTTTTAATTCATGGAGGAGTTGCTTTTCGTATTCTTCTGGTAGATTGTACCAGTGGGGAACCTGAAAGAGCAGGCCTTGCAGGAGAATTTCTAGCCAGTCCATGGTGAAAGCAGGAAGTTTCTTGGCTCCTAAAAGGTCTTGGAAACGTTTGGGAAAGGCGATTCCCCTGCTTCGAAGAAAGATCAGGGTAGCAGAGAGATACTTGGGATCATTGAGCAATTCATCATCGCTGATCTGACCCGATAAGGCCTGACAGGATTGCAGGTATTGACAAAAGAGGGGATCGGAAGTCAGTTGTTGCAAGAGAGCATTCTTTTGTTGGCTAAAGGCGTCCAACTGAGCCTGCTCTTCCTTTGTTGGAAAGGCAAAGTAGACATAGTCCTGATGAGGACAAAGGGTCTCTTCCTTGACCAATTCGGGAACCGTAATTTCCTCATCGATCTCACCACACATGCGGATATAGCGTTCCCAAAGGGCAGGGTCCCCTTCATAGGGAGGGGTAGCAGTGAGGGAGATCATCTTTAAGTCAGGGAAGGCTTGGCGAAAGGCTTCCAAGCTCTTCCACCATTCATTGCGCAAGTGGTGACACTCATCCAAACAAAGGGTTCCGAGTGAGATGGCTTTGAAAGTAGTAAAGATATCAAAGCCTTTGAAATCAAATGTTTCAATCTCTGCCTGGTCATCGGTATCTTCAGCTTGCGATTGACCAACGACTTGGTTCATAGCGCTGTGGAGGGCCTGATAGGTAGCCACTGTAATCAGCTTAGGATGTTTTAAGTCTTGCGAAATCAAGTGCTCCGCTTCGCCTTCATCTTTCAAGAATGCTTGGACAATCCGGTCGACCCATTGCTGGCGAATCGTGACTGTAGGTGCCAGGATAAGGGTTGGTTGCCCAAAGCGTCGGATAAATTCGATTCCCAGGGTTGTTTTTCCAGAGCCAGGAGCCGCCACCAAATGCAGGTGGCCATCCGCCATAAAAGCCTCACTCTTATCGAGGACGCGTTTTTGATAGTGTCTCCATTGGCCTATAAAGGCTAGTTCTTGTAACATTGGTTTCCTCCCTTGTACTGTCCCCATTATAACATAGCGAAGGACAAGAATCTTTTGGTAGAAGCTGAAGATTTCTACTTTCTAATGAGAATGGCAAACAGGAATCATTCGGACAGAGCGAAAAAGCCCAATCATTTGATTAGGCTTTTTCATGTTAGTCTTGTTTTGTTTTACGAGAGAGTCCAAAGGCAGCACCCATGCTAAGAAGACCAAGACCTAGAGTCGTCAAAGCAATGGAGTTTTTGCTTCCTGTATTTGGAAGACTTGCTTCTTTTTGAGGAAGAGCTGCAGGTGCGATATAGACTGCTGTTTTGGCAGGCTCGTTTTTAGCTGGTGTGAATACTGTCGGTTTCGCAGGTGTTACAACAGCCGGTTTTTGAGGAGTAGGAGTCGGTGTTGCAGGCGTTTGGATGCTAGGTGTTTGTGGTTTTGCTTTCGCCACGCGATGAGTTTTTGAAATCAACTCATATTTGTCTGTTTGTACCTTGAAGACACGACCTTTTTGGACGGTTTCAACGACTTTATTGGCAAATTGAACGTTCAACAAGTCAGCAAAGTTTTTGTTAATATTTAGGTAAAGACCATTTGTTCCATTGACCAATGGATCAAAGTCTGTTTTAATAGATTTATATGTTTTACCAACTACGGTCAAAGAGATACCTGCATCTTGAAGGGCCTTCAGAGTCGCTTCTTTCGTTGGTGTATCTTTTGTAAGATCAATGTCCTCGTCTGTAATCAAGAAAGCAAAGCGATGGTTGTTTGCCCCAGTCCCCCAGTTGTAGTCCGCTGAAGTAGCGATGTGGTGCAATGGAACAGTAGCATTTTCATCAGCACCAAAAGTTTTGATGGTTTTCAGAGCAGAAATGAAACTTTCTGGATCTGTTGTGAATTTTGATCCATTAAAATCATGGTATTTTGTACGGTCTGATCGTTCATATTCAACCAATCCTAAACGGGCTTGAATATTTTTAGCAGAAAGATTGCGAACGAAGGTCTCAACATTTTTCATCGTATTATTAATATGGTCGTCCATTGAGAACGATTTATCAATGACAAAGACGATGTCGGATGTTCCTTGGACTTCTTTTTTATTGACCACATCTGCTTCTTTTGTCACTTCGACTACAGTTGTTTTATTAACTGTTTCAGTTGTTGTCTCAGTGTAGTCAGCTGTTTCTTTGGTTGATGTAGCTGTCTTGGTAGATGACACTGGTTTTGAAGTGCCAACAGGTGTGTCTTGATCGGATAAGCTAGTCGTTTTGATGGTTGCTGTTGAAGTAGTGGTTGTGTCTGCGCCGTCTGTTTTAGCAGATGGGCCAGTTTTCTTGACGTCCACAGCGATGACATCTCCAGCTTTTGCTTTATCAGCGGGAACAACTGGTGTATTGGCTTTGGCGTTAATTTCTTCTGTTGCAGCGGTGATAGGTGATTTTGTGGCTGTAGTAGCTGCAGGAGCGGCTTGGGTTGTGCTAGGTGCAACGTCATCAGCAGAAGCGATAGTCGTTCCTGTGAAGACCGTTCCTAAAACAACGGAAGCTAAAGTTAAAGTTTGTTTACGTGAAATAGTATATTTTTTCAAAATACGTCCCCTTTTTAATAAACTTTTTTCTATCATACAGGTTTTTGAAAAACTTGTCAACGGTATAATAATCAAGGGTTTTTGGTTTTCTTTTATCCCTAGTTATTGATAAAGAACCGATTGAGGAAAATATTCATAAAATAATTTAAATATACAAATAGTGTAATAGAAAAAGGATTCCTACTAATTCGCAGGAATCCTTACTTTATCGCTATTTCTACTATATTTTTTATCCGTAAAAAATACTAGCTAGTCACTTTATTTATGTTTCTAAATCAACACATAGGTTTCAACCGCTTGCCCAGCCCCGTTTTCATTGTTGGTCTTTGTCACGACAGTCGCTCCCTCTTTCACTTCTTGTGGAGCGTTGCCCATAGCGACCCCGATGCCTGCTTTTTTGAGCATAGGGAGGTCGTTGAAGTTGTCTCCCATGGTGAGGACTTCTTCTAAGCTCAAGTGGTAGTGGTTGGCGAGTTCAACCAGAGCATCCTCTTTAGAGACGTGCTTAGCCGTGACTTCTAGGTAGTTGGCTTTGGAGAGATAAAAGGCGGTAGAAGGGAAGTCGTCGGTAGAAATAGCACGATAGAGGGCTTGGATCTCTTCTGCTTCCCCAATTAAGAGCAATTTGTGGAGGGGCTTTGTCGCATCCAGTAAAGGATCCAATAGGGGAAGAATGATAGGTTTTTCTCCTGTAATCCGGGCCTCCTCTTGGCTCCATTGGTCGAGATGATCGGTCATCCAGTCTTTTCCACTATAGAGGTTGATCGAAACCTGAGGAAAGTGTTGGTTGGCCCAATCAATAAATTGACGGGCTTCAATCTTGTCTAAGGGATGCTCAAACAGAACCTGCTCTCCTTTTTGGATCAAGGCTCCATTGTAGCAGGCCATAGGACAGACTTCTATGCCGAGCTCTTTGGCAATGGGTGCCATCCCTTTTGGAGAGCGAGCAGAGGCCAGCACGAAAGGAATCTTTTCACGCTTTAAATCCGGGATCAATGATGCTAACTGTGGATCGATCTGATGGTGGTCATTTAAGATGGTGCCATCGATATCGCTGATGATGAGACGAATGTGAGACATAAAGATTACCTCCTAATAGAGAATAGTGGTTTCGTTGCCGACTTGTTTAAGGATTTCAGGGCTTGGTTTTTGGTCGGTAATCCAATAATCAAATTGCTTGAGACGAGCAAGATAGTAGTTGGCATTTTGGGAGAACTTGCTGCTTTCTGCCACCAGCACCTTGGTACGAGCCCGTTCAAAGACGAGGGATTTGACGGCAACGTCTTCAGCATCTTCAAAGGTGACTTCGCCATTGGCTAAGCTACTTGCTCCAAAAAAAGCGAGATCAAAGCGAAGATTGTCCAGTATTTGTGCTTGATTCGCGTCATAGTAGAAGCGGTTTTTAGGGTAGAATTTCCCTCCTAAAAGATGAAAGTCAACCTGGGAATGGCTACTGAGCTGGATGGCATTGTCAAGGGAATGCGAATAGACTGTGACTTCCTTATTAAGTAAGCCGGCAAGCAGGGTCATCGAAGTGGAAACGTCGAGAAAGATCACTTGTCCCTCTTGGATCAATTGCAGGGCCTTTTGAGCCATGGCAGTCTTTTCCTTGTTAGCCTTTTGACTGCGGTCTAGATAAGAAGGGCCAGGTTCTTTGTTTAAGGGAAGGAGCCCACCGTGGGTCCTACGGACCAGCTGGCGTTGGCTAAGGAGGGCAAAGTCTCTGCGAATAGTATCTTTTGAGACCTTAAAGTAATCAACCATTTCTTTAGCTGATAGCTGTTTTCGCTCTTCTAAAAGTTCTAGGATTTTTTCGAGCCGTTGTTCCTGGTACATGAATTCGCTCCTTATTTCTGTTCTTGTCTTCATTGTACACCATTTTGTAAGCGGATGCAAGTTTTGTTAAGTGTTTTTAATTGTTTTTAAGTGTTTCTGATCTTATTTCTTGCAAACCCTTATTTTGACGTTTGTTTTAAAGGGGGAATTCTGCTATAATATGTCAAAATAAAGTGGAGGTTTCCTTATGGCCAGTGAATATGAAAAAATGATTGCAGGTGACTATTATAGACCTGCGGACCCTGAATTACGGGCTTTGGCAAAAGCCTCTCGGGAGAAACAAGAAACTTTTAACCAAGAGGTGGATCCTAAAAAAGGCGTAGCTATCATCAAAGAGTGGTTTGGATCAACCGGTGAAAACCTCTATCTCAATCGTCAGGTTCTTGTGGATTATGGGGTCAACATCCATCTAGGAGAAAATTTCTATGCCAATTACAATTTGACCATGTTGGATGTATGTCCCATTACGATCGGAAAGAATGCCATGATTGGTCCTAATTGCCAATTTTTGACGCCCTTGCATCCACTGGATCCAGACGAGCGCAATTCTGGTCTTGAGTACGGAGCTCCGATTACGATTGGGGACAATTTCTGGGCAGGAGGAGGTGTCACCATTCTCCCTGATGTGACGCTGGGTGACAATGTGGTTGCTGGCGCAGGAGCAGTGGTCACCAAGTCTTTCGGCGACAATGTGGTCCTTGCAGGAAATCCAGCCCGTGTCATTAAAGAAATACCCGTCAAAAAGGAGAAGAAATGATCCATAAACATGAAATTCCTATTTTAGAGTTTGACGACAATCCACAGGCGGTCATTATGCCGACCCATGAGGGACTCGATCTGCACCTACCTGAAAAATGTGTGTATGCTTTCCTGGAGGATGAGATTGAGCGCTTTGCCAAAGCTGTCGGAGCCAAACAAGTAGCTAGCTTTGTCTCAGCTACCAAGACCTATCCGGTCTATGTTATGGAGCACCAAGGAGAGGAAATCTGCTTGGCCCAAGCGCCAGTTGGATCTGCCCCTGCTGCTCAATTCATGGATTGGTTGATTGGCTATGGGGTGAAGAAGATCATATCGGCAGGTAGCTGTGGCGTCTTGGTGGACATAGAAGAAAATGCCTTCTTGATCCCGACCAAGGCCTTGCGAGATGAGGGAGCCAGTTACCATTATGTCGCTCCTTCTCGTTATATAGAGATGGACGGCCGTGCCCTGACTGCTATTGAAACAGTTCTCAAACAAGCGTCCATTCCTTATCAAGAGGTTATGACCTGGTCAACGGATGGCTTTTATAGAGAAACACCTGACAAGGTAGCCTATCGCATCGAAGAAGGGTGTAGTGTGGTGGAGATGGAGTGCGCTTCACTTGCTGCAGTGGCCCAGCTTCGTGATGCGGTTTGGGGCTTGCTCCTATTTACCGCAGATTCTCTTGCAGACCTGGAAAATTATGACCAGCGTGACTGGGGCTCTGAAGCATTCGAGAAGGCCTTAGAATTATGCCTAGAAATGGTTCATTACTTGTAGGTCTATTCTCTTTTTATGATACAATGAAGCTATGTTAGTGAAATCATATTTTAAACAATGGCAGGCTAAGCTGACTCGCCTGTCTCCAGCAAGGCGAATCTTTCTCAGCTTTGCCTTGGTTATCCTGGTGGGCTCGCTCTTATTGAGTCTGCCCTTTGTTCAGCAAGTAAGCTCAACAGCAGGCTATATCGACCACCTCTTTACAGCAGTCTCTATGGTCTGTGTAACAGGGCTCTTTACTCAGTCGGTGGCTTCGACCTATAACGGCTGGGGGCAATTGATTTGTATGCTCTTGATTCAGATTGGGGGCCTAGGGATCTTGACCTTTATCGGTCTCTTCTTTATGGAAGGTCGCCAAAAACTTAGTTACAAGGACCGGCAGACCATTCGAGACAGTTTTAGTTTTAGCAATAACCAGAGCTTGGCCCGTTTTGTCCGCTCCATCTTTATTACCACCTTTACCATCGAAGGGGTGGGGGCCTTGCTCCTCATGACCCGCTTTATCCCTCGCTTTGGCTGGGGGCATGGGATCTTTAACTCCATCTTTGTTGCGGTCTCGGCCTTTTGTAATGCGGGCTTTGATAATTTTGGAGGCGATAGTATGATGAGCTTCCAGACCGATTGGTTGGTCAATCTGACCTTGTCTGCCCTTATTATTACTGGGGGCTTGGGCTTCATGGTTTGGTTTGACCTGGCCACCAAGGCCCGTAATCAATCGGGACGGCGAACTCTTCGCTTCCATACCAAGGTGGTTCTCTGGTTAACAGCTGCGATCCTTCTCTTTGGGACAGTGACTAGTCTTTTGACCGAGTTTAATAATCCAGCAACGATTGGGTCCCTTCCATTAGGAGAGAAGATCTTGGTCAGCTTCTTCCAAACTGTCAGTATGCGGACAGCTGGTTTTGGTTCGTTGGATTATACAGCAGTCCGGCCAGTGACGCTCTTTATCTATCTCTTACAGATGTTCCTAGGAGGAGCACCAGGCGGGACAGCAGGAGGGATGAAGATCACCACCTTCTTGGTGCTGATTCTCTTAGCGCGCAAAGAGTTGCTTGGCTTGCCACATACCAACCTGGGTAAGCGCACCATCGCACCAGACTTGGTCCAACGCTCTTTGGGGACGGCAGTGATTTTCCAGTTGACTTTTCTCCTTGGACTCTTTGGCCTTTGTCTCGTGACTCCGGATGGTCAACGCTTTTTGTACCTGGTCTTTGAGGTAGTATCGGCTCTAGCGACAGTAGGCGTGACAGCCAATGTGACCTCAACCTTAAATGGAGCAGGGCTGGGGATCATCATGGTGCTTATGTTTATCGGTCGGATCGGCCCCTTGACCCTTATGGTCAGTTTGAACAATTACAAAGCTAAGAAGGCAGATGCCTTGCAATATGCTAAAGCAGACATCATTATCGGATAGGAGAGACTTATGGCAAATCGAACCATTGGAATTTTAGGATTAGGAATTTTTGGACAGAGTGTCCTAAAAACTCTGCAGGACCAGGATGTGGATATTGTTGCAATTGATGATCACGAAGATGTGATTAATCAGTATGAATCCATGATTACAACTGGAATTGTTGGAGACATTACGGAGTTGGACCTCTTGGATGCAGCAGATATTGGGAACTGTGACACAGTCGTGATCGCGACGGGTGAAAACCTGGAGTCCAGTGTGCTGGCGGTCATGCACTGTAAGGCGCTTGGAGTCGAGCACGTCATTGCCAAGGTCAAAAATGAAGTGACCAAAGAAATTCTGGAAAAGATTGGGGCTGATTTGGTCATCCTGCCAGAGGTAGAAGCAGGCATGTCCCTCGCTAAAATGATTCTTTTCCAACACCGGATTGAAGTTTTCCAGTTGGATGAAGAAGTGGTAGTAGTCGAGTTTACGGTTCCATCCAGCTGGGTAGGAAAAAGCCTTCAGGACTTGGCTGTCAGAGAGGAGTACCATCTCAACATTATTGGTTATCGAGATGCGGAAGATCAACCGCTTCATATTCAGATTGCTCCCGACTTTATCTGGCCAGCTAAGGTACGCGTGATGGCGGTGACAGACAACCAGTATCTGGATAGAATCCAAGACTTGTTAGACTAATCGTGTAATTGAGAGTGGGACAGAAATCGGTAATTCATTAGAATTCGATTTCGTCGTCCCACCTCCGCACAGTTGAGTAGGGCTGTAAAAGCTGATGAAATCAGCGTAGTAGAGCCCACTCAACCACTGCGTCTTGCTCGACAATCCAAAAACAATTGAGAGGCTGGGACTTTTGTCCCAGCCTCAGAATCATTTCACCTATTTTTTAACTAAAATAGGTGAAATGATTCTGCAGAAAAATGATTTTTAATTTTTACTCCGCAGACACCCTCTGTATCTTAATTTAGTCATGGAACTTCCTGGATTGCTGAAATCATCCGCTGGATAATTTCACCTAACGTCCGTCCTCAAGGTCGTCAAGAATCTCTTGTCATTTTTCCTCATGTATGCCTTGGCAGATATGTTTGGATCGAGTCTCACGTATCTCTTGATCCATTGGGGAAGTTAATCTTATAAAATTTTAGGAAAGGCTCTGTCAGGTGTTGACAGGCCTTTTTTTGAGTGCTATAGTAAAATCGTAAACGTTTACACAAAGATGCGAAGCAGATAAAAAGCGGGCAGTCAGGTGCCCCATAAAAAAGAGGAGGAAAGACAAATGGCAGGATCAGTGATACAGGGAGAGAACTACCGAATCTCCGTATTAACGGAATCTTTGGTGCGCTTGGAATATTCAGAGGGTGGTGTTTTTGAAGATGGTCAGACGCAAGTTGTGCAAAATCGTGATTTTGGACCTGTAGCCTGTGAGGTCGTAGAGACAGAAGAGGTCCTCGATCTGCATACGGAGCATCTCCACCTTCATTTTGAAAAGGGACCTTTTACACCGGATCGGCTTTTTATCGAGCTCAAGGGTCAGTATGCAGTCTATGGTAGCCGGTGGCACTATGGAGATCAGCCTGAGACCTTGAAAGGGACCAGTCGGACGCTTGACGAGGTCGATGGAGCTATGGAGTTGGAAGATGGGATCTTGAGCAAGGCCGGTTATGCTCTTTTGGACGATTCCAGTTCCTACTTGTATGATGTCGAAAGCGGATTTAGAGCACGGCCATGTCCAGAAGTGGATCTGTATTTCTTCGGTTATGGGCGCGATTATCTAGGGGCCTTGAAAGATTTTTACCATCTAACGGGACAACCCCCCCTCTTGCCACGTTATGCTCTGGGAAACTGGTGGAGTCGGTATTGGCCTTATACCAGTCAGGAGTACATAGATTTAATGGATCGTTTCAAGGCTGAAGGGGTGCCTTTAGCTGTCAGTGTGATCGATATGGACTGGCACAAGACAGCGATTCCTGCTCGCTTTGGAAGTGGTTGGACGGGCTATAGTTGGAACCGGGACTTGATTCCTGATCCAGCTGCCTTCTTACATGGTCTGCATGAGCGTGGTTTAAAGGTGACCTTAAATGTCCATCCAGCAGATGGCATTCGCGCCTTCGAAGATGCTTACCCCTTGGTCGCAAAACGCTTGGGATTAGATGCGGAAAAAGAAGAAGCGGCTAGCTTTGACTTTTACAGTCCAGCCTTTCGCGAAGCTTATTTCGAAGATGTCCACCATCCCTTGGAAAATCAAGGAGTCGACTTTTGGTGGATTGATTGGCAACAGGGAAGTCATGGCAAGATGGATCCCCTTTGGTTGTTAAATCACTATCATTATCTAGACAATTGCCGAAAAGGCCAAGCTGGTCTCATCTTATCGCGTTATGGGGGTCCTGGTAGCCACCGGTATCCGATCGGTTTTTCAGGGGATACCATTGTGACTTGGGAATCCCTAGCCTTTCAACCCTATTTTACCAGCACAGCTTCAAATATCGGTTATACGTGGTGGAGTCACGATATTGGTGGCCATATGCGGGGTTACTATGATGAAGACTTGGCTCTTCGCTGGTTGCAATTTGGGGTCTTTAGTCCGATCAATCGTCTCCATAGTTCTTGTAATGCCTTTAACAGCAAGGAACCGTGGTTTTACTCGCCTGAGACCTGTCGCTGGATGAAGCAGTATTTGCGCCTGCGTCACAGCTTACTGCCTTATCTTTACACCATGAATGTGGCGACGCATGAAGAAGGACTGCCTTTGATTCAGCCTCTCTATTACCATTACCCAAACGAAGAAGAGGCTTATGAGGCTAAAAATCAATATTTCTTTGGTAGTGAACTCATGGTGGCCCCAATTACAGAGGCTCTGGATCCTGTCTATCATAGTGCTTCTGTGAGTGTTTGGTTCCCAGACGGAGTTTGGTATGATTTCTTCCACGATTGGAGATACGAAGGAAAAGGCAAGCTTACAGTCTTTAGAGCTAGCAAGGATATTCCGGTCTTTGCGCGTGCAGGAGCCATCATCCCTATGGATGCACAACCGCAGACAGGGGTAGAGCTCCCAGAAATGCTGGACTGGCATCTTTTCCCAGGTGACAATCGTTCCTTCGTACTCGTTGAAGGAGAAGGAGATAACAAGGTTGAAACCCGCCTAACTGTCAATTGGGATGAAAGAAAGATTAAGCTGGATGTAACAGATGATCGAACGCTGCTTCCTGAAAAGAGACAGCACCGGTTCTTCCTCCATACCTTTGAGACAGCCCCTATCTTAGTGGATAATCACAGTCAGGAAATTGCGATGGGTGAGCTGCGATCACGTCCTATTGCCAAAGAAGATCGGATGTTTGAGCTCTTGAAATCTGCCAACCTGGCCTACGATAGGAAGAATGAATTATTTGCGGCTTGTTCAACAGCCAAGGATTGGAAACAGTTGATGAAGATCATTACATCTTTAGAGGAAGGTTTGCGTCAACGTCTCTTTGAAGTGATTTATTCCAGTGAAGAGAATGAAGACTTGTAAATTCTTGCAATTTCACCCCTATTTTTGTATGATGAAAGTGATTTCACAATCATAAAGGAGAAGAAAAAATGGAACAAAAATGGTGGCATAATGCCGTAATTTACCAAGTTTATCCAAAGAGTTTCAAGGATAGTAATGGCGATGGCATCGGGGATCTCAAGGGGATCACGAGCAAGCTAGACTACTTGGAAAAATTAGGGATTACCGCGATCTGGCTCTCACCAGTCTACAAGAGTCCCATGGATGATAACGGCTATGACATCTCGGATTACGAGGATATCGCCTCCATCTTTGGTAGCATGGAAGATATGGAAGAATTGATCGCAGAAGGCCATAAACGCAAGATCAAAATCATTATGGACTTGGTAGTCAACCATACCTCTGATGAGCATGCTTGGTTTATCGAAGCACGTGAAAATCCAGATAGTCCAAAGCGGGATTTCTATATTTGGCGCGATAAGCCCAATGGCATTATTTCTGCTTTTAGTGGCTCTGCTTGGGAATTGGATGAAGCATCAGGCCAATACTACCTGCATAACTTCAGTAAGAAGCAACCAGACCTCAACTGGGAAAACGAGGAGCTTCGTCATCAGATCTATGACATGATGAATTTCTGGATTGACAAGGGAATTGGTGGCTTCCGTATGGATGTCATCGATATGATCGGTAAGATCCCAGATCAGGAAATCATCAGCAATGGACCCATGCTCCATCCTTATTTGAAGGAAATGAATCAAGCTACCTTTGGCGATAAGGATCTGCTCACCGTGGGAGAAACTTGGGGAGCGACTCCAGAGATTGCTAAGCAATATTCCAATCCAAAAAATCAAGAATTGTCCATGGTTTTCCAATTTGAACATATTGGTCTTCAATACCAACCGGGTCAACCAAAATGGCACTATGCTAAGGAATTGGATGTGCCAAAATTGAAAGAAATTTTCACCAAGTGGCAGACGGAATTAGGAGAAGAGGAAGGCTGGAATTCCCTCTTTTGGAACAACCATGATTTGCCACGGATTGTGTCAACTTGGGGGGATGATGGCGACTATCGTGTCAAATCTGCCAAGGCTTTAGCGATTCTGCTTCACTTGATGAAGGGAACTCCTTATATCTATCAAGGCGAAGAAATCGGGATGACCAACTATCCATTTAAGACCCTTGAGGACGTAGAAGATATTGAGTCAATCAACTATGCTCATGAAGCCCTAGAAAAAGGCGTGCCGCTCGAAGTGATTATGGATCAAATCCGCCATATTGGTCGGGACAATGCCCGGACACCGATGCAGTGGAATGATGAAGCAGAAGCTGGCTTTACGACAGGTCGTCCATGGCTTGCGGTCAACACAAACTACAAAGAGATCAATGTGGAGGCTGCCCTAGCAGATCCAGACTCTATTTTCTATACCTACCAAGCCCTCATTGCTTTGAGAAAAGAGTACCCTTGGCTTGTGACTGCTGATTATGAATTGGTGGACGCAGCAGACAAGGTTTTTGCCTACAAGCGGGTAGAAGGAGAGCAAGCCTATCTGGTGGTTGTCAATCTCTCCAGTCAAGAGCAAGACTTACCGCTCGTTAATGGGGTTGAAGAGGTTCTCATTGCCAATACCAAGGTAGAGCAAGTCCTCGAATCAGGCAAGTTGGCCCCTTGGGATGCCTTCTGTGTTAAATTAGCCTAATGAAGCAAATGAAAAAATAGGGGAAATTACTTCCTCGTAGAAGCAGGTCTTTCTCGATAGAGAAGGCCTGTCAGATTGGGAACGACGTCATCTAAAAAACTTTCCTTAGGTGAGGACGGACGTCAGCGAACTTCTACGAAGTTCCAAGACTAATTATTGAGCCTTAGGTCTCAATAATTCCGAGTGCTAGAAACAATAGTGTTTCTAGCACTTTTCTCACGGCGGAAAGTTTCACTAGATGATAGAATCATTTTAACGAATACATTTTTATAGAATTTCTAAGATTTGTAAACAGAAGTAATTTGTTTATGCTTGCACAGGTCTTTCTCAGCAGAGAAGGCCTTCTTTACTTTTTAGGGGCTGTTCTTCTAGCAGAATCCGCTCAAAAATCCGCTCAAAATCCGCTCAAAAATGGTTTTGGGGATGCTTGGGTTATAGGAAATATTTATAAGAAGTCCTAGTTTTTGCTTTTGATTTCTGCTCTCAAGGCCCATTAAATCTGTGTTATAGTTTTTGGCTATATCAAAATTCGTGTAAAAGCAATTATACAAGACAGCTATCTTCTGATATGATAGTGTCAATTAGAATTTTTGGAGGACACAACATGTCAACTACAATTATCGGTTTCCCACGTTTGGGTGAATTCCGTGAATTAAAATTTACAACTGAAAAATACTTTAGAAAAGAAATCTCAGCAGACGAGCTCTTGGCAGCTGCTAAAGACTTGCGTGCTAAACATTGGAATATCGTTAAAGAACAAGGCATCTCAGAGATTCCTTCAAATGACTTCTCACACTACGACAATTTCCTTGATGCAGCCTTCCTTTTCAACGTTGTGCCTGCATCTGTTCAAAACTTGGATTTGACAGACCTTGAACAATACTTCGCTTTGGCGCGTGGTTACCAAGGTGAAAAAGGGGATGTTCGTGCCCTTCCAATGAAAAAATGGTTCAACACCAACTACCATTACATCGTTCCTAAATTTGAAAAAACAACAGAAGTGAAATTGGCTGGTCACAAGATTTTTGATGAGTACCAAGAAGCCAAAGAATTGGGAATCAACTCTCGTCCAGTAGTGGTTGGACCATTCACTTTCCTTCAATTATCTGACTTTGAAGATGGTGTGAAAGCTGAAGACTTCGTAGACAGCTTGGTTGCTGCTTACCAAGAAGTCTTTGCCAAATTGGCTGAGCTTGGTGCGACTCGTATTCAACTCGATGAGCCAGCTCTTGTCAAAGATTTGTCAGCTGAAGAAAAAGCTCTCTTCTTGAACCTCTACAACAAACTCTTGGCTGACAAGAAAGGCCTTGAAGTCTTGATCCAAACCTACTTTGGTGATGTTCGTGATGTCTATAATGACCTTGTGAACTTGCCAGTTGATGGTATTGGTCTTGACTTTGTTGAAGGCAAGAAAACACTTGAATTGGTGAAAGGTGGCTTCCCAGCTGATAAGACCCTTTATGCTGGTATTGTGAATGGGAAGAACATCTGGCGCAACAACTATGAAAAGAGCTTGGAAATCTTGGATCAAGTTCCAGCTGAAAAGGTTGTTTTGACAACTTCTTGCTCCCTTCTTCATGTGCCATTTACAACGGCTAACGAAGATTTTGAACCAGCTATTTTGAACCACTTCGCCTTTGCAGTTGAAAAATTGGGTGAATTGCGTGACTTGGATGCCATCCGCAATGGTCAAGGGGCAGAAGCTCTTGCTGCCAACAAGGAACTCTTTGCAACAGAACGCGTTGGAGCAAATGCTGAACTTCATGCTCGCATCGCAGCTTTGACAGAAGCAGACTACACTCGTTTGCCAGCTTTCGCAGAACGTGAAGAAATCCAAAAAGAAGCCTTCAAGCTTCCAGCACTTCCAACAACTACCATTGGTTCATTCCCTCAAACTAAGGAAGTACGTGCCAAACGTTTGGCCTTCCGTAAGGGTGAATTGACACAAGAAGAATACGATGCCTTCCTTGCTGAAACGATCGACGAATGGATCAAATGGCAAGAAGAAGTTGGATTTGACGTACTTGTACACGGTGAATTCGAGCGTAACGACATGGTTGAGTACTTCGGTCAAAACTTGTCTGGTTACCTCTTCTCTAAAAACGGTTGGGTACAATCATACGGTATGCGTGGGGTGAAACCACCAATCATCTGGGGTGATGTGACTCGTCTTAACCCAATCACTGTCAAATGGTCTAGCTACGCACAAAGCCGTACAGACAAACCGGTTAAAGGGATGTTGACTGGACCTGTTACCATCCTTAACTGGTCATTCCCACGTGAAGACATCTCTATCAAGGACTCAACTCTCCAAATTGCTCTTGCTATCAAGGATGAAGTTCTTGACCTTGAAGCTGCAGGCGTGAAGATCATCCAAATCGACGAGGCTGCTCTTCGTGAAAAATTGCCACTCCGTCGTAGCGACTGGTATGAAGACTACCTTGACTGGGCGATTCCAGCCTTCCGTTTGGTACACTCAACTGTCGCACCAGACACCCAAATCCACACTCACATGTGTTACTCAGAATTTACAGATATCATCCCAGCTATCGACAACTTGGATGCAGACGTTATCTCATTTGAGGCAAGCCGTTCAAACCTTGAAATCTTGGATGAGTTGAAAGCGAAAAACTTCCAAACAGAAGTTGGACCTGGGGTTTACGATATCCACTCACCACGTGTCCCACAAGACGGTGAAATTGATCATACTATCGAAGCAATCTTGGCAAAAGTACCAAGTGGCAAAGTTTGGATCAACCCTGACTGTGGTTTGAAGACTCGCGGAATTAAAGAAACAAAAGAAAGCTTGATCAAGCTCGTTAATGCTGCTAAAGAAGCGCGTGGACACTTGTAAGAAATGTTTCGAGGACCTTCTATCATCGTGTAGAGGGTTTTCGAATCGTTCCTTTATCCTAGAAATAGTGGCTCAGAGTTCTTGATCAAAGAAACAAAAGAAAAGGATAGAATATGTCACAACACACACCGTCTCTGTCATTTGAAGTTTTTCCTCCAAATCCTGAAGTAGGCAATGCCAAACTCTTACGTGCCTTGGCAAATATGCAGGAGCTAGCTCCTCACTTTATTAGTGTGACCGCTAGCAATAATAAATACAATATCAAAGAGACGACTGTTGCTTTAGCCAATTACATTCAAAATGAATTGTCTATTCCGACAATTGCTCACTTGCCAGCAGTCTATTTGAGCAAGGAAAAAGTGGCTGATACTCTTCAGGAGTTAAATGAAGTTGGGGTGCATCGGATTTTGGCTCTGCGTGGGGATATTATCCCTGGTGTGGAACCTTTAAAAGACTTTCGTTATGCAACGGATCTGATTGAATTTATTAAAACAGAAGCTCCTCATTTTGAGGTGATTGGTGCTTGCTATCCTGAGGGACACCCAGATTCTCCAAACCAAATTTCAGATATTCAAAATCTTAAAAAGAAAGTAGATGCAGGGTGCTCTAGCTTGGTCACTCAACTTTTCTTTGACAATGAGCGTTTCTATGATTTTCAAGATAAGTGTACCTTGGCTGGGATCGATGTTCCCATTCATGCAGGAGTGATGCCGATTCTCAATCGCAATCAGGCCCTTCGTCTCCTTAAGACTTGTGAAAATGTTCATATCCCACGGAAGTTTAAAGCCATTCTGGACAAGTATGAGCATGATCCAGAGTCTCTTCGCGCAGCTGGTTTGGCTTATGCAGTTGATCAAATCGTTGATTTGGTTACTCAAGATGTGGCAGGTGTCCACCTTTACACCATGAACAATGAAGATGTCGCTTACCACGTCTATCAAGCAACAAAGGCGTTATTTGCTCATCAACCGAATTTTGAAGTGAATTAATCAACACTTTTAGTAGGAAGTGTAGAGATTGAGAAAGAATCGTTCTCAATCTCTTTTTATTTGGATAAATCACTTGCTAAAAGCCAACTTTTTTTTTATAGTATAACTAAGACGATTTTGGAGGCGCTTGCAATGAAGAAAGATCTCACGTTAAAGTTATTTGGACCCCCTAAGGTTGTTTTCAATCAGAAAACTATTCGGTTTTCTTTCTCTAAGATGGAGGCCTTGTTTTATTACTTGGCGGTCATGGGGCAAGTCAACCGTGATGAAATAGCCGGTATCCTTTGGGGAGATAAGGAAAATCAAGTAGCTCGCAAAAACTTACGGAATACGGTTTACCAAGCCAATAAAATCTTTGAGGGAGATATCATTGTCTCACCAAGCCGGAGTAGTTTGGCCCTTAATCCTGACTTGAATCTTTCGCTGGATGTTCAGCTCTTTGAAAGAGATCCACTAAGTGCCTTGGATCTCTATCGGGGAGACTTTCTAGAGGGCTTCTATGTCAAGGATGATGAAGACTTTGACCAGTGGGCTTCTCGCAAACGAGATGCTTATAGGAAGCTCTATGTCGAAAGTTGCTATCAAAAAATTGAGCAAGTCGGTTTTGCAGATCCTAGTATAGAACTCTTGCTCCATCATTTGGTAGAGCTGGATGAATTTGAAGAGAAAAACTACCAGCTCTTGATGGAGTATTATAGCTTCCATCATCAGCTAGGAAAATTTTTTGAGACTTATTATAAGCTAGTCGATTTATTGGATCGCGAGCTCAGTGTGCATCCCAGTCGAGCGATTGAGGAACTTTATCACTCCGTTTTGGAAGCCAAACGAACTCATAAACTGAGTCATCGCTTAAATATCCATGAACTTCCCTTCTTTGGTCGGAAGCAAGAACTCTCTCAGCTCGAGGAATACCTCTCTTTAGTGGAGACGGGTGAAGCGGTAGGACCGTTTCTCGTGATAGGGCAATCTGGAACAGGTAAGAAACGTCTGTTGCGGCAGTTAGTCTTGATGTCCAATCGCAGTTTTAATTTTATCAAGGTGGAAGGAAGAGCTACTAGCCAGCGCTACGAAGGAAGCAGCTGGAATGATTTCAGACAAGCGCTAGAGAAACTAGGCGATGAGATGGGGATTTTCCTTCTGGAAGAGGAGGATGATCTCATTTCGGTATGGAATCAGCTTCAGAGCCTTAGCAAAGAAAAACCGCTCCTGATTCTGCTTGAAAATGCCCAGTGGATCGATGCAGTGTCTCTAGAAAAAGTGAAACAACTAGAGGAGAGAAGAAACCAGGAGAAATGGCAACTGATTTTTACAGCTGAAGAGCCTCTACCAGCTTCCTTTGTCAACTTCTTGGGGAGCTTGAAGGTAGAGAAACGGCTGTCTCAACTAGAGTTGACCAATTTTGATCCAAGTGAAAGTCGTGCTCTCTTGAAAGGGGAACTGGGAGCAATAGAGCCGGCAGTGATGGAGCAGATGGTCGGATGGAGTGAAGGCAGTCCGTTCTTGCTGTCCAGCTATATCGAAGAGTGGAAAGAAAATGAAAATTTAGAACCCTTGCCTGATATCATTCAAGCTTATCTTTCTCAGGAACTTGGGGATATGAGCAGTGAGGAAGAGGCTCTTCTACACTACTTATCTTGTTTTCATAAGCCAATTTCTCTGTCTATCTTGGCAGAATTGACGGCTACAGAGCTTCCTGTTTTGATAGAATTAATCGAGCCTTTATCTGAAAGAACGGTCGTCTCAATCGTAGAAGAAGGAGAGGCTCTCATGGTTCAATTCTGCAAGCAATTGGTAGCTATGTACTTTTACCATCTTCTTTCGCCAGCTAGACGGCGGCTCTTCCACCAACAAATTGCGCAAAAATTGGAAGAAACTTTAGAAGATTCGACGGACCTTCTTCTTTATAAGGAAACTGCCTACCAATACAAGCAATCCCAAAATCTTTTGCGTTCCTTATCTTTTGAGTTGACCTATCTAGAAGAAATCCTTCAGCTGGAGCATGAGCTGTTTCCGATTTATTCCAAGGCAGATGAGGGGCTCCTATCAGATGGTTCAAATAGCCATTTGGACATTTTTGGAGAGCTATCCCGCATACGTCAAGAATTAGATAACCTCTTTTCAAGGCACCAAAGAGATAGAGAATACAAGTATTTACAACTGCGTTACTTGTACTTAGAAGGTCGCTATTTTATTCGAAGTGGGGAGTATCAAAAGGGGATTCATGATATCCAAAAAGTCATCTCCTATGCGCGGGAACTCAAGCAATCCGACTTCCTCTTAGAGGGTTATCGGCAAATCATTTATTATTGCATTCAAACGGAAAATATCTCTGAGATGGCCTATTATACAGATTTGGCTTTGGAAGATGCCATCCAAGCTAATAATCATGAGGTCATCGCGATCCAGTTGCGTTTGAAAGGCTTGTATCACCTGATGGTTGGGGATGAGGAGCAGGCGACCCGGCATCTGTATCGCTCCATTGATTGCTTTAGTTTGACCAATAGCATGCAGGCCAAGTATGCCATTCAAATTGCGGCTTCTTTGGCCTACCTCGCTGAAATCGAGCAAGTGAGAGGCCATTTCCAAGTAGCTGTCACCCACTTAGAAGAGGTTCTGCGTTTGGTGGGAGATCAGGCTGTTGATTCCGTCCGTGTCGTCTTTGATATTGATCTTGGGATCGCCTATTATTGGAAGGGAGATTTGATTCAAGCTCGTCTCTGTTTTGACAGAGCTCAGAAGATTTTGTCCAGTGTTCGCTTCCCTTGGAAGGAAGAATTGCTCGAATTTTATCAATCCTTGATCGCCTGTCAGCAAGAATATCAAGAAAAGGTTGCGGCTTATCTGGCTCGAAAAGAAAGGACGATGAAACAATCGGCCAATTCACGGGATAAGGGGATGGTTCATTATCTATTAGCTTACTTATCTGATCAAAAGGAGAGAGGAGAAGAGCTTGCTCCTGCCTTAAGGACCTTCTTGAAAGAAGATAAGAATTACTACAAAAAGGTGGCAGAGCAACACTTGAATCCCTACAGAGATCGTCAGCTTCTTAAGAAATTAAAAGACATGTAGTGTCTCTTGCCTAAATCATAAGAGAGGGCTAAGTGGCCTGTCCTCCTTTCAGACAAAGATCATTGTGTCTGAAATTGAAGAAAAAGCATAGAAATACACCAGCAATGGGTGTTTCTATGCTTTTTATGTGTGTAGAAATCTTCCTAGTTCAGTTTTTGTTGCGCCAATATTTGGGTCAAGTAAAAGATAAAGGTCGCAGCAAGATTTGAAGTATGATTGTCAATGTCATGAGGAGGAGAAACTTCCACGACATCAAATCCGATTAGTTTGCCACTAGCAGCAATGTGTTGGAGAAGCAGGAGGGCTAGTTTAGGATCGACACCAAGTGATTGGATGGCGCTAACACCAGGAGCAGAGCCGACCGCAAAGCAATCCATATCAATAGACAGATAGATCGCGGTTTGGTTTTCTAAAAATTGATCGATTCGATCCAGAATGGCTTGGTGGCTCATCTGGAAGAGATCTTGGCCAGTTAAAAAATCAATGCTTGGTGTTTTAGCAACGTAATTAAAGAGGAAGAGGTTGTTATTATGCTCTTGGATCCCCAGGATGAGGTAAGGGAAGTCCTGACCTTTTTCTTTCGCATGATCAGCCATTTGACGAAAACCTGTTCCAGAATTGGGACCGGTTTGGTCGTAAGGTCGCAAATCAAAGTGGGCATCCAGATTGATCACAGCCAGTTGTTCATCTTTTTCTAAACTGGATTGAATCCCTAGATAGTGGCCGTAAGCAGTTCCGTGACCGCCTCCTAGGACAATAGGTTGGATTCCTAATTGGTACATACGCTGGATCGCTTGTGAGAGACTTTCTTGGAGTTCTTCTAATGAATGGTTGGGCCCGTCAATATTTCCCACATCATACACTGTCACATTGGTTCCCCAGTGCCATGGAAGTTTAGCGATTTGAGAACGGATGGCTGTAGGACCCTCGACCGCTCCTACGCGCCCATTATTGATATAGACTCCTTTGTCGCTCTTAAAGCCGATGATCCCAAAGGTCATCCCCTCAAATGGAGTGAGGGTCTCGTCGTTTAGGTCTAAAAATTTGGTGACCATTCCCCATTTGGCCGTGTAGGGATTGTCCTCGATGCTACCTTGGTAGTAGCTGTAGGTCATTGGATAGTAGTTTGTGAGCAAGCTTGTCGCCTCCCTTATTTTTCTGAAAGCAGGCAGAGGCTGAGAAGATCGCCAGCCTCTGTTTTGCTTTATTCTTACTGTATCAGTATTGAATGCTTAAGTCAACTGCTTTTTCGATGGTTGCTAAGAATTCTTCGCTTTCGACAACAGCAGATGCTTTATTGAGTTCTTCAAAGATTTCGATATCTTTGTCAAATTCAATGAAGTTCAGTTTTTGACGAATCAGCTCATAAGCTGGTTTTGTACCTTTACCAAGTTCATGATTTTCTGGCTTGAGATCCAAGGCTTGGCAAGCTGCCATGATTTCAGTAGCAACGATGCGACGTGAGTTTTTAAGAATTTCTGCTGCTTTACGAGCGGCAGTCGTTCCCATGCTGACGAAATCTTCTTGGTTTTCACAAGATGGAATAGAATCGACACTAGCAGGGTGAGCCAAAATTTTATTTTCCGATGCAAGGGATGCACAAGCATACTGGGTAATCATGAAGCCTGAGTTGAGTCCAGGGTGTTTGACCAAGAAGGATGGTAATTTACTGAGTTGGCTGTTGACCAAGCGTTCCACCCGACGTTCAGATACGTTCCCAATTTCAGAAAGGGCGATTCCTAGGAAGTCAAATGGTTGCGCCATCGGTTCACCGTGGAAGTTACCTCCTGAGATGACGTGGCCTTCTTTGGTGATGATTGGGTTATCTGTTACAGAGTTGATTTCGATTTCAACTTTTTCTTTTACGTAAGCAATAGAATCCTTGCTGGCTCCATGTATTTGAGGGATACAGCGAAGTGTATAAGGATCTTGTACCCGTTGTTGAGTCGCAACAGTGGTATTCTTGCTTCCTTCAAGAAGGTTACGGATGTTGCGAGCAGTTGCCAATTGTCCACTTTGTGGGCGGATGGTATGAAGGTCTTCTTCGAATGGACTGGTAATTCCATTGTGAACTTCCATTGAGAGAGCACCAGCGATATCAGAGAGTTTGAGCAATTGGATACCATCATAAGTCGCAAGAGCACCGATACCCGTTAGGACGGTTGTACCGTTGATCAAGGCAAGCCCTTCTTTGGCAGCCAATTGGATCTTTTCAATTCCAGCACGATCTAGGGCTTCTTGACCACTGAGAAGTTCTCCTTTGTAATAGGCACGTCCAAGACCCAACATTGGTAAAACCATATGAGAAAGAGGAGCAAGGTCTCCAGAAGCTCCGAGAGAGCCTTTTTCAGGGATATAAGGAGTGACTCCTTTGTTGAGCAATTCTAACAGTTTTTCAACGGTTGACAGACGAATGCCAGAATAACCTTTCAAGAGTGAGTTAATACGGATCAGCATGATGGCACGAACGGCATCTTCAGGAAGTGGATCACCGAAGCCAGATGAGTGAGTTCGAATCAGGTTTTCTTGAAGTTGAACAGTATCTTCTGGAGAGATGCTGACATTACAGAGGGAACCAAAGCCAGTGGTTACACCATAGACGACTCGTTTTTCCCGGACAATGTCATCAACGATTTTACGGGATGCGATAACGGCTTCTTTGGCTTGTTCATCAAGCTCACATTGGGCACCGTGCCGAGCTACAGCGATGACTTCTTCGAGTGTTAAGCTATTACCATCTAAATGAATCAATTGAGTCATATAAAACCTCCGATTATGAATAGTTGTTCTGTGGAAGTAGTGTTGTTTACTTCGGTTTGAATACCAAACATGGGCCCATTGTCTATTGATCTAAAAAATTGAAAAGAGTCATAGAGAAAAGGGCTCAGGTTTGATATTCGTGGAGTCCTAGATGGGTTAGGGAGCAAAACCGAGCTTCGCTCCCGTCTCTGTTCCCATCTACTGTGTAAAGAAAATTAGTGAGGAAGGGTTTTAGATTTGTGTAGTTTATCACCGTGGAAAACAAAGTAGAGTCCACTTGCGATCACTAGGCCGATGGCACCCCAAACAAAGTTCATCATGTTGTCCCCTGCAATCATCAAGATACTGATCACAACGGCTAGAACTGGGATAACGGGACCAAATGGTACTCGGAAGGTAACCTTTTTGTCTGGGTACATTTTTCTGAGTTTGATGGCTGCCAAAGCAGTTGGAATGTATTGGAAGAAACGGAAGACAACACTGAAGGTTGCTAATGTTTCGAAAGAGCCAGATAACAAGAGTAAGAAGGCGAAGATACCAGAAATGATAATGGCAATGACAGGGGCATTCTTAGAGTTTGTTTTTCCAAGCCCTTCTGGCAAGAGTTTTTCAGTTGCTAATGCGGCACCAAAACGAGGGACCATGATGGATTCACCGATGTTTAGACCGGCGATTGAAATGAGGGCTCCGTAAGAAACGAGTGGAGCTCCGATAGGGCCAATCATTTCGACAAATGCGTCTTGTACCGGTGCACCGGTTTGCATAATGCGACCACCAAGCATGGCGATTGTTCCTGCGATGATCAACATGTAGAGAACAGATACAATACTAATAGAACCTAGAATAGCGCGGGGAACGTTCTTTTCAGGGTTGCGCATTTCCCCTGCAACGATAGACATGGTTTCAAATCCGATGAAACCGTAGAAGATGTAGACGGCTGTACTAGAAATAGAACTGAAGAGGTTTGTTCCACTTTCCAATTGAAGGAAAGGTGTGAAGTTGCCTTTGCTCACGCCACCGGAAATGAAGAAGATGGCAAAGAGTGAGAAGAGGACAATTGGAATTAATTTTGCAACAGTAGCTGTCAGAGTAAACATCTTAGAGGTTTTCAGACCGGCAATGTTCATCAGACTCAAGAGAATCAGCATACCGATACTGATCGGAAGGTTGTAGCCTTCAAATGCTGGGAAGGTGATGATGAAGATCTTAGCAAAGCCGGCTAACATGGCAGCCCAAGCGATAACAGTAACGGCCCAACCGAGAATCCCAACGTTAAAGCCAACGAAGTCTCCGAAAGCGGCTTTTGAGTATTGCATGGCTCCACCGTTTTTGTCGAAGTAGCCAGCTGTTTCAGCCAGACAGGCTGATAGTAGCATGACGAGAATGGCAACCCCGAACATGACGGCTAGAGAAGCTGGTCCGAGGCCGGAATAAATTTTTTGAGGGAGGAGGAAGATACCAGATCCGATCACGGCATTGATACCGTAAAGAGTGGCACCGCTAAAGCTGAATTTCGCTTTTTCTTGTTCCTCAATCGACTGTTTATGTGCTCCGTTCATAATGTTTCTCCTTTGTGAACATTATTGTAGTCCAGTCCAGATAGCAATCGGTTGCTCCCCAGACTGATGGGGTAAAAACGTGATTGTCATCTCTTGAAGAGGAGATGCTTGTTCGATCACCAGGAGCTCGTGAGTTTGGAGGGTTTGAGAATGATTGGTTCCCCATTCGAGTGTTAGTGGACAGAGAGCGTAGATCAATTGATAGCGACTCTGACTTTTGACACTCTCTTTTGGGGATATAGCACTCATATGCCCCTGATAAGAAGGTTTGTAAATTAAATTAAAGTCTTGACAAGTCCCTTGGCTAGATACAGGATCTCCCCCATCAAAGAAGTAGCTTTGAAAGGGGTTCAAAACCACTTCTTTATGGTGATGGGTGAGCCTAATGGAGGCATTCAAGGGCATCAAGATTCGGTGGTAGCCCGTGAGATCGGTAAAGTTACTTTTTTCAACCTCTACCGTTGCAGTAGAGAGGCGGAAGTCAAAGGTCCGATCTGGATAGCTTCCTCCCTCTGGGGAGAGAAAGAGTTGGGTGGTTTGGCCACCGGACCAGGTAGAAATTTGATAATCTGCGGGGGTAAGATGAAGGAGAGTCACCATAGGACGCCTTCTTTCTTAAAAGAGACCAGTGATATTGCCGTGGGCATCGATATCAATCTTTTCACTGGCAGGAACTTTAGGTAGGCCAGGCATGGTCATAATGGTACCAGTGAGAGCTACGATGAAGCCAGCTCCGGCAGCCACCTTAAGGTTACTGATTTTAACTGTGAAATCTTTTGGTGCTCCCATTTTCTTCGCATCGTCTGAGAAGGAATATTGGGTTTTGGCCATACAGATTGGGTAGTTCGAGAAGCCAAGAGCTTCTAATTCTTTGAGTTCTCGTTTGGCTGCTGGTGTTAAGCTGATGCCTTTACCACCATAGACTTTTGTGACGATCTTGGTCAATTTTGTTTCAATGCTGTCTTCTTCGTCATAGACATAAGAGAAGTGGTTTTCTTCTTGAGCCAGTTGAATGACTTTTTCAGCCAAGTCACGACCACCAGCTCCACCTTTTGCCCAGACATCTGAAATGACAACATCTACATTGCGTTTCTTACAAGATTCATAGACAGCTTCTAGTTCGGCTTCTGTATCCAGTGGGAATTTGTTAATGGCAACGACCACAGGTAGACCATAGACTTCTTGGATGTTGGCCAAGTGTTTGTCTAGGTTTGGTAGACCATCGATAACGGCTTGGACATTTTCCGTAGCCAAGTCTGCTTTAGCAACTCCACCATGCATTTTGAGGGCACGAATGGTTGCGACGAGGACAACGGCAGCAGGTTTGAGCCCGGCCATGCGGCACTTGATATCGATGAATTTTTCAGCACCGAGGTCTGCTCCAAAACCAGCTTCTGTCACAACATAGTCTGCATATTTGAGGGCTAGTTTAGTAGCCAACACACTGTTACAGCCGTGGGCGATATTGGCAAATGGTCCGCCGTGGATGATGGCAGGAGTATGCTCCAAGGTTTGCACCAAGTTTGGATGGATGGCATCTTTGAGGACAGCTGCCATGGCACCTCCAGCCTTGAGGTCTTTGGCTGTGACCGGTTGTCCTTGGTAGTTGTAGCCGATAATGATGCGATCAAGACGTTCTTTGAGATCAAGGATGTTTTCTGAGAGACAGAGAATGGCCATGATTTCAGAAGCCACGGTGATGTCAAAGCCATCTTCACGAGGAACCCCGTTTGTTTTTCCTTGAAGGCCATCGACAATATGACGGAGTTGACGGTCGTTCATATCGACCACCCGTTTCCAGGTAATACGACGAGAATCGATGCCCAACTCATTGCCGTGATGGATATGGTTGTCAATCAAGGCTGCAAGGAGGTTGTTGGCAATCCCAATGGCATGGAAATCTCCGGTAAAGTGAAGGTTGATATCTTCCATTGGAACCACTTGGGCGTACCCGCCACCGGCAGCTCCACCCTTGATTCCAAAGACAGGGCCAAGTGAAGGTTCGCGCAGGGCAATGACGGCTTTTTCACCAATAGCTGAAAGAGCATCGACCAAGCCAACAGAGGTGGTTGTCTTTCCTTCTCCAGCAGGTGTCGGAGAGATGGCTGTCACGAGAATCAGCTTTCCATCTTCCTTGTCCTTTAGTTGTTCCAGTTGGTTGCTATCAATTTTTGCCTTGTATTTTCCGTAGAGCGAAATATCGTCTTCGGTCAATCCAAGTTCAGCAGCGATATCAGTGATTGGCTTCATTTGGACAGAATTGGCAATTTCAATATCCGATAAAACCATAGAATCCCTTCTTTCTTTATTTTTATTTGCTAGGTTTAAGATAGACTTTCTAAAATGGTTTGGTAAATGTTATCTGCAAGATCAGAACCGGTTTGGAGGAGTTTGAGTCCCTTGCCGTGGTATTCTTGGACGAAGTCTTGGTCCTTGATTCCTGAAATGTTGATCAAGACATTGAGCCAAGCACCTTGAAGGCCAGCTTTAAGATTCAGAGCAGCTACCCCTAGGTCACTAGCCGCATTGGTGTTGGACTTGCCAACAGCTTCTTTGGTGGTTTCAAGAGCTTCAACGATGAGCTCCATCATAGAGAAAGGAGATACTGTCGCATGTTTCAAAGCTTTTTGCATGGCTTCACGACGAGCAGCTTTCTCTTCTTCCGTTTCTTTTGGAAGATCAAAGACAGCTGATACAACGTTGAAGGCTTCTGTATCCTTGTCGATGGCTTCTAGTAATTGGTCTTGGAGGTGAGCGCTTTTTTCATGAACTGCTTTGATGTGGTCTTCAAATTCAGCGTATTTTTTCTTTCCAATGGTCAGTTCGCAGACCATTTTTGTAAGGGAAATCCCATTTGCAGCGGATAGGGCAGCAGCAGAACCACCACCTGGAGCTGGAGCATCTGAACCAAGGACCTTGGCAAACTCCGTAATACTTAAGTCAACTAGTTTCATAGAACTCCCTTTCTAACCCAACAAGTGATTTTCCAAGACTTGTTTGCTGTAGTCAAAGTCTTCTAATTGTAAGTAGTATTCAGCAGAGTCGATCAAAGCCTTAGCAGGAGCCAGTCCAATGAGTTCTGTTCCGATGATGCGAACACCATAGCGTTGCGCTTCGAAACGAACGGTTTCAACGACACGATACAATGGGAATTGTTCCAAGTTGACCATGTTGATGGAGACTTGGGCGATGTTGCGATCTTCTAGCATGACGCCGATCGCTTTACAGTATTTGTATCCACCGCTTGATCCACGAATGATTTTAGAAATTTTATTGGCAATCTCTAGGTCGTCTGTATCAAGGTTGATATTGAAGGCAACGAGTGGCATACGGACACCGACAGCTGTAACCCCTGCAGTTGGGTGAATCTTGCGTTCACCGTAGTCTGGCTTCCAGTCTTCTTCCAACAATTTTTCTGGCATTCCTTCAAATTGTCCTTTACGCACTTTAGCCAAGTTCTTCCGTTCTGGGCGAGTTGCAGCATCTTCATAAAGGAAGATTGGAATACCTAATTCACGATTGATGCGTTCGGCTACTTTGTTAGCAATCTCAACGCATTCAGCTGTAGTGATATCCTTAACCGGAACGAATGGACAAACGTCTGTTGCCCCCATACGAGGGTGTTCGCCTTCGTGCTTGGTCATATCAATGTTTTCAGAAGCGTATTTCACCAATTGGAAAGCCACTTCTTGAATGCTTTCTTCATCCCCAACGAGTGTAAAGACGCTACGGTTGTGGCTGGCATCGGACGAGTAGTCTAGTAAAGTGACACCTGGAATACTTTTTGCTGTAGCTGCTAATCCGTCGATCACAGCCTGATTGCGTCCTTCAGAGAAGTTTGGAATACACTCAACAATTTTTGCCATATGATTACCTCTTTTTATAGGAGAAGGTGGGGAGGAGGAGTCTTTGTATTTTCCTCCCCTTTCTCAGTTTTTATTTTTTGATGTTAAAACAATTTTTGAACGGCTTCTTTGACCAAATCTTCATCTGCCAGATAAGGAATGGTGATATGGTCTGTTCCTGCATGGAGACGGTTGTACTCGATCGCTGTTTCAATGGCATGGTTATTCCGTGCCCAGTTCCGACGAGCAACCCCACCCATAGTGTCCCAGGCAATGGCAGACTTGATGATTTCATCGATCCGGTGGCTACCGTCTAAGACGAGCCCAAATCCACCGTTGATAGCTTTACCGATACCAGTACCACCACCGTTGTGGAGAGCAACGAGACTCATACCGCGAGCAGCGTTACCAGCGTAACATTGAACCGCCATATCACAAGTGACGTTCGAACCATCCTTGATATTGGAGGTTTCACGGAATGGAGCATCTGTACCAGATACGTCGTGGTGGTCACGTCCGATCATGACCGGTCCGATCTTACCTTGGCGAATGAGTTCATTGAATTTCAAAGCAATGTTGACACGGCCCATGCAATCTTGATAGAGGATACGAGCTTGTGTACCAACCACCAATTGGTTCTTTTCAGCATCGCGGATCCAGTTGTAATTGTCGCGGTCTTGGTAGCGACGAGTTGGATCGATCGCTTCCATAGCTGCATGGTCAGTTGCAATCAAGTCTTCGTGTTTACCGCTGAGGCAGACCCAACGGAATGGACCATAACCATAGTCAAAGAGCATAGGTCCCATGATATCTTCTACATAAGATGGCCAAATGAAGCCGTCTTTGTCATCGAGACCATTCTTAGAAATTTCCTTGATGCCTGAGTCGTAAACAGATTTCATGAAGGCATTACCATAGTCGAAGAAGTAGGTACCTTTAGCTGTCAAGGCTTTGATCACTGCAAAGTGACGAGCCAAGGTTTCATCAACCAGGCGATGGAAGGTTTCTTTGTCTTCTGCCAGCAAACGTGTCCGTTCTTCAAAACTAATGCCAACTGGGCAATAGCCACCATCATAAACGTTGTGGCAAGAGGTCTGGTCAGACAAAAGATGAACATGGACTTGGTGTTCGTTGACATATTCGAGCAAGTCTACGATATTACCATGGTAGGCAATCGAAGTGGATTCACCAGCTTCCAGTGCTGCTTGAGCCAATTTCACAGCTTCTTCGGCACTGTCGGTCACTTGGCTAATCCAGCCTTGAGAGTGACGGGTTTCGATCCGAGAGCGGTCTACTTCTGCAACGATGGCCACCGCTTTTGCGATTTCAGCTGCTTTCCCTTGAGCGCCACTCATCCCACCGAGACCAGATGAAATGAAGAGTTTACCGGTCAAGTCGCCGTCATCTGGCACACCGAGTTTGAGACGACCGGCATTGAGAAGGGTGTTGAAAGTACCGTGAACGATCCCTTGAGGACCGATGTACATCCAGCCACCGGCCGTCATCTGACCGTAGTTCGTCACTCCCATTTCTTCAGCAATTTCCCAGTCGCGCATGTTATCATACTCACCGATCAAGAGACCGTTGGTAATGACGACACGAGGAGCTTCTGGTTTCGATTTGAAGAGGCCCAGAGGGTGACCAGATTCAACCACCAAGGTTTGGTCTTCTGTCATGACTTCCAAGTATTTCTTGATCAAGTTGTATTGCATCCAGTTAGCACAGACAGAACCTGTTTCTCCGTAAGTGACCAATTCATATGGATAAAGAGCAATTTCAAAGCTCAAGTTGTTGTCGATCATGACCTGCATAGCCTTAGCAGCTGTGCATTTTCCTTTGTACTCATCAATTGGTTTTCCGTAGATCCGATCTTTTGGACGGAAGCGATAGCCATAGATCCGACCGCGCGTTTTTAGTTCTTCCAGAAATTCTGGGATCAACTCTTGGTGGAATTTTTTAGGAATGTAACGCAAAGCATTTTTAAGGGCAATTTCAGTCTGAGCTTGCGTTAAGCGGAAGCCTCTATCAGGTGCTCGACGGATGCCTTCTTGAAAAGTCGCCTTTTCAGGTAGGACATCAAAGTCAAGTTTGACAGACATAGCAGCTGCAATTTCTTTCTCGTCTATAAATGACATAGCAGAACCCTCCTTATAGTTGGACTGTGAATTTATATTTTCTTTATTGTATCGAAGAAACGTCAATAAAGAGTCAAAAAAAAATATAATTTTTAATAAAGCAAAAAAAAATGAGGGAAAAACTTTTTGACTTTTTTTTGACGCTTTTTCTGTAGAATTGTAAAATGAATAACAATGGAAATAGAAAGGAATGTTTCATATGTCTGCTGATATCCTATTAACCCACTTTAACCAATTGTTTTGTCCAAATGATTTAGGCCATCCTCTCTATGGCAAGGAGATGGCAGAGGCAAAAATTCTTTCCGATGCTTATATCGCCATTAAAGATGGAAAGATTCTTGCAGTTGGGACAGGGCAACCAGATCCAGAACTGATCGATGACCATACGGAAGTAAAATCCTGTGAAGGAAAAGTTGCGACTCCTGGCCTGATTGACTGCCATACCCACTTGGTCTATGGAGGCAGTCGTGAACATGAATTTGCTAAAAAATTAGCAGGTGTTTCTTACTTAGATATCCTCGCTCAAGGCGGTGGAATTCTGAGCACGGTTCGGGCAACACGGGAAGCTTCTTTTGACACTCTCTATGACAAGTCCAAACGACTGTTGGATTACATGTTGCGTCATGGGGTGACAACAGTTGAAGCCAAGAGTGGCTATGGTTTGGATTGGGAAACTGAAAAACGACAATTGGATGTAGTAGCTGCCTTGGACCGTGACCATGAAATTGATCTGGTATCAACCTTTATGGCAGCCCATGCGATCCCAACAGAGTACAAGGGCCGTTCCCAAGAATATTTAGATCTCATTGTGGAGCAAATGCTTCCCAAAGTGAAAGAAGAAAAGCTAGCTGAGTTCTGTGATATTTTCTGTGAAAAAGGTGTCTTTACAGCAGATGAATCCCGCTATCTTCTTTCTAAAGCTAAGGAGATGGGCTTCAAACTGCGGATTCATGCCGATGAAATCGAATCCATTGGTGGTGTTGACGTGGCGGCTGAATTGGAATCCACTAGTGCAGAACACTTGATGGTGATTACGGATGAAGGCATTCAAAAATTAGCTGCAGCAAAAGTGATTGGAAATCTATTGCCAGCTACAACCTTCAGCCTCATGGAAGATACCTATGCACCGGCTCGTAAGATGTTGGATGCTGGCATGGCCATCACCCTAACAACGGACAGCAATCCAGGGTCTTGTCCGACAGCCAATCTCCAGTTTGCCATGCATCTGGGTTGCTTCATGATGCGCCTAACTCCAGTAGAAATTCTCAATGCGGTGACCATCAATGCGGCCTACTCAGTTGATCGTGCTAAAACAATTGGCTCTTTTGATGTTGGCAAACAGGCTGACATTACCATCTTTGATGCACCAAATCTAGATTATCTCTTCTATTTCTTTGCGACAAATCTCGTGACAGATGTCTACAAGAAAGGTCAAAAAGTCATTTAACCGACTCCATTTCATTTGGGACTTTGCTCGTTTGCAAAAATCAGCAAAGTCTTTTTTTAAAAACCTATCCCTGTAGGGAATAGGACCACTTTAGTAGAAAATTAAAATTTGACGTTCAAAGAATATTTTTCTTACTTTCTAATGTACAAAAAGGGAAATTCTTGATAGAATAGAAGTAATATTGAATATTTTCTTCAATATCATCTGTTTGACTGGAAAACAGATTGTTTAAATTATTCATCAAACGAACAGGTTGTTCAACAGACCTGTCTAGAAATTGTGAGGAGACAAGATGACTGTCGATTATAACAGCAAAGCTTACTTGGATAAAGTAGACGCTTGGTGGCGTGCAGCCAACTACATTTCAGCTGCTCAAATGTACTTGAAAGATAACCCATTGTTGAAGCGCGAAGTCGTTGAAAATGACTTGAAAGCTCACCCAATCGGACACTGGGGAACTGTACCAGGGCAAAACTTTATCTATGCTCACTTGAACCGTGCCATCAACAAATACGACTTGGATATGTTCTACATTGAAGGACCAGGTCACGGTGGGCAAGTAATGGTATCGAACTCATACTTAGATGGTTCTTATACTGAATTAAATCCAAACATCCCACAAAATGAAGAAGGCTTCAAACACTTGTGTAAGATCTTCTCATTCCCAGGAGGAATCGCTTCTCACGCTGCGCCTGAAACACCAGGATCTATCCACGAAGGTGGAGAACTTGGTTATGCCCTTTCTCACGCTGCAGGTGCTGTATTGGATAATCCAGATGTGATTGCTGCCACAGTTATCGGTGACGGTGAAGGAGAAACAGGTCCATTGATGGCTGGTTGGTTGTCAAATACCTTCTTGAACCCAGTCAACGATGGGGCGATCCTTCCAATCTTCTACCTCAATGGTGGGAAGATCCACAACCCAACCATCTTCGAACGCAAAACAGACGAAGAATTGGCCCTCTTCTTTGAAGGTCTTGGATGGAAACCAATCTTTGCAGACGTAACCGCTATTTCTGACGACCACGAAGCATCTCATGCTTTGTTTGCAGAAAAATTGGACGAAGCGATTGAAGAAATCAAGAAAGTCCAAGCAGAAGCTCGTAAAGGTTCTGCAGAAGAAGCAACTCAACCAGTATACCCTGTCTTGATTGCTCGTATTCCTAAAGGTTGGACAGGTCCAAAAGCTTGGGAAGGAACACCAATTGAAGGTGGCTTCCGTGCTCACCAAGTGCCAATCCCAGTAGATGCTCACCACATGGAGCATGTGGATGCTCTTCTTTCTTGGTTGGAATCATACCGTCCAGCTGAGTTGTTCGACGAAACTGGTAAATTACTTCCTGAAATTGCTGAAATCGCACCAAAAGGTGATCGACGCATGGCTATGAACCCAATCACAAACGCAGGTGTCATCAAGCCAATGGACACTGCTGATTGGAAGAAACATGCCTTCAAGATCGAAACACCAGGTGCTATCATGGCGCAAGATATGATCGAATTTGGTAAGTATGCAGCAGATCTTGTGGATGCGAACCCAGACAACTTCCGTATCTTTGGACCAGATGAAACCAAATCAAACCGTCTTCAAGAAGTCTTTACTCGTACAAGCCGTCAATGGTTAGGACGTATGAAACTAGACTACGATGAAGCTTTGAGCCCTGCTGGACGTGTGATTGACTCTCAATTGTCAGAACACCAAGCGGAAGGAATGCTCGAAGGATATGTCTTGACAGGTCGTCATGGATTCTTCGCTTCTTACGAATCATTCCTTCGTGTTGTAGACTCTATGATTACTCAACACTTCAAATGGTTGCGTAAATCTAAGACTCACACGACATGGCGTAAAAACTACCCAGCCTTGAACTTGATTGCGACTTCAACAGTATTCCAACAAGACCACAATGGCTACACTCACCAAGATCCAGGTATCTTGACTCACTTGGCTGAGAAAACTCCTGAATACATCCGTGAGTACTTGCCAGCAGATACCAATACGTTGCTTGCGGTGATGGACCAAGCCTTCAAGGAAGAAGACAAGATTAACTTGATTGTAGCTTCTAAACACCCACGTCCACAATTCTACTCAGTAGATGAAGCTGAAGAATTGGTACGTGAAGGATACAAAGTGATTGATTGGGCATCAACTGTTTCAGCAGATGAAGAGCCAGATCTTGTCATTGCAGCTGCAGGTACAGAGCCAAACTTAGAAGCTCTTGCAGCCATCACAATCTTGCATAAAGCCTTCCCAGAATTGAAGCTCCGCTTTGTCAATGTGGTAGATATCTTGAAATTGCGTCACCCATCCGTTGATGCGCGTGGACTTTCAGATGAAGAATTTGACAAAGTCTTCACAACTGATAAACCAGTCATCTTTGCCTTCCATGGTTACGAAGGCATGATCCGTGATATCTTCTTCAACCGTCACAACCATAACTTGCGCGTGCATGGTTACCGTGAAAACGGGGATATCACCACACCATTTGATATGCGTGTGATGTCTGAGTTGGATCGCTTCCACTTGGCACAAGATGCAGCTAATGCAGCTCTTGGAGAAGCAGCAAGCGCATTTGCAGCGAAGATGGATGAAACAATCGCCTTCCACCATGACTACATCCGTGAAAACGGAGACGATATTCCAGAAGTTCAAAACTGGAAATGGGAAAATGTAAATAAATAAGAAAAAGAGCCGGAGCAATCCGGCTTTTCAGATTTAAGACTAAGTCATATTAAAAACTTTGACTTCAAACTAAAACGTCCGTTCTATAAAGAAACGGACGTTTTTGATGTCTTAGACTGTTTTCTCCACCCAGACACTGCGGACAAAGAAGAGGGTGATCAGAGCTAGTGCTAGAAAGGCGACTCCAAGGTAATAATAGGGTTGATCCATTGTGGTAGATCGACCAGAGAGGTTGACAATCCCTCGGTAGAGGGCTCCAGCTGTGAGCGTAGCCACTCCTGAATTCCAAAGATTGAGACTCAGGCGAGAGAAGCCTTTCACCATCAACTGTAGAAGCACTAGTAGGGTGCCACCGATCAAAGGAATCAAGAATAGGTAGTGCATGAAGGCAGAGGTTTCGCCAAAACTAAAGTGTTCATAGATGCGACTTCCAACGAAGAAGAAAGCTGAAATCAGAGTATACCAGAGAATCGTTTTTTTCAACCGTTGTTTGATAGGATTAGTAACCGATGTAGACAATGTCACTCACCGCCCTTTCTGAGATAGTACCATTTGTTGTTGGTTTGTTAATAACTTGGCCATTGAAGTAAAGGGTAGAAGATCCACCCCCGTCCAGGTTGTAGGCTGTTTTAACGCCATAAGACTTCATCACTTCTGCTAATTGGTAGAGAGACAGGCCTTCACTTTCTGAAGTCCGTCCGTCTGACACGACGATAATGTAGTGGTTTTCATCGATGATCCCAATCGCTGTCCGTGGATTTGACGCCATAGATTGCCCGACCTCTGAGTTGGTATCGACGGTAATTTCTCCATTTTCAACTAAGGAAGGACCGAAAGCGAGGAGATTGACGACCCCGTTTTTGACCAATTGATCCGCAGAGATCTCATCTTCGTAGATAATTTTGAAGGATCCATCCTTGTAAATGGCCAGGTCACCATTGCTTGAATCTTCCCGAACGGTATCGCGGTAGACCACTCCATTTCGGATGACGTATCCTGTACTGTTAGCTCCGTAATAGTCACCATTCACTGCTAGAATGGCACTGTTGTTGGCGGCTGTGACAGAGGTTTTAGCAGTCACGTTGGTTCCGTAAGTATTTTGTGCAAAGGCTGTTTTGAGGTAGTCAGATGAGCTGACTGTAATATCTGCAATGTAAACCTGGGTATTTTCAATCGTTTTTTCTGTTAGGCTCACCTGGATATTGTCATCTGAATAGCTAGTATCCGTCGTTGTAGCCGATGCAGCTGCTTTTTTTGCTGCCTTGGTGTCCGTAGTCGTAGCTTTTACGGTTTGGATGGCATCGGATAAGACAAAGGTCTTGAGCATCGAGTAGCTAAAACTGCTGGTCAAAAGAAGGCCAAAGCAGGCAGCATAGGTGTAAGATTTTTTAAAGAATTTCATGGTGGGGAGCAGTCCTTTCTTTGAAGATCACTTTTTTCTGGATCACCCATGAGACCAGAAAGAGGAGGAAGCCGACGATAATCTTACTGATCAGGAGATTGAGCCCGAAAGCAGTATAGAAGAGTCGAATCAAGAGCGTATCGAGAATAAAGAGGCCGAGGGCTAGGCCAAAGTAGCCACTTCCAGTTTTAGCGACGCTGTCTTTGTTCTTAAAGACTAGGTGCTTATTGGTCGAGTAGTTAAAGATGGAACTCGTTACACGAGCGATCCCATTGGCTAGGAGAATACGCAGACTAATGGGCACGGCCATCATCACGAAAAGGAAGAAGGCGTAGACCAGATAGTCAACGATAAAACTACTCAGAGAGGAGAGGGCAAACTTGAACATGTCCTTGTAGATCATGAGGCCATCTCGAATAGGTCGGAAGTGAGAGCCTTCGTTGTCATTGATATAGACCGTCTCGATGGGAACTTCTACGATGGGGAAGGACTTGCTTGCTACGAGGAGCACATTCATTTCATATTCATAACGCTGTCCTTCAACTTCAAGCATGAAAGGCAAGAGATTCGTAGTGAAAGCTCGTAAGCCCGTTTGGGTATCGCTGACCGCCACTCCAGTTTGTTGTTTGAACAAGAAGCGGGTCAATTTATTCCCGAAAGCAGAATGCAAAGGAACTTTTCCAGAGAAGGCACGGGCTCCTAGAATAAGTGTTCCAGGATGCTCTTGAGATTGGTTAACAACCCTGAAAATATCCCAAATTTTGTGCTGACCGTCTGCATCAGCTGTAACAATGCTTCCATAGGTACCTCTTTCTAGGATGTAGGCATAAGCAGTCTTGAGAGCTTGTCCTTTTCCTTGGTTGTGCTCATGAGTCAGAACTGTCGCAAGACCTTCTAATTTGTCAAAGATCATTTTCTTGTCAGCGTCACTCCCATCGTCGACCACGATGATGTGGAGATCGCTTTTAGCGTGGACCAAGCGAACCAGTTTGACAAGATTCAGATCCGGTTGATAGGCGGGGATGATAAGATAATTCATAATCGTTCCTCGTTTCTTGAGATTTGTTGTAGCTAGTATAAAGACTCAAGCTTAAAGCTAACTGATATCAGTTTTTTTTAAGGAAAGGCGAGGAAGAGTGGGAATAGTTTCTACTATAAAATATCACTTTTTAGGGCATTTCTTTCCTTTAGAAGCGAACGTCCAGAATCATTTTTTAAATCCTAAAGATAATTCTTGCCTTTGTTCGAAAAGTCTGGTATAATAGTTTCTTGTGAGTAAACCTCACTTACCCCTTGCAAAGACAGGGGGTCATTAGTCCAAAAGGAGGAACATTATCAATGGCTAAATACGAAATTCTTTATATTATTCGTCCAAACATTGAAGAAGAAGCTAAAAACGCTTTGGTAGCACGTTTCGATTCTATCTTGACTGACAACGGTGCAACTGTTGTTGAATCAAAAGATTGGGAAAAACGTCGTCTTGCATACGAAATCCAAGATTTCCGTGAAGGACTTTACCACATCGTAAACGTTGAAGCGAACGACGCTGTAGCTCTTAACGAGTTCGACCGTCTTTCAAAAATCAACGGTGACATTCTTCGTCACATGATCGTAAAAGTTGACGCGTAAGAAATCATCAGAGGTGACTTATGATTAACAATGTTGTACTTGTCGGTCGTATGACCCGTGATGCTGAACTTCGCTACACTCCAAGCAATCAAGCAGTTGCTACTTTCAGCCTAGCTGTCAATCGCAACTTCAAGAGTCAAAATGGAGAGCGCGAAGCCGATTTCATCAACTGTGTGATCTGGCGTCAGCAAGCAGAAAACTTAGCCAACTGGGCTAAGAAAGGTGCTTTGATTGGGATTACCGGTCGCATTCAAACACGTAATTACGAAAACCAGCAAGGTCAACGTGTTTATGTCACTGAAGTCGTAGCAGACAGCTTCCAACTATTGGAAAGCCGTGCAGCACGCGAAGGGCATGCAGCTGGTGGCTATTCATCAGGCAATGGTGGTTTTGCTGGAAATGCAACCCCAAGCTTTGGTGGATCTGAACCAAGCAATGCAGCGCCAAACTTTGGTCGTGAAGAAAATCCATTTGGAGCGAATCCAATGGATATCTCAGACGACGATCTTCCATTCTAAGAGTGGGTTTAACGAATTAAAACTATAAAGGAGAATTAAACATGGCTCAACAACGTCGTGGCGGATTCAAACGCCGTAAAAAAGTTGATTACATCGCAGCAAACAAAATCGAATATGTTGATTACAAAGATACTGAGCTTCTTAGCCGTTTCGTTTCAGAACGTGGGAAAATCCTTCCTCGTCGTGTAACTGGAACTTCAGCGAAGAACCAACGTAAAGTAACAACAGCTATCAAACGCGCTCGCGTAATGGCTTTGATGCCTTTCGTAAACGAAGATTAAAAAAGAGGTCCAGTGGACCTCTTTTTCATGAGCTTGAAGACAAGAGAGCGAATTAAGACCCAGATGGGTCTTTTTTTCACGAGCTTGGAAATGTAAGAGCGAGTTGAGGTCCAGTAGACCTCTTTTTCATGAGCTTGAAGACAAGAGAGCGAATTAAGCCCCCTACGGGTCTTTTTTTGCGAGCATAGAAATGTGATAGTGTGTTAGGTCCGTGTGAAGCTCTTTGACCTTTCCCAAGCTCTGATTATGCTATAATGAGGGGAGAAAGGTATCAAGGAGGGAACTATGAAGGAAGGTGTAATCATCAGGAGGATGATAAAGGCAGATATTGAGCACATCTCTCAAGCTTTTATCCACCAAGGGTGGCCGGGTAGAGAGGATATCTTGACTAGCTATTTTCAGGAGCAGGAGAATAGAGAGAGGGACGTATTAGTAGCTGAGTCGGATGGATTTGTGGCAGGCTATATCACTATATTGCCTGCTGCCAAGCATGGCCCTTTCGTGGGAGTCTATCCTGAACTATCTGATTTTAATGTTTTTGAACCATTTAGAAATCGAGGGATTGGGAATCAACTCTTAGAGGAGGCAGAAAAAAGAGTCCAGCTACTATCAGAGATTGTTACTTTAGGGGTTGGTTTACACTCGGGTTATGGCCCAGCTCAAAGACTGTATGTCAAACGGGGCTATATCCCAGATGGATCTGGGGTTTGGTTTAGTGATCACCCCTTAGCCCCTTACAGTTCTTGTGAAAACAATGATGACTTAGTCCTCTATTTTTCAAAAAGATTGAACAGGGAAATACAGTAAAACAAAAACGGATGAAAACTTCATCCGTTTCTTTTTAGCGACGAGTTGCGGGTGCTGTGCTCGAACTTTTAATATTAAAGCGTTTCTTGAGGTAGAAGCGAAGGACAAGTGCTAAAGCTCCTAAAACGATGGCAAGGACATCTGGAATAGTTGGGTTGAGAACCTGTGGGAGTAGGGAAGTAAAGGACAAGACAATGACCCAAAGGAACATGACTCCAACAAGAATCGGCATGGATTTCCAAAGAGAGGGACGCTCGCTGCGATCTTTGGTGCCATCCATATACTGATAGAAGAAGTAGTACATGAGATACAAGAGCAGGGCCCCTGTCAAACTTCCAAGAATCAAGGTGATCAACCCATAGCCAGTACGACGCGGTGCGACCAAGTTCATAAAGGCGCTAATCGCAGCAAAAACACCAAAGATAAAGAGGAAGGAATCCAAAATCATGAGAGAGGGAGCATCGTTTAATTTCGGATGCTCTTTTTCATAGCGTTCTTTCTCGCTGAAAGAGTTCGCCCATACAGTTGGAGCTCCAAAAAGGGTCCGTGCCGGAATTCCTTTTCCTTGGTTTTCATGGATAGCTGGTAGAATTTCTTGGATGAGGCTTTCGGCTTCTTCCTCTGTCTTTCCGTTTTCAAGCAATTGGTGTTTGGCGATGCGGATAAATTCTTGATTTTTCTTACTAAGTTGATGAAGGTCGGTGTGAGACATAGTTACTCCTTTGATGTACAAGTTTGGTTAGAACCATTTTTTATGGATGAGGTAGACGACGAGGGACCCGGTCAGGGCAAAGGCGATGAAAATAATCAGCCAGAAGGCATGGGGTTCGCCATTGAGCGGAAGCTCATTGTCCTTGAAGTTCATCCCATAGGCCGAAAAGATCATGGTTGGAATGGACATGACAATGGTGACGAGGGCCAGGGTCTTCATGATGTTGTTCTGGTTGTTGGAGATGATCGATGCGAAGGTATCGGTCATGGAGTGCAGGATATTTCCATAAATATCTGCCATCTCGATGGCCTGCTGGGTTTCGATCAAGGTATCTTCCAACAGATCCTCGTCTTCTAGGTATTTCTTGATGTTACTAGTGGCACTGGTCAATTTCTTGATCACGCGCTCATTGGTTTTCAGAGAGGCCTTAAAGTAGACGATGGTTTTTTCCAACTCCATCAACTCAATCAGCTCTTCATTACGCGTTGATTTGTGCAATTGGCTTTCAATCTGCTCGCTTTTGCGATCCAAGGTACGAAGCGCAGACAAGTAGAGTTCAGCGTTGCGATAGAGGATCTGAAAGATAAAGCGCGACCGCATAAAGGTATAGAAATTCCGCAAGCGTCGGTTGATAAAGATATCTAGAAGCGGCAATTTCTCCAAGCAAGTCGTGATAATAGCCTCTTCTGTCAGGATAATCCCTAGCGGAATGGTCACGTAGTAGGTCTGATTGTTCCGCTCTTCCTTGATGGGGACGTCGACGATGATCAATGTGTACTCATCTTCGATGGTCATACGGGACATTTCTTCCGCATCGAGTGGTGCCCGCAAGTCTGCAATATCGATATTAAAAGCAGAGGCGATTTCCATCGATTCACTTTGAGAAGGGTTAACAAGGTTGATCCAGCTACCGGGTTCCAGCGTCTCTATTTCTTTAAATTCAGTCGTTGTCGATAAAAAGACCTGTTTCATGGTGCCTCCCCTTGTTTTTTTACACCTTAACATTATATCAGAAAAAGGATGGTTTTGGATAAAAGAATACTAAAAAATTTGTTATAATGGAGGTTAACAAAAAGGTGATTAGAGTAAGAACATGCAAGATAAAATTGTCATTCATGGGGCACGCGCCCATAATTTAAAAAATATAGACGTGGAAATTCCACGGGACAAATTAGTCGTGGTGACGGGTTTGTCTGGATCTGGAAAGTCCAGTCTAGCCTTTGATACCCTCTATGCAGAAGGCCAGCGCCGCTACGTGGAGAGCTTATCGGCCTATGCCCGGCAGTTCTTGGGAAATATGGAAAAACCAGATGTGGACTCCATTGACGGCTTGAGTCCAGCCATTTCCATCGACCAAAAAACGACCAGTAAAAACCCCCGTTCTACAGTGGGGACGGCAACAGAGATCAATGACTACCTGCGCTTGCTCTATGCACGTGTAGGGACGCCTTATTGTATCAATGGGCATGGAGCGATTACAGCTTCTTCGGTTGAGCAAATTGTCGATCAAGTCTTAGAATTACCAGAGCGCCAACGCCTGCAAATTCTAGCTCCCATTATCCGTAAGAAAAAAGGCCAGCACAAGAATATCATTGAAAAAGTCCAAAAAGACGGCTATGTCCGGGTGAGGATCGATGGTGAGATCTATGATGTGACAGAGGTTCCAGAACTGTCTAAAAGCAAGCAGCACACGATTGAAGTAGTTGTGGACCGAATCGTGATCAAGGAGGGCATCCGCTCGCGGCTCTTTGATTCGATTGAAGCAGCCCTTCGGATTGCGGATGGTTATGTCGTGATTGATACCATGGATGGCAAGGAGCTACTCTTTTCGGAGCATTATGCTTGTCCAGTCTGTGGCTTTACCGTTCCTGAATTAGAGCCCCGCCTCTTTTCTTTCAATGCGCCTTTTGGATCTTGTCCAGACTGTGATGGGCTGGGCATTAAGCTAGAGGTGGACTTGGATTTGGTGGTGCCAGATGATCGCTTAACCCTTCGCGAAGGAGCACTTGCGCCTTGGAATCCGATCTCTTCCAACTACTATCCACAGATGTTGGAGCAGGCCATGATCCATTTTGGCGTTGATATGGACCGACCTTTTTCCGATCTTTCTCAAGAAGAAAAGGACTTGGTCCTCTATGGTTCAAACGGGAAGGAATTCCACTTCCACTATGAAAATGAGTTTGGTGGGGTTCGGGATATCGAAATTCCTTTTGAAGGGGTCGTAAACAACATTCACCGTCGTTTCCGTGAAACCAATAGTGATTTCACCCGCAACCAAATGCGCTCTTATATGAACGAATTGACCTGTGCGACCTGCCATGGCTACCGTCTCAATGACCAAGCACTTTCTGTTCGTGTTGGTGGGGAGAAGGGGATGCATATCGGGGAAGTGTCAGATCTATCGATTGCGGACCACTTAAAAGCCGTGGACCAGCTGGTCTTAACGGACAATGAAGCTACGATTGCAAGACCGATCCTAAAAGAGATTAAGGATCGCTTGACCTTCTTAAACAATGTGGGGCTCAATTACTTGACCCTGTCACGATCGGCTGGGACCTTATCAGGTGGAGAAAGCCAGCGTATTCGTTTGGCAACCCAGATCGGTTCCAACCTCTCTGGTGTCCTTTATATCTTGGATGAGCCGTCTATTGGCCTCCATCAAAGGGACAATGACCGCCTGATTGCCAGTCTCAAGAAGATGCGCGATTTAGGCAACACCTTGATCGTCGTCGAACATGATGAAGATACCATGAGAGAGGCAGACTACCTGATCGACGTCGGCCCAGGTGCCGGTGTCTTTGGTGGAGAGATCGTTGCAGCAGGAACTCCAAAGCAGGTGGCTCGCAACAGCAAATCCATCACGGGTCAGTACTTGTCCGGCAAGCGCAAGATTCCGGTTCCAACGGAACGCCGTTCAGGGAATGGCCGCTATATTGAAATAACAGGAGCCAGTGAGAATAACTTACAAGACATCACAGCGCGCTTTCCTCTGGGCAAATTTATCGCAGTCACTGGAGTTTCCGGTTCTGGAAAATCGACCTTGATCAATGGCATCTTGAAAAAAGCCATCGCTCAAAAGCTCAACCGCAATTCGGAAAAACCAGGGAAATACAAGACGATTCAGGGGATTGAGCATATCGATCGCTTGATCGACATTGACCAAAGCCCGATTGGCCGGACTCCTCGTTCCAATCCAGCGACCTATACAGGCGTCTTCGATGACATTCGCGATCTCTTTGCTCAGACCAATGAAGCCAAAATTCGGGGCTATAAAAAAGGCCGCTTTAGTTTCAATGTCAAGGGCGGGCGTTGTGAAGCCTGCTCAGGAGATGGGATCATCAAGATTGAAATGCACTTCTTGCCGGATGTCTTTGTTCCTTGTGAGGTCTGCCATGGACGTCGTTACAATAGTGAGACCCTCGAAGTCCACTACAAGGAAAAAAATATTGCAGAAGTGCTGGATATGACGGTCAATAAGGCGGTTGAATTCTTCAAGCACATTCCAAAAATTGAACGCAAACTCAAGACCATCCAAGATGTGGGCTTGGGCTATGTAATGCTGGGGCAACCAGCGACCACCCTTTCAGGTGGGGAAGCGCAGCGAATGAAGTTGGCTTCTGAATTGCACAAGCGCTCTACAGGAAAATCCTTCTATATCTTGGATGAACCAACGACCGGACTCCATACCGAAGACATTTCTCGCTTGATCAAAGTCTTAGAGCGTTTTGTGGATGATGGCAATACAGTCCTTGTGATTGAGCACAATTTAGATGTTATTAAGACAGCAGACCATATCATCGATTTAGGACCAGAAGGTGGTGTCGGTGGTGGAACCATTATTGCGACCGGAACACCAGAAGAAGTAGCAGCAAATCCTGCTAGCTACACAGGACAATATTTGAAAGGAAAATTACAATGAATCAACGGATCAGCAACTTAAGAAACAAAATGAAAGCCCAAGACCTCAAAGCAGTATTGATTAACAATTTGAAAAATGTTTATTATTTGACCAATTTCTGGGGTTCAAACGGAACTGCTTTGGTGACAGAAGAACGTGTGGTACTCTTTACAGATTCGCGCTACACCATCCATGCCCATGCGACTTGTTTTCCTTTTGTAGAGATTGTGGAAACCCGCGATGAGTTGACTGCAGCTGCAGAGATCGTTAAGGACCTTGGAATCAAAGAACTTGGTTTTGAGGATGAAGTGACGGTAGCCTACCATGCCCGTATGGCTTCTGTTTTCAGTGGCATCAGCCTTCAATCCCTAGCAAACTTTGTCATGGAATTGCGCTTGATTAAAGATGAAACCGAGATTGCGGCGATTAAAAAAGCTTGTAGCATTTCTGATCAAGCCTTCCATGATATTTTGGACTATATCAAGGTAGGGAAAACGACAGAGTTGGAAGCAGCGACTTTCCTCGATTTTAGAATGCGGGAGTTGGGAGCTTCTGGTGTATCTTTTGATATTATCTCGGCAGCTGGTGAACGCTCTGCCATGCCTCACGCGACTCCAAGTGATCGGGTGATTTCAGCAGGAGATGCCTTGACCCTTGATTTTGGTTGCTTGTATAACCACTATGTCAGCGATATGACACGGACTATCTATGCAGGACATGTCAGCGACAAGGAAAGAGAAATTTATGAAACCGTTTTGAAAGCCAATCAAGCCTTGATTGCTGCTGCTAAAGATGGACTTGGCTTCCGTGATTTTGATAAAATCCCACGTGATGTGATCGAGGCAGCCGGCTATGGTCAATACTTTACTCATGGAATCGGTCATGGGATTGGGCTAGATATCCACGAAGAACCATACTTCAGCCAAACGTCTAAAGAAGCGATTCAAGCAGGGATGGTCTTAACAGATGAGCCAGGTATTTATATCGAAGGTCTCTCTGGTGTGCGGATCGAAGATGACCTTTTAATCACAGAAACAGGCTGTGAAGTCTTGACTCTTGCTCCTAAAGAATTGATTGTCCTTTAAAATATACGTTTCTCTTAACTTCTGTTTAGACAGAGATGTGAAGAGAAGACTATGAAATGAATTGTAGAGGAGTTCTTCTCCCTGACATCTTATTTGGAGCACTATCCATTTTGGTATAGGAACTACAATAACAAAACACGAAAGAAGCAAAGGGTAATTTGGATGTGGATGGATCAGGGGCGGTCCATAGCAATCCTTTCTTCTCCAAAAGAGACAATTGCTGTTTGAGAAAAATCAAATTGTGTGTTACAATAAAGAGTAATCTATTTTTAAAAAAAGAGGTAATAAAACATGATCGAAGCAAGTAAATTGAAAGCTGGTATGACTTTTGAAACAGCTGACGGAAAATTGATCCGAGTTTTGGAAGCTAGCCACCACAAACCAGGTAAAGGAAACACTATCATGCGCATGAAATTGCGTGATGTCCGTACTGGTTCAACATTTGATACAAGCTACCGTCCAGAGGAAAAATTTGAACAAGCGATTATCGAAACAGTTCCAGCTCAATACTTGTACAAAATGGATGATACAGCCTACTTCATGAACACTGAAACATATGACCAATATGAAATTCCAGTTGTGAACGTAGAACAAGAATTGCTTTACATCCTTGAAAACTCAGAAGTAAAAATTCAATTCTACGGAAGCGAAGTGATCGGTGTAACGGTTCCTACAACTGTTGAATTGACTGTTGCAGAAACTCAACCATCTATCAAAGGTGCTACAGTGACTGGTTCTGGTAAACCTGCTACAATGGAAACTGGTTTGGTCGTAAACGTTCCTGATTTCATCGAAGCTGGACAAAAATTGGTCATTAACACTACTGAAGGAACTTACGTTTCTCGTGCATAAGAGACATCTCAGGGTGTCAAATAGAAAGGAACTTCTATGGCAACTGAACAATTTGGTGACATCGTTATTGCACCACGTGTATTAGAAAAAATTATTGCGATTGCGACAGCAAAAGTAGAGGGTGTCTATTCGCTTGAAAACAAGAGTGTTTCAGATAGCTTATCCAAACGTTCGCTTGGACGTGGCGTCTACCTTCATACGGAAGAAGATGGTCAAGTTTCAGTAGACATCTATCTCTATTTAGAATATGGAGTGGCTGTACCATCTGTCGCTGTAGCCATTCAAAAAGCGGTCAAGTCAGCAGTTTATGATATGGCAGATGTAACCTTGGATGCTGTCAACATTCACGTTGTTGGGATCGCAACGGAAAAATCTCCAAAACCAGACTTGAAAGATTTGTTTAATGAGGACTTCCTCAATGACTGATGAAATTTTATTAGAATCACGTCGAGATTTGCGCGAGCGCGCCTTCCAAGCCTTGATGGCCTTGGAATACGATGGAAACATTGTTGAAGCTTGTCGCTTTGCTTATCTACATGATAAGGACCTAGCAGAAGACAAAGAAGTCGATCTTCCTGCCTTTCTCATGAATCTCGTGACGGGCGTCTACCAATCCAAAGATCAACTGGACCAACAAATCGGTCAACATTTGAAAACCGGCTGGACTGTTGAGCGCTTGACCTTGGTAGAGAAAAACATCCTTCGTCTGGGAATTTATGAAATAACAGAGTTTGATACACCACAGATCGTCGCAGTCAATGAAGCGGTGGAATTGGCCAAGGCCTTTTCAGATGAAACCTCTTCACGATTTGTCAACGGTGTCCTCAGTCAATTTGTGACAGAAGAATAAGTAAAAAGGGAGTGGGAAAGAACTCCAACTAGTTAAAAGAGTTCGTTTTCCCACCCCCGCACAGTTGATTAGGTCATCTTTGGAGCTTAAAAGGCGAACAAAGATGCCAATCAACCACTGCGTCATACAGTTATTTCTATTAAATATAAAAGGCTAGACAGTTTTTGCCCAGCCTTTTTTTTGACGAATAACAACCCCTACAGTAATAGAATTGTAGGGGTTGTTTTAGACACTTTTTCCAGAGTGGAGACTAACGGGCAAGAAATAACCGGTAGTCGCTACTTTTTTTCCTTCGATCTTTTGGAGTAAAAGATCCACCATGAGGATAGCAATGTCTTCGAGGGGTTGTTGGATGGTTGTCAGTTCAGGTGTATAGGTCTCGATGAACTGGGTTCCATCATAACCAATCACTTTCAAATCCTGAGGAATCTGAATATCTAATTCTCTAGCGACTTTCATGATCAAGATCGCCGTCAAATCATCGGAGGCAAAAATGGCATCTGGTTTGTGGTGGGTTAAAATCTGTTTGATTTCCATTTCTTTGCGAATAGGGGAGAAATCACTGGAAACATTAATGATCATGGACTCAGGTAGAACCGATGCAAATCCCGCATGACGCAAGCCTGTTGGGGAGTTGGAGTTGTCATTACCTGTGATCATGATAATATTTCGGGCTCCAGTTTTTGCTAAAGTTTCTGCTGCAAGCACCCCGCCAGCGTAGTTGTCTGAGGAGACAACCGGAATTTCTGGGGAGAGGTTGCGGTCAAAAGCAATGATAGGAGCAGTTACCCGGTTGTAATCTTCAATGCCCAAATTATGACTTCCTGAAATGATGCCATCTACCTGGTTGGCCTCCAACATCTCAATATATTCGCGCTCTTTTTCAGAGTCGTGTTCACTATTGCAGATGATGGTTTTATAGCCGTGTTTAAAGAGTTGGTGCTCTAGTTTGTCGATTAATTCAGCATAGAAAACATTGCTGATGTTGGGAAAAATCAAGCCAACTAACTTGGCTGATTTTCCTTGGAGGCTACGAGCAACATTGTTAGGTTTATAGCCCAATTCTCGCATGGCTTCTTGGACTTTTTGGATCGTTTTTTCAGACAGGTATCCTTTTTTATTGATAACCCGTGAGACAGTAGTAGGGCTGACACCGGCGAGTTTGGCGACATCAGTTAGCTTTGCGACCATAATCAAGTTCGTAGTAAGTTCCAGTAGGGGTTCCAGACTTGATCAAGATTCCATTTTGATCCGCATGTGGGTAGACCCGACCAGAAAATACTTTTTCTCCTTTATTGATAAAGATTTCAAATATCGAATTGTCAATGAAAATATTAGCGGTTGTGGCTTGGTTAGCGATTGGGCAGCTACGGCTCGTACCGAATTCTTGGGCATATTGCTCACCTGCCTGGCTACGATCCACTGTGACTAATCCTTTAGCCAGATCAAATGTGAGAACTAAGCCCTTTCCTTCTGCATCTGCAAAGAGGACGATTTCGTTTTGGCTATCCTTTTCAAACTGCAATTCCAATTCATAGCAGTTCTTGGTTTGTGCCTTGTTGGCAAATGCCTCACTCTCAGCGCGCAAGTCCTTGATCGCTTCAACTGGGTATTGGTAGAGTTTGCCATCTTTGATGGTTAATTCTTTGACCAGTGAGAGAGCTCCTTGGTAGTCATAGGAATCTGTTGGATAAGAAACGTCTGGAAGACCTAGCCAGCTGACAGCATAGGCACGTCCATCGGGTGCATTAAATCCTTGAGTCGCATAGGCTTCAAAACCATAGTCGAGATTATGCAATTCAGATACATCCACCATTTTGGTCTTTTCTGGGTCAAAGTTTGCCCCGATCTTGTACATATTTGGGTAGATATTGTCATAATCGAGAACTGATTTATCTAAGCCTTGAGGGCAGTAGAGGAGAACGGGTTGGTCTCCAACAAAGACTAGGTTGGGACATTCCATCATATAAGCTGTCCGATCGTTTGCAAAATCCAAGTCACCGACTGCAACCCAGTTGGTATAGTCGTTATCTACAGCCTTATAGAGACGGATGAATCCTTTCTTCTCAAGGTCTTGGCCACCAACGATAGCGTAGTATTGACCCTTGAAATTAAAAATCTGTGGGTCACGGAAGTGATCCGTAGAGTCAGCCGGTTGATCAATCAAAATTTTGTCAATTTTTTCAATCTTTCCGTCTTTGTCCATCAAAGCACCGACTTGGTAAGGATGACGAACCCATTCTGCATCCCGAACATTTCCAGTGTAGAATAGGAATAGTTTGTCACCAAACTGCATGGCTGATCCGGAATAAGCTCCATGACTATCCAAATCTGTGTCTGGAAGAAGCGTTACCCCAGTTTCTGTGAAATGAACCAAGTCTTCACTTTCTGTTTGTACCCATGATTTTAACCCATGGGCTGCACCAAATGGGAAATTTTGGTAAAACAAGATCCATTTTCCATCAAAGTAGGAAAAACCGTTAGGATCATTTAAGAGACCAGCTTTTGGCTCAACATGATAGTGTGTATGCCAAGGAGATTTGGCCATATGATCTTGGATGGCTTGCTTTTCCTCTTTTGTCCAGTCTTCGTAACGTCTGTAACGACGTTCAGTTGTCCATTCCATTTTATTCCTCCGAATTTTTTCTTACTTCCATAGTACCGATTTCCTATTAAAAATGCAAGCGATAAATGAAAAAAATGGCAAAAAATGTCAAACGATTGACAGCTATTTTGCAGCCTGAAGAAAAGAGGAGAAGTTGGAAATCTATGAAAAAATGAAAGAAAATGAAAATAAAAGACTGGTTTAAAGTGCTAAAAAGCGTAGTATAGGCCTGTCTTAAAATGAAAATAGTTTCATGCTATCAAAATGTGTCAAAAAGTCCAAAAAAGTTTCAAAAAAATCCTGCAAAACGGTTGACATATTTTCAATACGTGGTACAATTAAAAACGTAGAGGCGGGTGAACCGTTTTCAAAACAATAAAAAATAAGGAGATTTTTGCAAATGTCAAATACAGAAATTGCAAAAAAAGTCATAGATGCAATCGGTGGGGTTGAGAACGTTAGCAGTGTTGCTCACTGTGCGACTCGTCTTCGCGTGATGGTAAAAGATGAATCAAAAATCAACAAAGATGTTGTTGAGAACATTGAAAAAGTACAAGGTGCTTTCTTTAACTCAGGTCAATACCAAATCATCTTTGGTACTGGTACTGTAAACAAGATCTATGATGAAGTAGTAGCTCTTGGCTTACCAACATCATCAAAAGATGAAATGAAAGCTGAAGCTGCTAAACAAGGAAACTGGTTCCAACGTGCGATCCGTACCTTTGGAGACGTTTTTGTGCCAATTTTACCAGCGATCGTTGCAACTGGATTGTTTATGGGGATTCGCGGTGCTATTGCTCAAGACCAGGTTTTGGCTTTGTTTGGTACAACAGCAGACGCATTTAAATCTACTGATTTTTATACATATTCAACAATTTTAACTGATACCGCGTTTGCCTTCTTCCCAGCCTTGATTTCATGGTCTGCGTTCCGAGTATTCGGAGGAAATCCTGTTCTTGGGATTGTAATTGGTTTGATGATGGTTAGTCCGACACTTCCAAATGCGTGGGTTGTAGCGGAAGATCCTTCTAAAGCAGCAACATACTTTGGTATCTTCCATCATGTGGTTGGATTCCAGAACTCAGTTCTTCCCGCTTTCTTCGTTGGTCTAATTGGTGCGAAACTTGAAAAGTGGCTCCATAAGAAAATTCCAGATGTCTTAGATTTGTTATTGGTTCCATTATTCACATTAACAATCATGTCATTCCTCGCTTTGTTTATTATTGGTCCATTCTTCCACAGCATTGAAGAATATGTACTGAATGCAACTAAGTTTATTTTAAATTTACCATTCGGACTTGCAGGGCTTCTTATCGGTGGGGTTCATCAGTTGATTGTCGTTACTGGCGTCCATCATATCTTTAATCTTCTTGAATCACAATTAATTACTGCAGATAAAAAAGATCCATTTAATGCAATCATTACAGCAGCTATGACTGCGCAAGCTGGTGCTACTTTAGCAGTGGCAGTAAAATCTAAATCTCAAAAAGTGAAAGCTTTAGCATTCCCAGCAACTATTTCTGCTTTGCTAGGTATTACTGAGCCTGCAATCTTCGGGGTGAACTTGCGTTATGTGAAACCATTCGTTATTGCTTTGGGAGCAGGTGCTGTAGGTGGTTGGATTGCATCTATGTTAAATCTGGCTGGTACAGGATTTGGTATTACAATTATTCCAGGTACACTTCTCTATCTAAATGGTCAATTATTGAAATATGTATTTATGGTTGTATTTACAACTGCACTAAGTTTCGGTTTGACTTATATGTTTGGTTATGAAGATGAAGCTTCATCAGTTCCTGCAGAGGACAAAGAAGCTGGTGCAATTATTGAAGAAGAAACAACTGGAGTTATTCCAGCATCTCTTCAAGACGAAACCATCATCTCTCCTATCGTTGGTAGTGCTGTAGCACTTGCTGATGTGAATGATCCTGTCTTCTCAAGTGGTGCGATGGGACAAGGGATTGCCATCAAACCAACTGAAGGCGTTGTCTATGCACCAGCAGATGCTGAAGTAACCATTGCTTTCGCAACTGGACATGCTTACGGTTTGAAGACAGCTAATGGTGCTGAAATCTTGATCCACGTTGGGATTGATACCGTATCAATGAACGGTGAAGGATTTGATCAAAAAGTAGCTCAAGGCGATAAAGTCAAAGCTGGTGAAGTCCTTGGTACATTTGATGCAGCGAAAATTGCCGCAGCTGGTCTTGAAGACACAACTATGGTGATCGTCACTAACACAGCTGACTTTGCTTCTGTCACACCTGTTGCAACTGGATCTGTTGCGAAGGGTGATGCGATCATCGAAGTCAAAGCTTAATCGAAAAATAAGTTCTCAAGGACTGGTCTATCATCTCCAGTCCTTGAATTTTATTTCTCAAAAAAAGTGTGTTTTTTCTTTAGAGAAGAGAAAAAGATTGACTACAAAATATGCTATAATAAATACAGAATATTTTTCATAATAAAAAAGGAGCCAACATGACAAAATTATATGGAAGTTTGGAAGCTGGCGGTACAAAATTTGTTTGTGCAGTTGGTGATGAAAACTATAATGTTGTGGAAAAAGTACAATTTCCAACAACCAAGCCAATTGAGACGATTGATAAGTGTATTGAATTTTTCTCAAAATTTGAGGATCTAGTTGGGCTTGCGATTGGATCATTTGGACCAATTGATATCGATCCAAATTCAAACACTTATGGTTTCATCACAACGACTCCAAAACCAAATTGGGCCAATGTAGATATCGTTGGGGCTTTCCGACGTGCCTTGAATGTACCTATCTATTTCACGACAGATGTGAATAGTTCTGCCTATGGAGAAGTGGTCGCACGCAATAACGCGGGTGGTCATATCGAAAACTTGGTTTACTATACAATCGGAACAGGAATCGGAGCTGGTGTCATCCAACGTGGTGAGTTTATCGGGGGAGCTGGACACCCAGAAATGGGGCACTACTATGTGGCTCAACACCCAATGGATGTGGAAAAAGAATTCAAGGGTGTTTGTCCTTTCCACAATGGCTGTTTGGAAGGCTTTGCGGCTGGTCCTAGTCTGGAAGCTCGTACAGGTATTCGTGGAGAAAACATTGAACTCAATAGCAATGTATGGGATATTCAAGCCTACTACATCGCACAAGCAGCAGTGAATGCGACAGTTACCTTCCGCCCAGACGTCATTGTCTTTGGAGGAGGAGTCATGGCTCAACAACACATGTTAGATCGTGTTCGCACGAAATTTACTGCTCTCTTGAACGGTTACCTCCCTGTACCAGATGTGAGAGATTACATTGTGACACCTGCAGTTGCTGGCAATGGTTCAGCGACCTTGGGGAACTTTGTCCTTGCAAAAGAAGTGAGCGAGAAGCTTAAAAAATAAGAAGCAATTGTCTCTTAGAGGTTAGAAACACGAGCGA
>NZ_JAPVYV010000004.1:0-135723 GCF_041432055.1 Streptococcus sp. 27098_8_186
AATCTTATGTGTCATCACGCATACGCCCGATCGTATTCGTCATCTCTTTGACAAGGTCATGGTGGTCGGAAAGAGTTCGGAAGGCTGTGGTAGACTGTGTTACTTTGGCTCCGTAGACAATGCGCTAACAGTCTTTGCTGCTCAGAGTTTAGAAGAAATCGTTCATAAAATTTCAGGTGCTGAAAATGCAGCTCTTGTTGACCAATATGTTCAATGGTTTGAAAATGAAAGGAGAGGTGGCCATGCTGGATAAGAAGCAAGTCTCGATTTATTTTAGAAAATTCCTTCGACTCCTCATCAACAAGAAATCTCTATTTTTTGTCTTAGAAGCGATTCTTCTTCCTTTCATCATTTCGATCGCTTTTGATGCCAATGAAGTTTTTGATAAATACCATATTACGAGAACTTGTTCCATTATGTTTATTTCTGCAGCACTCTGGATTGGTCTCTTTAATTCAGTGACCAGTATTTGTAATGAGCGTAAAGTTATCAAGTTTGAGTACCAAATTAAAGGCTTGTCCTTGCCTTCTTATGTGACGGCGCGCGTGCTAACAGAGTTGGTGCTTTGTTTCGCGGAAGCGATCTTAATGATTGGAACCATTGTTGTGCGCTATCCACGTATCCAAGGAAACAGTAGCCAGATATTCCTTTTTGGGATCACTTTGTTTTTGGTGATCTTTACTTCAGATATGTTGGCCTTATTGATTTCAGCCTTTGTTAAAAAATCATCCCAAGCGATGACAGCCATGCCGCTTGTATTGATGGTTCAATTGCTGTTTTCCAATTTCCTCCAATCCTTGGATGAGAAAATTCCATTTTTAGTCTGGATCTCACATGCGACCATTACGAGATGGGGAACAACAGCCTTCTTCCGGATTGCAAACATGAATAATATGGTCCCCTCCCAAGGTCATACTGACTGGCAAGTTTATCAAAAAGATGGGGTAGGAACCTATGATTTTGATCTACTTGCGATTCTTGGAAATTGGGGTGTCTTGCTTGCTTTTGCAGCTCTATTTATAGTCGCAACTTCCCTCGTATTGACTTCTGTCCGTAAGGACGCTCGATAAAAAATAAGGAGATGATTTATGAAAAACTGTACCAATTGCCAGGCACCTATCAATGCTGGTGATGCCTTTTGTTCTAAGTGTGGAGCTAAAGTTCAAGTAGCTGCCCAAGCTGAACCAAAAGCTGTTACGTTTCAACCAAAGACAGTGCAATTAGGGCCAACTCCCACTCAAGCCCCAGCACCTAAAAAAACCAAAAGAAACATGAAAGGAATTTTAGCAGGGATTTTTGTACTTCTTGCTATCATTACTGTTGCAGGTTATTTCTTTTTAAACCGTGGTAGTAGTGACACCATTAATTTAGAGGACTATGTAAAGCTAAAATTTGAGGGGAATGATGGTGAAGGCTATATTGTTGAGAAGTCAGTTAGTTTGAACAAGGAAAATTTAGATCGGGATATCAAGAAAAAGATAGAAGCAGAAGGCTTGAATACTGAGAGTTCAAACTACAATATCGATCAGCTTGTTTCAAAAGTAGAATTTAGTGTTTATAAAGGGGATGAACTGATCGATGTAAAAGAACGCAAGAACCTAAACAATCATGATAAAATTACAGTCAAATTACTTTACGATAAAAGCGATCTTGAAGACATGATACCTGGCCTTCACTTTACTGGTACATCTGTAACTCAGGAGGCAGATCTTATCCCGCTTGTAGGGATTGACCCCTTTAAGGGTTTTTATCCAAAAATCAAGGGCATTTCTCCAAATGGAAGTTTATCAAAACCATCTAAATTTGAAGGAAAAGATCTAGAAATTATTGCAAAAGCAACCGCTAACTATGGCTTCCCATTTGATTATTATCTGAACGGTAAAGAAGTTTCAAGTAATGATCCCATTGCAGTTGGAGATGAAATCGAAATTCGTCTCAATGAAAGTGGTAAAAATGCATTGAAAAAAGAAGGTCAAACTGTTGAGAAAGGAAAAGATAGCAAGAAATACAAGGTCACCTTGGCTGATTTTGAGGAAGGGGCTTATGTGACTTCCTTGTCAAAAGTGGATGAGGATACACAAGAAGCCATCTCTAAAAATGTAGAGGATGCAGCAAAGGCTTATGCGGCTGACCGCAATTATAAAGACCTTCCAAAATTTGAAGGGATGGCTTTTGCGGCAATCAAAGATGGGGTTGATTGGGGAGGGACATTTGATTCCAAAATTCCACAAATGGTCTATGTATACTCTATTACCAATACATCTTATGGTAAATCAAAAACAAGTTATTTTGTCATTTCAAAGATAGCGGTTATTGAACAGGTCGAAAATCATGGAAAAGCCAACGTTCATAAAAAACCTGGAAAAACCATTCAAACCTTTGAGAAAAATGCTAAGAAGTACGACTTCAAAAGCATGTCTGATGAGAATGACTTGAAGAACTACTTTACTAGAAATATCGACACCTATACCTATACAATGGACGATCAATTGAAATCGTTGATAAATTGGACAGAATAGAAGAAAAAGAAGTTACTTCGGTAGCTTCTTTTTAGTATTTTATTAATCACAGTGATTCCAGAAAACATGGTATAATAGAGGAGATTGAACTGGAAAGGAAGTGAGATTATGGCAACTATTCAATGGTTTCCTGGACACATGTCCAAAGCTAGAAGACAAGTACAAGATAGTTTAAAATTCGTGGATTTTGTGACGGTTTTGGTAGATGCTCGTTTGCCCCTATCAAGCCAAAATCCTATGTTAACAAAAATTGTTGGTGATAAGCCCAAATTAATGATTTTGAACAAGGGTGACTTGGCAGATCCTGTCGCAACAAAAGAATGGCAGGACTATTTTGAATCTCAGGGGATCAAAACCTTGGCGATCAACTCCAAAGAGCAATCTACGGTTAAGAAGGTCACAGATGCTGCTAAGAGTTTGATGGCTGATAAAATTGCCCGTCAAAAGGAACGGGGGATTCAGATTGAAACCCTTCGGACCATGATCATCGGGATTCCTAATGCTGGGAAATCAACTTTAATGAACCGCTTAGCAGGGAAAAAGATTGCTGTTGTTGGAAATAAACCAGGGGTAACCAAGGGGCAACAATGGTTGAAAACCAATAAGGATCTCGAAATTTTGGATACCCCAGGGATTCTCTGGCCTAAGTTTGAAGATGAAGAAGTGGCCTTAAAGCTCGCTTTAACAGGCGCCATCAAGGACCAGTTGCTTCCGATGGATGAAGTAACCATCTTTGGTCTCAACTATTTTAAAGAGCATTATCCAGCTGTTTTGCAGGAACGTTTTAAACAAATGGATCTGGAACAAGAAGCTCCTGAAATCATTATGGAGATGACCCAAAAATTAGGATTTCGCGAGGATTACGACCGCTTTTACCAACTCTTTGTCAAAGATGTTCGCGATGGGAAATTGGGACGGTATACGTTGGATCGCGTAGGGGAAATTGATGGCAACCATTAAGGAAATTAAAGAGCAATTAGCAAACATCCAGCGGTTAGACGATCCTTTATTGACTGAATTGGAACAGGATAGCCGATCTGGGGTGATCCAAGCGATCGCAAAGCAAAAAAGAGAGATCCAAAAACGGATAGATGAAGATGAGCGCTTGGAAGGAATGCTGGTCTATGAAAAAGAATGCTATGCACGTGGGATTGATCTTATTGCAGGTGTGGATGAAGTGGGACGCGGCCCATTAGCGGGTCCAGTTGTTGGAGCTGCTGTGATCTTGCCGAAAGCTTGTAAGATTCCAGGACTCAACGATAGTAAAAAGATTCCAAAATCCAAGCACAAGGAAATCTATGAGGCTGTGCTCCAAGAAGCTATTGCGATCAGCATTGGCGTCAAGGACAATCACGTGATTGACCAAGTCAATATCTATGAAGCTACGAAGCTAGCCATGATGGAGGCCATTGGTCAGCTAGAGCCTCAACCCCAGCATCTTTTGATTGATGCTATGAAGTTAGATCTTCCAATTTCCCAAACTAGTATCATCAAAGGGGATGCTAACTCCTTATCCATTGCTGCAGCATCCATCGTAGCTAAGGTGACTCGGGATCAGATGATGGAAGAGTTTGATAAAGAATATCCGGGTTATGATTTTGCGCAGAATGCTGGCTATGGGACAGCTAAGCATCTGGCTGGCCTCGACAAGCTGGGAGTGACTCCTATCCATCGGCGTTCATTTGAACCCGTCAAATCAATGTGTGAGGATTAGGCTATGCTATTTACTATCGATATCGGAGGGACCTTTATAAAGTACGGTCTGATGGACGCAGACTATCAATTGGTTCATACAGACAAGATCCCAACACCACCTACGATTGAGGAGTTTTGGCAAGGTTTAGAAGGAATCGTTGCTCCTGTACGTGAAGAAATCGAGGGGATCGCCATTTCATGCCCTGGTGAGATCCAAAAGAGCCTTGGCTTTGTCTTTAGGGGAGGTCTCATTCCATATTTACGCGGCATTCCTCTAGCAAGTAGACTCGAACAAACATTTCAAGTACCTGTCACCGTTCTTAATGATGGAGAAGCTGCTGGTTTAGCGGAAGCAAGGCTTGGTAATCTAAAAGATTGTCCTTGCGGTACGACCTTGGTCTTAGGGACAGGAGTAGGCCTTGCTCTTCTTTCTAACGGCGACCTATTGAGAGGATGGCAACTGACAGAATACATTCGGTCTTTTGATAAGGCAGAAAGAACACCAGAAAATCGCCGCTTTCATCGCGAACTCTTTTTGCAAGGCATTTCCAATCTTTTGGAAAACACCGGTTCAGCTGTTCAATTTGTTGAGAAGGCTAGTCACATCTTGAACCTAGAAAAGACAGATGGTATAGCTGTTTTCAAGGCTCTTGATCAAGGAGGCCATGAGGAGCTGATATCCTTGTTTCAGGCTTATTGTCACGATATTGCTATTCTGATCCTTAACCTTCAGTCTTTGCTCTTGCTTGAAAAAGTGACGATTGGAGGGGGTATTAGTAGTCAACCACTACTGATCGATGAGATCAGTCGACAATACCATAACCTACTCTCTCAAAAGGGGCATAAACAATTTGAGGCCTTGCCGATCCAAGCGGCTCGCTTCCACAATGAAAGCAACTTGATTGGTGCGGCATCTTACTTTTATTCTTCGACACATCAAAAAAAGTTCTAGAAATAGGACTTTTTTTCTTTTCTTTTTCGAATTAATAAGTGAGAGGAAGTGGAAGGTGACCATGGAGAAATTTGAAATCTTTAAATTAAAAGAAGCCGGTTTATCAAATGAGCAAGTATTGAGAGTCTTGGACTACTGTAGGAAAGACCAAGTATTACCAAGCTTAGAAGTGATAGCAAGGATCGCTCGCTGTCGCAGTATTATTCATTTTGTAGACAAATACAGGCAACTGGATGAAGACCATTTACACAAGGAGTTTGAACGGTTCCCGTCTCTATCCATTTTTGATCCTGAATACCCTGAGGAATTGCTACAGATCTACAATCCTCCTGTACTCCTTTTTTACCAAGGAAATTTGCAACTGTTAACCAGACCGAAGATTGCAGTTGTTGGAGCTCGAGAGACCACGCGAGAAGGGGTGCGATCTGTAGAGAAAATTATTAAGGAACTTGGGAATGAACTGGTCATTGTTAGTGGACTTGCTAAGGGAATTGATGCGACAGCTCATTATGCCAGTATACGAAATGGTGGCAAGACCATCGGAGTGATTGGAACGGGACTAGATGTCTTTTATCCAAAGAGCAATCAAAGACTACAGGTGCATATGGGAGAACACCATCTGATCTTGAGCGAGTATGGTCCAGGGCAGGCCCCACTTAAGTTTCATTTTCCTGAGCGAAATCGCATCATTGCAGGTCTCTGTCAGGCAGTGATTGTGGCAGAGGCGCGACTCCGTTCAGGGAGTTTGATTACTTGTGAGCGTGCTATGGAAGAAGGCAGAGACGTTTTTGCTATTCCAGGAAATATTTTAGATGGAAAATCTGCAGGCTGCCATCACCTGATTCAAGAAGGCGCAAAGCTTGTCACATCAGGCCAGGACATTCTTGATGAATTGAAATACGAATTGTGATTTTCCTATAGGAGAAGTTCCTAGTTGACATCTTTCTTAAAATGTATTAAACTCAATGAGATTTATACAATACAGAGGGATAAAACGTGGTAACAAAAAAGAAAAGCAGTACAGCCAAGAAAAATTTGGTGATTGTGGAGTCTCCTGCGAAGGCCAAAACAATCGAAAAATACCTTGGTCGTAACTACAAAGTCATGGCTAGTGTGGGCCATATTCGGGACCTGAAAAAATCAACCATGTCGATTGACTTCGACAATAACTATGAACCGGAGTATATCAATATTCGCGGAAAAGGTCCTTTGATCAATGATTTGAAAAAAGAAGCTAAAAAAGCCAAACAAGTCTTTCTCGCAAGTGACCCGGATCGCGAAGGAGAAGCTATTTCTTGGCATTTAGCGCATATTTTGAACTTGGATGCCAAGGAAAAGAACCGTGTGGTCTTTAACGAAATCACCAAGGATGCCGTTAAAAATGCCTTCAAAGAACCGCGCCAAATCGATATGGACTTGGTCGATGCCCAACAAGCACGTCGGGTCTTGGACCGGATTGTAGGGTATTCAATTTCGCCTATTCTTTGGAAAAAGGTTAAAAAAGGACTTTCTGCAGGGCGCGTGCAATCAGTTGCCCTCAAACTAATCATTGATCGTGAAAACGAAATTAATGATTTCAAGCCGGAAGAATACTGGACCATTGATGGTGTCTTCAAAAAAGGGACCAAACAATTCCAAGCCAGCTTCTATGGGATTGATGGCAAGAAGATGAAGCTCAACACCAATGAAGAGGTGAAAGCTGTTCTTGAACGCTTAGAGGGTAAAGATTTTACCGTTGAGAAGGTGGAAAAGAAAGAGCGTCGTCGGAATGCGCCACTTCCATACACCACCTCTTCTATGCAGATGGATGCTGCCAATAAGATCAACTTCCGTACGCGTAAGACCATGATGGTTGCCCAGCAGTTGTATGAAGGAATTAATATTGGCTCTGGTGTTCAAGGTTTGATTACCTATATGCGTACCGATTCTACACGGATCAGTCCAGTTGCGCAAAATGAGGCAGCGAACTTTATCGTGGATCGCTTCGGTGAGAAATATTCCAAGCATGGAAGCCGCGTGAAAAATGCTTCTGGTGCCCAAGATGCCCACGAAGCGATTCGTCCATCCAGCGTCTTCAATACTCCTGAGAGCATTGCCAAATACTTGGACAAAGACCAATTAAAACTCTACACTTTGATTTGGAACCGCTTTGTAGCTAGTCAAATGACAGCTGCTGTCTTTGATACCATGAATGTCCGTTTGGGGCAAAATGGGGTTCAGTATACAGCAAATGGGAGCCAGGTGAAGTTTGATGGTTATTTGGCTATTTATAACGACTCAGATAAGAACAAGATGTTGCCGGATATGGTAGAAGGCGATATTGTTAAGCAAGTCAATAGCAAGCCGGAGCAACACTTTACCCAACCACCTGCTCGATATTCTGAAGCGACTTTGATTAAGACCTTGGAAGAGAACGGTGTTGGTCGTCCTTCAACCTATGCTCCGACCATTGAGACCATTCAAAAACGCTATTATGTGAAGCTGGTAGCTAAACGTTTTGAACCAACGGAATTAGGGGAAATCGTCAATAAACTGATTGTTGAATTCTTCCCAGATATTGTCAACGTGACCTTCACAGCAGAGATGGAAGGGAAACTCGATGATGTCGAACTTGGAAAGGAAGAGTGGCAAAAAGTCATTGATGCCTTCTACAAACCATTCTCTAAGGAAGTCGCAAAGGCTGAAGAAGAGATGGAAAAAATCCAAATTAAAGATGAACCAGCTGGTTTTGATTGTGAAGTCTGTGGTAGCCCGATGGTGATTAAATTAGGACGTTTTGGTAAGTTCTATGCTTGTAGTAATTTCCCAGATTGTCGTCATACGCAAGCCATTGTCAAAGAAATCGGGGTGGAATGTCCTGACTGTCATCAGGGACAAATCATAGAGCGTAAAACCAAGCGCAACCGTATCTTCTATGGATGCAATCGCTATCCAGAGTGTGAATTCACCTCTTGGGATAAGCCGATCGGTCGGGATTGTCCAAAATGTGGCCACTACTTAGTTGAGAAAAAAGTTCGTGGTGGCGGCAAACAAGTCGTATGTAGCAATGGCGACTACGAAGAAGAAAAAGTGAAATAAGCTTTTAAATGATTCAATGTCTATTATAACGGCAATTTTTATAAATGTCTGTTATAATAGACATTCGTTGGACAGGAAGGAAAAGCCTCCCTGTCTTTTTACTTGGCTTTTTGGTATAATGGACCAAGTAGAAAATTAGAAAGATTTGTGGGTGTCTAACAGTTCAGTGAGGTGTTTTGATACCCAAAGAGGTATTAGTGTCATGTCTCAATCTTATATCAATGTGATCGGTGCGGGCCTTGCTGGCTCTGAAGCAGCTTACCAGATTGCCCAACAGGGAATTCCGGTCAAGCTTTATGAAATGCGGGGAGTGAAATCCACTCCGCAACACAAAACAGACAACTTTGCTGAGTTAGTGTGTTCCAACTCTCTTCGTGGGGATTCTCTCACCAATGCTGTCGGGCTCCTCAAAGAAGAAATGCGCCGTCTGGGTTCTGTCATCCTTGAAGCAGCAGAAGCGACTCGTGTACCAGCTGGTGGAGCACTGGCAGTGGACCGGGAAGGCTTTGCTAGTCGGGTAACGGAGAAGGTGTCCCAACACCCTCTCATTGAAGTCATTCGCGATGAAATTACGGAATTGCCGACAGATGCCATCACAGTGATCGCAACAGGGCCTCTAACCAGTGATGCCTTGGCAGAAAAGATCCATGCCCTTAATGGTGGCGATGGTTTCTATTTCTATGATGCAGCAGCTCCAATCATCGATGTCAATACTGTCGATATGAACAAGGTCTATCTCAAGTCTCGTTATGACAAAGGAGAAGCAGCCTATCTCAACTGTCCCATGACCAAACAGGAATTTATGGATTTCCACGAGGCCTTGGTCAATGCAGAAGAAGCCCCGCTCAACTCTTTTGAAAAAGAAAAGTATTTTGAAGGTTGTATGCCAATTGAAGTCATGGCCAAACGAGGCATCAAAACCATGCTTTATGGCCCTATGAAGCCAGTTGGACTCGAGTATCCAGATGATTACAAAGGGCCACGTGATGGGGAGTTTAAGACACCTTACGCAGTCGTTCAGTTACGCCAAGACAATGCGGCTGCCAGCCTCTACAATATCGTCGGCTTCCAAACTCACCTTAAATGGGGCGAACAAAAACGGGTCTTCCAAATGATTCCAGGTTTGGAACATGCGGAGTTTGTCAGATACGGCGTCATGCACCGCAATTCCTACATGGATTCTCCAAATTTGCTAGAACAAACCTACCGTTCTAAGAAACAACCGAACCTCTTCTTTGCAGGCCAAATGACAGGTGTAGAAGGCTATGTTGAGTCAGCGGCCTCAGGTTTGGTAGCTGGAATCAATGCAGCTCGCCTTTTCAAAGGGGAAGAAGCAGCGATTTTCCCTGAAACGACAGCTATCGGAAGCCTGGCTCACTATATCACCCATGCTGACAGCAAGCATTTCCAACCCATGAATGTCAACTTCGGGATTATCAAAGAGCTGGAAGGTCCACGCATTCGGGATAAAAAGGAACGTTATGAGAAAATTGCCGAACGTTCTTTACAAGATTTGGCTCAGTTTATGGAAAAATAACCCAATAAAGGAAAAAGTTTGGAGAAAATCCAGACTTTTTCTTCTAAAAATGGTATAATGAATAAAATTTAGAATATAGAGAGTTTTCTGACAATGAACAAATCCTATTTTTATTTAGATATGAAGACACACGAGTTGAAAGTGCCTTATACCGGAAAACTCCGTCGTGTGCGAGTCTTATTACCTAAGAATTATGAAACGGATACAGATAGACGTTACCCTGTTATTTATTTCCACGATGGGCAGAACGTTTTGTATAGCAAGGAAGCTTATGCGGGTCATTCCTGGAAAGTCATTCCAGCCATTAAGCGGAATCCTGATATTAGCCGCATGATTGTCGTTGCGATCGATAATGATGGTTTCCAACGCATGAACGAATACTCTGCCTGGAAGTACAAGGAATCTAATATTCCTGGCATGCAATTTGGTGGCAAGGGAGTTGAGTACGGCGAATTTGTTATGGAAGTGGTGAAACCTTTTATCGACCAAGAATACCGGACTCTTGCTGATCGAGAACATACGGCCATGATTGGTTCTTCCTTGGGTGGAAATATTACCCAATTCTTGGGCATAGAGTACCAAGATCAAATCGGTTGTTTAGGGGTCTTTTCATCCGCTAACTGGCTACACCAAGATGCCTTCAATCATTATATCGAACGCAAAAAATTATATGCAGACCAACGGATCTACATCTATGTGGGGACTGAAGAGGCGGATGATACAGATAAAACTTTGATGGCAGGAAACATCAAGCAAGCCTATATTGATTCATCTCTTCGTTATTATCACGATGTTATCCAACAAGGAGTTGCTTTAGAAAATATTGCCATTCGGATTCAATCCGGCGCTATTCACCATGAAGAAGCTTGGGCCGAACATTTACCTGAGTGCCTTCGTTTTTTGGCAGAAAATTGGGATTAATAGACTGTAAATAAAGAAATAAAGGAAAGAGGGAACTTATGAATATTGAACATTTAAGCCACTGGAGTGGCCAACTCAACCGTGAAATGTATTTGAATCGCTATGGACACGCAGGGATTCCTGTTGTTGTCTTTGCTTCATCAGGTGGAAGCCATAACGAATACTATGACTTTGGTATGATTGATGCTTGTGCTCAGTTTATCGAAGAAGGACGGGTTCAATTCTTCACCCTTTCCAGTGTCGATAGTGATAGCTGGCTTTGTAATTGGAAAAATCCTCACGATCGTGCCGAAATGCATCGTGCTTACGAACGCTATGTGATTGAAGAGGCCATTCCTTTTATCAAACACAAAACAGGCTGGTTTGATCCGATGATGACGACTGGTTGCTCTATGGGAGCCTACCACGCGCTCAATTTCTTCTTGCAACATCCAGATGTCTTCAACAAAGTGATTGCCTTGAGTGGTGTCTATGACGCTCGTTTCTTTGTTGGTGATTTTGGAGGCGATGAAGCCATTTACCAAAACTCGCCATCTGATTATATTTGGAACCAAAATGATGGCTGGTTTATCGATCGTTACCGTCAGGCTGAGATTGTCGTTTGTACCGGTCTTGGCGCTTGGGAACAGGATGGCCTACCATCTTTCTACAAACTGAAAGAAGCCTTTGATCACAAAAATATTCCTGCATGGTTCGCTGAATGGGGACATGATGTCGCCCACGATTGGGAATGGTGGCGCAAACAAATGCCATATTTCCTAGGCCAAATGTATCTATAAGTAAAAAGGGAGGAGAGCTCAATGAATTATATCGTTATTTCACCATATTACCCACAAAACTTCCAACAATTTACAATCGAGTTGGCTAATAAAGGGATCACTGTCTTGGGAATTGGTCAAGAGCCATATGAACAGTTAGATGAGCCTTTGCGCAACAGCTTAACAGAATATTTCCGTGTTGAAAATTTGGAAAATCTGGATGAAGTGAAGCGTGCAGTAGCCTTTCTCTTTTACAAACATGGTCCAATCGATCGTATTGAATCCCACAATGAATACTGGTTGGAATTGGATGCGGCGCTTCGAGAACAATTCAATGTCTTCGGGGCTAAGCCAAAAGATCTGAAGAAAACCAAGTTCAAATCTGAAATGAAGAAACTCTTCAAAAAAGCTGGAGTCCCAGTCGTTCCGGGTGCAGTGGTTAAAGCTGAAAAAGATATCGACAAGGCCGTGAAGAAGATTGGGTTGCCATTGATTGCCAAACCTGACAATGGAGTAGGAGCAGCAGCGACCTTCAAGATCGAAACGCCAGAAGATGTGGACCATTTCAAGGCTGAGTGGGATGGCCATACCGAGTACTTCTTTGAGAAATTCGTCACTTCTAGCGAGATTTGTACCTTTGATGGTCTGGTCGATCGTGATGGCAACATTGTCTTCTCCACTACATTTGACTATGCTTATACGCCGCTCGATTTGATGCTCTACAAGATGGATAACTCTTATTATGTTCTTAAAGAGATGGATCCAAAATTGCGTCAATACGGGGAAGCGATTGTCAAAGCCTTTGGCATGAAGGAACGTTTCTTCCACATTGAGTTCTTCCGCGATGGGGATGACTATATTGCGATCGAGTACAATAATCGCCCTGCAGGTGGCTTTACCATCGATGTCTACAACTACGCTCACTCGATTGATTTGTACCGTGGCTATGCTGCCATCGTAGCAGGAGAACCCTTCCCAGCTTCTGAATTTGAGCCTCTTTATTGCTTGGCAACTTCACGACGTGCCAATGCAGCCTATGCTCTGTCAGAGGAAGAAGTTTTGGCTAAATACCATGATCAATTCCGTGTCAAGAAAGACATGCCAGCGGCCTTTGCGGAACTTCAGGGAGATTACCTCTATATGCTTACTACACCTAGTCGTGAAGTATTGGAACAAATGATTCATGACTTTGGTCAACGCCAATCATAAGATGATGACCGGTAGGATAGGATCCTATCGGTTTTTTTATATGTATAGCAAAGTCATGAGTGATAAGTTTGTGAAATATTGTATTTGGATTTTAAAAAGCTTATAAAACCATCTTCCAAGGAATAAAGTTTGTGAAATCATTTGAGCATTATTTTTGACAGTGCTTTCATTTTTGGCTAGAATGAAAGAGAATGAATAAATGCTAAGAAAGGCGAAATGATGGCAACATTAGATAAAAGTCTCTTATTGGAAATGTTCCGTAAAATGGAAGAAATCCGTCGCATGGACTTAAAAATTGCACAGTTAGTAAAAAAAGGGAAAGTGCCAGGAATGACGCACTTTTCTGTTGGGGAAGAAGCGGCAAACGTTGGAGCAATGTTAGCTTTAAACGACGACGATTTGTTGACATCTAACCACCGTGGTCACGGACAAGCCATCGCTAAAGGAATCGATTTGAATGGCATGATGGCTGAGATCCTGGGGAAATATACGGGTACTTGTAAAGGGAAAGGTGGCTCTATGCATATCGCTGACTTAGATGCCGGAAACCTTGGCGCTAACGGGATCGTTGGTGGTGGTATGGGAATTTCAGTAGGTGCTGCCCTTACACAACAAATGAAAAAGACTGGTAAGATTGTCGTCTGCTTTTTTGGGGACGGCGCAACCAACGAAGGTGTTTTCCACGAAGCAGTGAATATGGCTTCCATCTGGAACCTCCCAGTTATTTTTTACTGTATCAATAACGGTTACGGAATCTCTGCCGACATCAAGAAGATGACCAATGTCAAGCATATCCACGAGCGTAGTGCTGCTTATGGCATTCCTGGAATGTTTATTCCTGATGGAAACAACGTTATTGATGTCTATGAAGGATTTAAAAAGGCTGTTGAACACGTCCGCTCTGGTAAAGGCCCTGTCTTGATTGAAAGTGTTACTTATCGTTGGCTTGGTCACTCTTCATCTGACCCTGGTAAATACCGGACCCGTGAAGAAGTCGAAGAGTGGAAGAAGAAAGATCCAATCGAAAACCTTCTCAAGTATCTCCTTGAAAATGAGATTGCGAGCGCAGAAGAATTGGATCAGATCCAAGAAGAAGTAAAAGAAGCAGTTGAAGCTTCAGTGAAATTTGCGGAAGAAAGCCCATTCCCTCCACTCGAATCAGCTTTCGAAGATATTTACGCAGACTAAGGGGGAGTAGAGAATTATGGAAACTAAATTAATGTCTTTCCGCGATACCATTATCCTTGCTATGTCTGAGGAAATGCGTCGCGATGAAAATGTATTGTTGATGGGAGAAGATGTCGGAGTGTTTGGTGGAGACTTCGGAACTTCTGTAGGGATGCTGGAAGAGTTTGGTCCAGAACGTGTCCGTGACTGTCCGATTTCTGAGGCTGCGATTTCAGGTGCAGCAGCAGGGGCAGCCATGACCGGACTTCGCCCAATCGTTGATATGACCTTCATGGATTTCTCAGTAATTGCCATGGATGCTATCGTCAACCAAGCTGCTAAGACTCGCTACATGTTTGGTGGTAAAGGGCAAGTTCCGATGACCATTCGCTGTGCTGCTGGTAACGGAGTTGGATCTGCAGCTCAACACTCCCAATCCTTGGAATCATGGTTTACGCATATTCCTGGTTTGAAAGTTGTTGCTCCTGGTACGCCAGCGGATATGAAGGGACTTCTCAAGTCATCGATCCGTGATAACAACCCCGTTATCATTCTTGAATATAAATCAGAATTCAACCAAAAAGGGGAAGTGCCAGTTGATCCCGACTACACGATTCCACTTGGTGTCGGAGAAATCAAACGTGAAGGAACTGACGTCACTGTCGTAACCTACGGAAAAATGCTTCGTCGCGTGATGCAGGCAGCTGAAGAATTGGCAGAAGAAGGCATCTCAGTAGAAGTAGTAGATCCACGGACTTTGGTCCCACTCGATAAAGAAATCATCATTAATTCTGTCAAGAAGACAGGAAAAGTAGTCCTTGTCAATGATGCCCACAAAACAAGTGGCTATATCGGTGAAATTTCAGCTATCATTTCTGAATCAGAAGCATTTGATTACTTGGATGCACCAATCCGCCGTTGTGCGGGAGAAGATGTGCCAATGCCTTACGCACAAAACCTTGAAAATGCAATGATTCCAACAGTTGAAAGCATCAAAGATGCTATTCGTAAAACATATAACAAAGAATAATACATAACATAAATTATGTAATATCATTTGAATTAGACGAGGAAACTTTGTATCTTTTTAGGTACAAAGTTCTCTGCGTCCTTAATATCTTAGATTAGAGCACGGGCTAAAGTCTGTGTGAAAAAGATAAACTTTCCTAGAAACTAAAGTTTCTTCGTCAAGTTTCCTATTTTCACTTTGACTTTTGACGCCCTTAGTATCTTATAACTGAATCCGGACGGAGGACTGTGAAAAAAAGATAGATTTCCTTGTGTTCATCGAACACAGCGTCAATCTCCTATTTTTTCTTTGTCCTCTACGTCCTTGATATCTTATAATAGAATAGGAGAGGTCATGGCTGATGATAAGCTAAGAGCGACTCCTGCGGCTAGAAAATTAGCGGATGATCTAGGGATCAACCTCTATGATGTTTCTGGTTCAGGCGCAAACGGTCGTGTCCACAAAGAAGACGTGGAAACCTATAAAGACACAAATGTGGTTCGCATTTCACCACTTGCAAAACGAATTGCTTTAGAACACAATATTGCTTGGCAAGAGATTCAGGGAACTGGTCATCGTGGTAAGATCATGAAGAAGGACGTCCTTGCTTTCCTTCCTGAAAATATTGAGAATGAGACCATTAAGTCACCTGCTGAAATCGAGAAAGTCGAAGAAGTTCCTGATAATGTGACACCTTATGGTGAGATCGAACGGATTCCGATGACACCAATGCGTAAGGTAATCGCTCAACGGATGGTGGAATCTTACTTGACAGCACCAACCTTTACTTTGAACTATGACGTTGATATGTCTCAAATGTTGGCCCTTCGTAAGAAGGTATTGGATCCAATTATGGAGGCCACTGGCAAGAAAGTCACTGTAACAGATTTGCTTTCTCTAGCAGTGGTTAAGACCTTGATGAAACATCCATACATCAATGCGTCATTGACGGAAGATGGCAAAACCATCATCACTCACAATTATGTCAATTTGGCGATGGCCGTTGGGATGGACAATGGACTGATGACACCGGTTGTCTACAATGCTGAAAAGATGACCTTGTCAGAGTTGGTCGTAGCCTTCAAGGATGTTATCGGACGCACCTTGGATGGTAAGCTTGCTCCAAGTGAATTGCAAAACTCAACCTTTACTATCAGTAACTTAGGAATGTTTGGCGTTCAATCATTTGGACCGATTATCAACCAACCAAATTCTGCCATCCTTGGGGTTAGTGCAACGGTTGAAAAACCAGTTGTTGTGAATGGTGAAATTGTCATTCGTCCAATCATGAGCTTGGGCTTGACCATTGACCACCGCGTTGTCGATGGGATGGCTGGTGCCAAATTCATGAAAGACTTGAAAGCCTTGATTGAAGACCCGATTTCAATGTTGGTCTAATCAACGAGAGAGAATAGAAACAAGAAGAAGAGGGAAATAAAATGGCCTTAGAAGTAATTATGCCAAAAGCCGGCGTAGATATGACCGAAGGACAAATCGTTCAGTGGAATAAGAAAGTCGGCGAATTTGTAAAAGAAGGAGAAGTTCTCCTTGAAATCATGACAGACAAAGTCAGCATGGAGTTGGAAGCGGAAGAAGAGGGTTACTTGATCGCTATCCTGAAAGGAGACGGAGAAACTGTTCCTGTAACAGAAGTGATTGGTTACCTTGGTGAAGAAGGGGAAAACATCCCAACCGCTGGAGCAGTAGCACCAGAAGCGAGTCCAGCACTAGCTGCAGTAAGTGCTTCAAACGATGACAATAAGAGCGATGACGCTTATGATATCGTAGTGATCGGTGGGGGTCCTGCTGGTTACGTATCTGCTATTAAGGCAGCTCAATTAGGTGGTAAGGTTGCACTCGTTGAGAAATCTGAACTTGGTGGAACGTGCTTGAACCGCGGATGTATCCCAACTAAGACTTACCTCCACAACGCTGAAATTATCGAGAATATTGGTCATGCAGGAAACCGTGGTATTATCATTGAAAATCCAAGCTTCTCAGTGGATATGGATAAGGTTCTTGAAACCAAGAACAAGGTCGTAAATACCTTGGTTGGTGGTGTTGCGGGTCTTCTTCGGAGCTACGGAGTGGATGTTCACAAGGGTATCGGTACCATTACGAAAGATAAGAATGTCTTGGTTAATGGTTCTGAATTGCTTGAAACGAAGAAAATCATCCTTGCTGGTGGTTCCAAAGTCAGCAAGATTAACGTTCCTGGTATGGAATCATCCCTTGTCATGACCAGTGACGATATTCTTGAAATGAATGAAGTCCCAGAAAGCCTCGTGATCATCGGTGGTGGGGTTGTTGGTATCGAACTTGGTCAAGCCTTCATGACCTTTGGTTCAAAAGTTACGGTTATCGAAATGATGGACCGCATCGTTCCAGCTATGGATGCGGAAGTATCTAAGAACCTTCGTTTGATCCTTGAACGCAAGGGTATGACCATCTTGACGGATACTAAATTGCAAGAAATCATTGAGGAAGATGGTAAACTCCGTATCAAGGTTGAAGGTAAAGATGATATCATCGCGAATAAAGCCCTTCTTTCAATCGGTCGTGTTCCAGACCTTGAAGGTATCGGAGATGTTGAATTTGAATTGGATCGTGGACGGATCAAGGTTAATGAATACATGGAAACGTCTGTTCCAGGTATCTATGCACCAGGTGATATCAACGGTACTAAGATGTTGGCTCACGCTGCCTTCCGTATGGGTGAAGTAGCAGCTGAAAACGCCCTTAAAGGAAACCATGCTGTTGCCAAATTGAACTTGACGCCTGCAGCTATCTACACCCTTCCAGAAGTGGCGGCTGTTGGTTTAACCGAAGAACAAGCTCGTGAGAAATACGATGTTCAAATCGGTAAGTTTAACTTTGCGGCGAACGGTCGTGCCATTGCATCTGATGCGGCTCAAGGTTTTGTTAAGGTTATTGCAGACAAGAAATACGGTGAAGTTCTTGGGGTTCATATCATTGGTCCAGCAGCTGCTGAATTGATCAACGAAGCTTCAACCATCATTGAGATGGAAATCACTGTAGAAGAAATGCTCAAGACTATTCATGGTCACCCAACCTTCTCAGAAGTGATGTACGAAGCCTTTGCGGATGTACTTGGCTTGGCAGTTCACTCACCTAAGAAGAAATAGTATTTGAAATGATAGAATGGCTGGACAGCAAATGCTGGACCAGTCTCTATCGTATATAAAGGAATCTTATGAAATACATTATTAATTATTCAAATGATACTGCTTTTAATATTGCTTTGGAAGAGTATGCCTTTAAACACCTTTTAGATGAGGATCAAATCTTCCTTCTCTGGATTAACAAACCATCCATTATCGTCGGTCGCCACCAAAATACCATCGAAGAAATCAATCGCGACTACATTCGGGAGCATGGGATTGAAGTGGTTCGCCGGATCAGTGGTGGTGGGGCTGTTTATCACGATTTGAACAACCTCAACTACACCATCATTTCAAAAGAAGATGAAAACAAGGCCTTTGACTTCAAGAGCTTCTCAACTCCTGTGATCAACACCTTGGCTCAACTTGGGGTTAAGGCTGAATTCACGGGTCGTAACGACTTAGAGATTGATGGCAAGAAATTCTGTGGAAATGCCCAAGCTTACATCAATGGTCGGATCATGCACCATGGTTGCCTTCTTTTTGACGTTGATTTGTCAGTCCTTGCCAATGCTCTCAAGGTATCTAAAGACAAGTTTGAGTCCAAAGGGGTTAAATCAGTCCGTGCTCGTGTGACCAATATCATCGATGAGTTGCCAGAAAAAATCACGGTTGAAGAGTTCCGGGACCTACTTTTGGACTACATGAAGAAAGAATACCCTGAGATGACAGAATATGTCTTCTCGGATGAAGAATTGGCTGAAATTAATCGTATCAAGGAAACTAAGTTCGGTACCTGGGATTGGAACTATGGAAAGTCTCCTGAATACAATGTCCGTCGTGGCACAAAATTCCCAAGCGGTAAGGTTGAAATCTTCGCTAACGTCATTGAATCAAAAATCCAAGACATCAAGATCTACGGTGACTTCTTCGGTATCGAGGACGTTGCAGCAGTAGAAGAGGTCCTTCGTGGTGTCAAATACGAACGTGAAGACGTCCTCAAAGCCCTTCAAACCATTAATCTAGGTCGTTACTTTGCAGGAATCACTGCAGAGGAAATTGCTGAAGCAGTGGTGGAATAAAGTCAAAAGAGATTCGCAGTAGCGGATCTCTTTTTTGAAACTAGTTTCACATAGAAATTATTGTTTTACTAAGGATTTTGTAGTATAGTAAAGGTGGAAAAGTGTATTTGCTAATCCCTGTATCCTAATTTTATTTAGTCTCGTGATCGTTTTCTTGAAGGAGAAAAATCATGAAAATAGTTCATTTATTTCTTGTACTTCTAACTTTGCTTGGTTTATCTGGCTGTAAAGAGACACCAAAAGAAAGCCAAACAAGTCCTTCCAGCTCTCGTAAGGTCACATCCTCTTCATCAACAACAGTTACTGTAAAAACAAAGGAGCGTACAGAACCTAATCCACCAATGCCAGCAGAGGTAGCAGAGCGATTAAAAATTAAGGAAGGCAGCACTGAAGCCGGAACTCAGCAAACTTTGCCATCTTCAACCCAGGAACAAGCTTCATTGAAAGAGAATACGCAACCTTCTCAATCGCTCAAACAAGAAACATCGTCCAAAGAGAATCAAGGAATCCGAAAACTATTGCCTATTTCTTTAAAACTTCAAGAAGAATGGTATTTCTGTGCTCCTGCGACAGTCCATATGATGCTGGCTAGTCGAGGGGTTAGCGTTTCTCAACACCAATTGGCTAAGGAAATGGGGACTTATAACCCCTATGGGACTCATAATCGAGATGCCATTCGCGTCTTGAATCAGAATCTATTTGGCTATCCAGAACCAAGTGGAAACCAAGCAGGTTATCGACTAGCTACTGTAATAGACGCTCGTCCAGATTCTGAAGATATCCGTCTCTTTAAAGAACGCGTGCGCAAAGATATTGATGATGGCTATCCTCTCTATTACACCTTCAATGTGGCACAAATCTATCCTGGAAAAAGTGGGGAACATAATGTGATTGGAGTAGGCTATGAATTGACAGCAGATGGCAAGGACATCTCAGCAATCTATTATCTAGACCCCGATACACATGTACAGGATCCAACCTATGGAGGCTTGAAGAAACTGACCCCAGAGGAGCTGTTAGCAGCCATGGCTACATGCGGTGAAAAAAATTATGCTTGGTGAGGTGATATCGTAATAAAACGAAAGTTAGTTCATGACACGGCCTCTTTTCTTGATATTCAAAAATAATGAGAGTAGAATATAGAGGAAATATGAACAAAAAAGGGGATCATATTCGATGATGAAAATTCCAGTTGAAAATCTTGGTCTATTTGAACAGTTAGATCGTATAGTAGTGGCTTTTTTTAGCAAGCAACAACCTTCCAGTCCTTATGATTTGAATGTCAGTATTACACAAGGACACCTTGACCAGAAAAAGCAAGAGCTCGAACCATTAGGCTATCAAGCTGTCCAACTACCATTAGGAATGGCTTTAGATAATATCATCCAGCAACCTCATTATCAAAACTTAATCATTGGTGGACTTGCTCCCGACGAAATTATAGTCAGCAAAGAAGAATTAATGCCTTTGAAAGATATTGTAGATAGTTTTTGTATTATGTACGCTGCAGCGAATAACAGACTGGAAAATAGTAAGGCTTATGAATTAATGAAAGATAAGACGGTTTATTTTATTGGTAAACTATTTACAGATTTTCCAAAAGCTGGTGATGAAATTGCTTATTTAGGAATTGATCGAATGGCGAGCGATGGTAAACCATATGAAGCAGTTAAATGCTTTCTAACGGAAGAGAGTGCAGAGAAGTACAATGGTGAAAAAAGACCGGTCACCCCTGCAAACTTGGCTTATCTAAAATCATTCTGGGGAAAACCAGTCATTATTGAGCCACACCGTAACTATTGGATCGAGTTTTTATAGAAAGAATAAAAGAGCGTAAGATTCCATATAAAAATCTACGCTCTTTTTCTAACACTAAAACATTACATAATTTATATTATGTATCTTACAAGCTATCCAAGGCATTTTTCTGTTCATCATTAACAATATGGGTATATAAGTCGGTAACTTGTGTGCTGGCATGTCCCAGTTGGTGGCTGACCAAAACCTGTGATTTGGTTGCATCATAGAGACGCGTTGCTAATGTATGGCGAAGTTTGTGGGGAGTCACACGGACTTTAAAATCTTCTGAATACTTAGCCACCATTTTTTCAACGCTAGAAGCATCAATCCGGTTTGGAACACCTCGATACAAGGTCAGAAAGAGAGCTGTATCAGTCTTTTCTGTCTTGTAACGTTTGTCTCGAATAGCGAGATATTGTTCTAAATAAGGTTTAGCAAAGGCAGCAACATTGACTGAGTCTCGTTTTCCACCTTTTCGAGTAACGTCAATGACCATCATCTTAAGATTAAGGTCACGAAGGTCCAAGTTGACTGCCTCAGATAAACGGACACCAGAGGCAAGAAGGAGTGCTATAATGGCTAAATCTCGCTCTTTATTCTTATTAAAGGAGGATAAGGCGCGATTTGAGAGTGTTTGAGGATACTCCTGGTCGATATAGTTAAGAAAACCTTCTGTTTCATCTCCTAAAAAGAGTTTTTGTTTGATATTTTCAGCTCGGGCTGCCAAGGTTTCTTTCTTTTTCTTGGTAGCAACCTTCTTCATGACGTTGCGATAGAAATAAGGTTCTCCTTGCTTATTTTCAACTTCCTCAGTCAAATACTTATAAAGACTAGATAATGCAGAAAGGGTACGGTTAATAGTTGTTTGGGAAACCCCGTTTTTCGTTGTATTGGCATTGAGCAGAGGACGTTCACGTAAATAAAGAATAAAGGATTCCATGTCTTTCTTGGTCATGTGCTCCAGAACGTCTAAGGGGATCTCGGCCATGGTGTCAGCATCCGATATACCAGATTCCAAGACCCAGGTGAAAAATCGATCGTATTCCTTTAAGTATTCGTACAAGGTTGTAAAACTGTATGGAACGGCCAATTTTGATTGGTAGTATTCCAATACGTACCAGGGCATGACTTGTTTGAGTTTATCAATCCGTTCTAATAAGATCTCGCGTTTCATGTTTTTCTCCAAATCTTTCTATACTAGTAGTATAGCATAGCCAGATATATTTTTCAAGAAAATTATAGTTTTTCGGAAAGATGTTATAGGGGTTCTTTAGGACTGTTTTGTATTCCTTTCTATTCTCTATACCTTTTAACCACAATAAAATCAGCAAATCTCATGGATTTACTGATTGTTTTTCTTCTCTAACTTATTTTTCTACATATCGAAATGGAATCTTGCTACCACAGAGCCAATTATAGACTCGGTCATTGACTTGAACATTCATAGCTTCATGGGCATATTCTGGCATGATTAAATGCTCTTTTGGACATTCTAATCGATTATAAATGGCAAACTGCGTTTCTGGATAACAAACATCATCATCTAGTCCTGTAATCATGTGAACTTGTCCTTTGATACGATGGGCAAAGTTTTTTACATCAATATAGGCCAATGTCTGCATCAAACGATCTTCGGTTTCGTGGAATGGATCATGGAACTTGAAATAACGGAAAAGCTCGTCATAGGCCTCACTGGTGTTCCCGATCTCTAATACTCGTCTGAAGTCTGATAAGAATGGATAAATGGCTACCGTTCGTTGTATACGAGGATTCAATCCAGCAGCAACCAGGGCCAAGGCACCACCTTGTGAGGCTCCATAGCTGGCAAGTTTGCTGTCATCTACTTGAGGGAGGCTGGCTACAATTTCAATTAACTGGTAAAGATCTAAGTAGACATCCTTATAAAAGAGCTCATCCGGACCTTCCACGGCTCCGCGGATAATCTGTCCTTTTACCGTATTACCAAGTGGTGATCGATTTCCGTCCGTTGAAAAACCTGACTGGCCTCTCACGTCCATAGATACAACACCATAGCCGGCTACTGTATAAGCTAACATATCAGCCCAATCCCAACAACGTCCCATATAGCCATGAAAATGGAAAATCACTGGAACCTTTTGATCCGTTTTTGGAAGGATCATTCTTGAATAAACAAGCCCATCTCGTGTTCCTTTAAAGGTTAATTCATAACATCGAACATTTGGAATGCTGAAATCTCGTTCTTCGAGCTTGTATTCAGGCAGTTCAGTCATCTTTGCTAGGGCTTGATCCCAAAAAGCATCAAAATCTGCGGGAACCTCATCCCGTCCCTTGTAATCTTTCATTGTTTCTAATAATTTGGGATCTTTCATAAAATTCTCCTTAAGTATGTGTAATCGCTACCAAAAATGTACCATATTAATTTAATGATTGCAAGAGACAAATAAAAAATTACATAACCGAAATTATGTAATTTACTTATAGATTCAAAAATAGACTTAATTGTTTCACTAGATCCGGATTAGTGGGTAAAGCTGAATGATGAGCCTTGCGTCCTTTTAAATTTACTTCTGTAAAGGCTTGTTTCTCAAAAATAGATTGTGCTGCTTGTGCACTAGAAAGGGGGACGATCCCGTCTGATTTTCCAGCAAAGCTACCGACAAAGTTAAGGACCTCTACTTCTTTATCTAATCGATGCTTCCATTTTTGAAAATCGTCATACATCTCTTGATTGAATCGGTATGGACTTCCAATAATAGCGAGCTTGCTTACGGTCAGCTTTTTCTTTTCTAAAAAGCCGCTTTCCAGTAAACCAGTCAAAACTAGTCCACCATTGGAGTGCCCGACTGCCTTGAACTCTGTAAAATAATAGTGATCAAGGAGGTAGGTGATGGCGATCTTAAGGGATTCGATTTGCTGCTTGATATTGCTGTAGCCATCTCGATTGTTCTCGAAGCCAATCACAATCATCGGATTCGGCTCTTTCGTATTTAGTCTTCCCTCCATTTCTATAGAATGATCTTTATTGACTTTTATTTTTAAAAGACTCTGTTTTTTTCTAGAAAAGCGATGGAGCATGCGGATGGTTCCGTTGAATCGCTGGATACTGGCTGAACTCCCAGGTACAAAGATGATTGGTCTGATCGGTGGTTTCTTTGACCCTTTAGGAAATTCAAAGGGCTTTCTGTGCGAAGAAAACAGTCTTACAAAGAAACGAATGACTTGTTGAAATAGTTTTTTTAACATCTTTCCTCTTGTAGTAGTTTCTAAAAGAACCCAGAACAGTGTGTTCCAGGCCCTCTTAGAAACGATTATTTCCGTTTTTTCTTATTTTTTCGCATTTGTTTGGCCATCTTGTTCATCGCCCGTTTCATCATAAATTCACCGGCTTTTCCTTTGAGACCACCACCGAACATTTGGCTCATATCAGGCATTCCAGCGCCTCCGCCAAGAGCTGACAAGTCAGGCATGCCACCTTGTCCCATCATCCCTTCAAGAGCAGACATATCAGGCATTCCACCAGGCATATTCTTCGGCATATTATTTGGATTGAGCCCCATTTGTTTCATCATCTTGTTCATATCGCCAGAGAGGACACCTTGCATCATCTGCTTGGCTTGGTTAAAGTCCTTGATGAATTTATTGACTTCGACAAAGCTATTTCCTGAACCAGCAGCAATCCGACGACGACGGCTTGGATTTAACAAATCTGGATTTTCCCGTTCAGCTGGTGTCATGGATGATACGATCGCACGTTTGCGAGCAATTTCTCGTTCATCGACCTTGAGGTTCTTCATGGCAGGATTATTAGCCATACCTGGAAGCATCTTTAGCAGATCTTCCATTGGTCCCATATTTTGTACTTGGTCTAATTGATCAATGAAATCGTTGAAATCGAAGGTATTTTCCCGCATTTTCTCAGCGAGTTCAAGAGAGCGTTTCTCATCGTATTCTTGAGAAGCCTTCTCAATCAGTGTCAGCATATCCCCCATACCGAGGATCCGACCAGACATACGGTCTGGGTGGAAGGTTTCGATATCGGTGATTTTTTCACCAGTACCAGTGAACTTGATTGGCTTCCCAGTAATCTGACGAACAGAAAGGGCCGCACCACCACGGGTATCCCCATCGATCTTGGTTAAGATGACCCCGGTCACTTCGAGTTGTTCGTTAAACTCACGCGCCACATTGGCTGCTTCTTGACCAATCATAGCATCGACAACCAAGAGGATTTCATTTGGCTCAGCAAGGGCTTTGACATCACGCAACTCAGCCATGAGTTTTTCATCGATTTGCAGACGACCGGCCGTATCGATCAAGACATAGTCATTGTGGTTGGCTCTCGCCTGCTCCAAACCTTGACGAACGATCTCTACTGCAGGGACTTCTGTACCAAGTGAGAAGACAGGGACATTGATCTGCTGACCAAGAGTCTTCAACTGGTCAATGGCTGCTGGACGATAGATATCGGCCGCAATCATCAAAGGACGTGCGTTTTCTTCCTTGACCAATTTGTTGGCCAATTTACCCGCAAAAGTTGTTTTACCAGCCCCTTGAAGACCGACCATCATGATAATGGTTGGAATCTTTGGAGATTTGATAATTTCTGCTGTTTCTGAACCCAAAATCGCTGTCAATTCTTCATCAACAATCTTCACGATTTGTTGGGCAGGGTTCAAGGTTTCGATGACTTCATGACCTACAGCCCGTTCGCGGACCCGTTTGATGAAGTCTTTTACAACAGGAAGGGCAACGTCGGCCTCTAAGAGGGCAAGACGAATCTCTTTGGTTGCCTCTTGGACATCCGCTTCAGAGATTTTTCCTTTCTTACGAAGATTTTTAAAGACGTTTTGTAAACGTTCGGTTAAACTTTCAAATGCCATTATTTTCTCCTATTTTTTCAATTCAGTGGATATCGTCCGAAATGTTGCAAACATTCTAGTTCTTCGGGTGTGACTTCTTTCATGATTTCATTTGGATATCCCCAACAGCTAAAACCTATTTGCATAGCTTTGGAGATATCATTGGGCGAGATAATCTGTAGTCGAGTAGGAAATACTTCCTCTGCGACTAATAGTTTGCAAGGTATTCCTTGATAAATGACGAGACTGCCCATAATCACTCCCGATTGTCAATGCTTGATAAAATTTCAACCTGCTCTTGTAGAAAAGTATCTTCCGGATAGCGTTCTAAAATCTGATCAAAAATCTGGCTGCGTACAATGTAATCGGAATACATATGGAGTTTCATTTCGTAATCTTCCAAAATCTTTTCTGTACGTTTAATATTGTCATAGACCGCTTGACGACTGACCCCGAACTCTTCTGCAATCTCAGCCAAGCTGTAGTCATCTGCGTAATAGAGCTCGATGTAGTTCATCTGCTTGTCCGTCAAGAGCGCTGCATAAAACTCAAAGAGCGCATTCATTCGGTTGGTTTTCTCAATTTCCATACCTTTCATTATATCAAAAAAGCCCGCTAAAGACTAGCGGGACTTAATGCTTTTTGAGCTTGAAATAAGAGTATCTATCATTAGAGTTTCAGTGCCAACATATTGACCGACATCCCTGCTGCAGTTCCCATCAAAAAGATGGTATCTCCTTCCTTCACATAGCCATGATCCAGTGCATAGGCTAGGCCGAAAGGAACGGCTACCGAAACCATATTACCATAATCACTGATAATATTGAGGTACTTGTCTTTGCCGACGCCCAATTTGTCCATGACAAGTGGTAAGGCACGGCTTGCTTGGTGAGGAATAATATAGTCTACAGCATCTTTAGAAATGCCTGATTTCTCTTGGAATTCTTGGAACATTTCTGGAATAACACGGGCAGAAAGCAAAAGGATTTTCTTCCCTTTCATGTCAAACATGAAATCAGTCTTGGTTGCTTCAGAGTACAATTTCGGATGATACGCTGTCAAACCACCACGAATCTCGGTATCATGGGCTCCCTCAGACCAGGTACGTTGCATGCTAGCAATGATTCCTTTGTCTTCATGTGTTGCTTCAAAGATAAAGGCTGCAGCTCCATCACTAAACAATTCAAAGCTTTCTTTTTGTTTGGGATTCAGCCCTAGACTTCCTACTTCACTAGATACAATCAGAACCCGACGGTATTCACCACCTTCAATCAGATAAGAAACAGTGCTTAAAGCAGATACAAAACTGGTACAAGTGGTATTGATATCCATAGCAGGAATCGTCAGTCCCTTGGCCACGCGCTCATGGATCAGAGCAGCTGTACAAGGGATGGGCTGAACACCAACCGCACTAGCCGAAACCAGGCAGTCGATGTCTGTCATCTCAAGTCCCGCATGGTTTAAAGCCGCTTCAATCGCACGCGCTGCAAGATCAATCTGTGTTTCTTCTCCTTCTTTCACGCGGTAACGAGTTTGGTCTTTGAAAGTCACGGTATGAGCTGGGAGCGCTGTTCCATAGCCTTTAATTTGCAAATGTCTTTTTACAGTAGTCATAGGATTCTCCTTTTATTGAAGTCGTTGAACACGTTTTAATTTACGTGTTGGGTCCCATTGGTAATCGATAAATTGAATACTTGGGAGAATGAATTTTTTTTGCTGAGCTAAGAGTTCAAATTGAGCAAAGATCGCTTGCTCCATAGAATCTGTCCGGTGACTCAAGGCAATGATAATGGATCCATCTGCCAACTGAGTTACTTGATAGTCCTGAATATTTTCGACAAAGAGAATGCACCGTCGAATAAAATCCGGATAGATCATCTGGCTACTGCCATCTTCTTTTTTGAAATAAAAGATATCATCTGATCGTCCTTCGATCTTTTCGATTCGAGTAAAGACAGAACCACAAGGGCAAGGAGACTTTTCTTCCACCAAAATATCATTGAGGCGGTAGCGATAGATCGGTTGACTGGTCCGTTTGAAATCCGTAATAATCGGATAAAAGCGGCTATCATCAAGATACTCTTTTTCGACAGACAAAATATCTTCGTTGAGATGTAGATTGCCTTCTGAACAGGTACAAGCTAAATATCCCTCTGTCGCTTGGTAGACCTGATCAACCTTGTCTAGTTGAAAAGCTTTGGCGATTGTCTGAGCATCTCGATCTTCTAGGATCTCTGCGACAGAAACAACCTTGACAGGTTGGATCGCAAGTTGCTGATTGCTGACATAGTTAGCCAACTCAATCAAGGTTGAAGCTGGTGCGACCACAATGGTTGGTTGATAGTCTTTGAGACGCTCTAAATGCTCCTTGCTATCCTTGAAAATATCAAAATATTCCAAGCGAATCAGGCCTGAATTAATGGTTTGATAGAGTTCATTGTCCGCTCGTAAGAAAAAGGCAATGCGATGACCAAACAGTTTTCCTTTCGGTAGCATCTTGGCTAGAATCGCTGCAGCCCACATACTTCTCTCTTTTTCTGTGGTGACAAAGACACCTCGGTGGCCGGAAGTTCCAGAAGATAAGCCTACTGCTACTTCTCCATTCATCTCAGTAAAATCTCGTGTTTGTTCTCCGCGAATCGCCATCTCTAAAGCCTGATCTCGATCCACCCCTAGGGTATTGAGTTCATTGAAATGTGTCATCATGAAGGTTTTATCCATGGTTCCAAAGGATTCGGGAGAATGGGTTTTAAAATAGGGGGACTGAGAAGTAATAAAAGCATGGTAGCGTGCCAATTGCTTATCTTGGTATCGCTTCAAGGCCTCTTTTGAACGGAATCGGTGGCACCATCTGGTTTCAATAAAGGTTTTCAGAAAGACTGTTTTTTTCATTTAAAATCCTTTCAATCCGATCTTGCGGGTCGTGGCTGACCACAACTTGAATACCATCTTGCAAGAGTGTTTCCAGCAAATCAGCTCCTTTTAAATAAGCCTTCTTATCATCCTGAACCAAGGATGGAATGAGACGCATTTGCCGTGTGTAAGGCAAGAGCTCTACTCCCCAAGAAAGATCTGCTCCGATGAAGAGTTTGAACTCATCCATATAAAGACAACCTTGCCCTCTCGCATGCCCATCGATGGACGAAACAAGGATGCTCCCATCACCAAAAAGATCCGCAGTCGGGCGATAGGGGAAAGCAGGATGCCTTTGATCTGCTTTGAGACAGGTCACCCGATCTTTGAAATCAGCTGGCAAAAACTCTTTAAAAATCAGATCTTTAAATTTCGGTTTTTGGTACACCTCATAGACTTCCTGGGTAACAAAGAAATGAGCATTTGGAAAAAGGGCTGCTCCGCCGAGATGGTCCGGGTGCAGATGCGAAAGAATCACATAAGTAATTTCTCCCGGATCAATCCCCCGCTCTTGCAATAAATAATCGATTTGGTCTTCTTTTTTCATCTGCATTGGGGTGGCTAGACGGTACCAGAAATACCGAGCTCTTTTCTTAATCTCGTAGTGATAGCCGGTATCGTACAAAATATAGCCTTTTTCACGGTGGTGAATCAAAAAGACACCTGCTGGAAATTGCATTTTTTCATTCGGAATCCCTTTGAATAAGAGACCAGAATGACTGCTACAATAGCCAGCTGGAAAATAATCAATGCGCTTGATCATGTTGGACATAGTTGTCAATCCCTTCTTCAATGGTCATTTTTGGATAGTAGCCAAGTTCAGTTTGAGCCTTTTGGATATCGAGGGTTTGGCTATATCGAAGGAGATAATAGGTATAGCGAGTCAATGGGGGTTCGGCTTTCAGATGAAAGAATCGATATACTTCTTCCAGGCTATAAGCCGCACCTGCTACTAGACCCGCTGGAAGTTTCCGATAGCGAATCGGCTCTCCCAATCCCTTTAGTGTGGTTTCAATCAAATACTTAAAGGTCTTTGGTTCCCCATTTGTAATATTATATACTTGTCCGTGTGCGTCTTTGGCTTCCAGAGCCAAGCGAATGGCTAGGGCAACATTTTCCACACAGGTCATATCCATGAGCTGCTCTCCTCCTCGAATCAAAGGAATTCCAATTTTTCGACTGAGGCGTAAGACACGAGGCAAAATACTGGTATCCCCTACACCAAATAATCCTCTAGGACGCAAGGTGATACTTGGCACATCTGGATAGTCAGAAAAAAGTTTTTCAGACGCCAATTTACTTCGGATGTAATTGTTGAGGTGATTTTCTGTTGGAGCATCACTTTCCTTGATGTTTAATTGATCTTTTCCAGCTGCGTAAATACTGGGAGAAGATACGTAAACCAAGCGTTTTACTGCATATTCACGGCACAAGTCAAGGACATTTTGCGTGCCAACCACATTAGCCTGATAGAAGGCTTTCCAAGGTCCCCAGGCAGTGGATAAAGCTCCTGCATGAACTACAGCATCAACAGACTGAAAGGCTTGTCTTAATTCCTCAATAGAGCTCAAATCCCCTTTGATAAATTGGACGCGCTCACTTTCCAGAGCCTTCCCAATTTTTTCGTTTCGGCCAAAGGCTACAATGGAATAATCGTGAGCCAACAACTCATCGATCACATATTTTCCAAGGAAGCCAGTCGCACCTGTTACAAGAATTTTCATAGTTTCCCATCCGTTCCACGTCTTAATAATCGTTGAATCTCAAACTCCAAGGTATCCAACGGCTTGTAGGTTTTTGAAAGTTTGTTTAGTCTTTCTAACTTTTCCCAAGATTCTTTTTCTAATAGGGCATTGAAACCTGCTTGAATCTCTTCGATGCGATTGCGATGAGCCTGAAAGGCAATTCCTGCTTCTACTCCTCGAATCGCATAGTCAAATTGGTCATAATCATGTGGCAAGATCAAGGCTGGTTTCTTAAATTCGATACACTGATAAAAGATTCCAGCTCCTCCATGGTGAATAACATAGTCCATCTGTGGAATGTATTCTTTGTAGGGCAGATAGGAGACGACCGTCACATTTGGTGCTACTTCTTCTTCAGAGAATTCCTTTGCCCCATCTCCTAGAGTGACAATAAAGTGACATTCTGGATGCTCTTTGGCCAACTGCTTAGTTTGCTCTAGCAAGTTCTCTTTTGCCCAAGGCAACTGGGTTCCACAAGTCACGAGGACCTTCGTCTTGTCCTCGTAAGGACTGAGATCTACTGGATAATCTTCAGCTTTCTCAAGAGAGGTTCCTAAAGGGCCCATCCAAGCATATTGATGAGGGAAATGTGTCTTCAACTCTAGCTCCATCATACCAATTCCAAAGATGGCATAAGGAGAGTAAATAGACTCTACTCCATTTTGATTGTACAACTTGAAATTGTAACGTTTTAAGCGTTTGTGTAAGAGGAAAGCCACGCAGTATTTCCCAATACGCGTCAGTTTACGACATAGTGCTTGGATCTTCTCTTCCTTCTTCGTGCGCGCGATTCCCATCCCTCCGAAGAAGCAAGGAGGACCATAAGGAGTTTCGATTGCAAATTGGGTTGCCATGGTGGTGATCCAAGGGATTTCTAACTCTTCTGCCACAAAACCCGCTGATAGAGTGATAAAATCAGCAATGACAATATCCGGACGATTGACGCGCCACTCCTCTAGCAATTGATCCGATACATGATTAATCAAATCAAGACTCTTGGACAATTGCCGATAAGCTGAAAAGAGATTGAGTTTCTTATCGTTATTCGCCGCACGTTCAAACTCTTCTACTTTGTCCTCTAGAATTGGAACGACCGTGAAGCCGAGACTTTCTGCAACGGCCTTTTTCTGAGGTCCTGTGAAAACCCGAATCTCCATCGAAGGATCATCTAACAAGGGTTTAACGAGATTTAAAGTTGGGTACAGATGCCCACTCAAAGGAACAGCTACCACATCGATTTTAATTTTTTTCATTTTTTTCCTGCCTTATATCTCTTATTAAGCTTTAAAACCTGCTTCTATCTATTAATTCGTAAAAAAAATCAAAAATTGAAGAAAAAATAAAATTTTTTTTAAATTTTTCAATGTTGCCTTTACTATCACTATTTAGAAAGAATGACTTCAACCTAAAAAAGCTCCCAAATGCCAAAGAGATTGAGTCTCTCAAACATTTGAAGAGTTTTCTATTTTTACGATTTGCGAGCTTAGTTATTTTCCAAATAAAATTCGAACCGCTCGCCGACATACTGACTTTTTACATACTCAAAAGCCGTCCCATCTTCAAAATAGGAAACCTGTGTTAGACCTAAAATAGCTTGTCCTTTTGAAATCTGTAAATAGTCCGCAATCTTATCTTTGGCCAATCGCGCATAGATGGTCTGGTGCGACTTTCCAATCTTATAGCCATGACGCTCCAAGGTTTGGAAGAAATGGCTGGTAACCTCTTCGCGATTGAAATTCTTAATAAATTTCTGTGGAATAGAGGCCACTTCATAAACAACAGGGATCCCATCAGCATACCGGACGCGTTCCATCCGAATGATGGTCTCTGTCTTATCAATGCCCAATTTGTCCACTTCTTGGAGGCTAGGAATGGTTTTCCGATAAGAAATCACTTGGCTAGAAGGTTCCTTGCCTTGCGATTTCATAATTTCTGTAAAACTGGTTGTTCCCCGCATTTTTTCTTGGACGCGCGTGCTAGTGATAAAGGTGCCACTTCCTACCCGTCTTTCAAGCACTCCTTCTTCAACCAAAAGGGTAATAGCCTGCCTCAGCGTCATCCGACTCACCTGAAATTTCTCCGCTAGATCGCGTTCGCTGGGAAGACGCTCCCCGATTTTCCATATTTTTTGATCAATCTCAGACTTAATCTGATCATGAATTTGAATGTAAGCTGGAATCATAACTTTGCTCTTTCTCTGTGTTATCTCTATTGTAGCGTAAAATTCCTAATTCTTCAATCAGAGATTGGTAAAGACAAGGCTTTTGTGTTAGAATAGAGGAAAGTAAATTTCTTTATGAAGGGGATAAGATGACAAACCTATCAACTGATTTGCATGATGTTGAAAAAATCATCGTGCTTGACTACGGTAGCCAGTACAATCAGCTTATTTCACGGCGTATTCGTGAAATTGGTGTCTTCTCAGAGTTGAAGAGCCACAAGATTTCTGCTGATGAAGTTCGTGCAATCAATCCAGTTGGGATCGTTCTTTCAGGCGGACCAAACTCTGTATACGAGGAAGGTTCTTTTGATATCGATCCTGAAATTTTCGAACTCGGTATTCCAATCCTTGGAATCTGTTACGGAATGCAATTGTTGACCCATAAATTGGGTGGGAAGGTCGTTCCTGCAGGTGATGCTGGTAACCGCGAATATGGTCAATCTGAATTGACTTTGACAGAATCTTCTGCTCTTTTTGCCGGCACACCAGACAAACAATTGGTCTTGATGAGCCACGGGGATGCTGTTACAGAAATTCCGGCTGACTTTATCCGCACTGGTACTTCTGCTGACTGTCCATTTGCATCCATTGAAAATCCAGACAAGAAAATCTACGGAATCCAATTCCACCCTGAGGTTCGTCACTCTGTTCACGGTTATGATATCTTGCGTAACTTTGCCTTGAACATCTGTGGGGCTAAAGGTGACTGGACCATGGACAACTTCATTGACATGCAGATCAAAAAAATCCGTGAAACCGTCGGAGACAAACGTGTCCTTCTAGGTCTTTCAGGTGGTGTTGACTCTTCTGTTGTTGGGGTTCTCCTTCAAAAAGCCATCGGCGATCAATTGATCTGTATCTTTGTAGACCACGGTCTTCTTCGTAAAGGAGAAGCTGACCAAGTGATGGATATGCTTGGTGGTAAGTTTGGTTTGAACATCGTCAAAGCAGACGCTGCTAAACGTTTCCTTGATAAATTGGCTGGTGTGTCTGATCCTGAGAAAAAACGGAAGATCATCGGTAATGAGTTTGTTTATGTCTTTGATGACGAAGCAAGTAAACTCAAAGATGTGAAATTCCTTGCTCAAGGTACACTTTATACAGACGTGATCGAGTCTGGTACGGATACTGCTCAAACTATCAAGTCTCACCACAACGTGGGTGGACTTCCTGAGGATATGCAGTTTGAACTGATCGAACCACTGAACACTCTTTATAAAGATGAAGTTCGTGCCCTTGGTACAGAGCTTGGAATGCCAGACCACATCGTATGGCGCCAACCATTCCCAGGACCAGGTCTTGCTATCCGTGTTATGGGAGAAATCACTGAAGAAAAACTCGAAACCGTTCGTGAATCAGACGCTATCCTCCGTGAAGAAATCGCCAAAGCTGGTCTTGACCGTGATATCTGGCAATACTTCACTGTCAACACAGGCGTTCGTTCCGTAGGTGTTATGGGTGACGGCCGTACCTACGACTACACTATTGCTATTCGTGCTATCACTTCTATCGACGGAATGACAGCTGACTTTGCGAAGATTCCATGGGAAGTCCTCCAAAAAATCTCAGTTCGTATCGTAAACGAAGTTGACCACGTTAACCGCATCGTCTACGATATCACAAGTAAACCACCTGCAACTGTAGAGTGGGAATGATTTATAAACATGATTTGAAGTGAAATGGTTGTTTTAACAGCACTTTAGGTTATTATAAAAGGTTAAAAATCAATCAAAATTGATTGGTTCCCCACCAAAAGCCCCACCAGAAATTGATCTGATGGGGCACTTTTGTTTTAAGGATGTAAAAGCGCAAATTATAGTTTCTTCACTATAAGAAGAATGAAAAAATTCATCGTATCTCGTTTTGAGACTGGGAAATTAAACAATAATGTAGTAAATTGTGTCATAGAAATAAATCCCTTATAGAGTAATGTTTCGCAATTCTACTATAAGGAATTTATTTCTTTTTATGTTTACACAACTTCTCCTACACCATCTTAACTTTTGTTATAGCTGTTTCTACTATTGTTCCATCATCAATTATCAACAATTCTACAAAAGAAATCGCTAAATAATTTATATCTAAATCATATCTTTTTTCAAGTTTATTAGTATAATCAATGTTATCCTTTAAGATCATTTTTCTTTCTTTATCGTATACATAAATACCAATTATAGCACTTTTAGAATTTCCATTTAATAAACAATCAATTGTGATTGCCGATTTATTAAATTTTTGTTTATTTTCTAATGTAACATTAAAATCATATACATGTAGTTTAGGAGTACTATAAATAATACTTTCCGAAATTTTGTCTAAGATTGAATCTAACGTTGAATCTAGCATCATATTATTGTTTTGTTTTTCTTCTTCAATAGAGCATACCTTAATTATAAGTTCATTTTCATCTAAACGAAGTAAATTTGTAATTTCAAACTCTATAGACTGTTCAAGTCCCTTTGAAAATCCAACAAAGACCCCATTCATCCAAATATACACGGGAAGATTTAAGCTTTTCATTTTCAAGAAAATATTTTTAGTAATTAATTTATCTTCACCTTTAAAATGATTAAATAAAGTTAACAATGTAGATTCGACATCACCATTTTTTTCATTGAAATCTGATTTCGTGTAAGTCCAATTTCTGCTTAAGTGCATCTTATCTATTTGATAATAGTCTAGTTGATTTATATCTACATATTTATCAAAATAATAATGCTCAGAGTGTTCAGGCAATTGATTGACTCCTGTTATAGCAGAATTTTTCAACCAGCTATATTCCACTTTAATATTTTTCATCTCTAATACCTCTTTGTAAAGCAATTTATCTTCATATTCCTCCGTCTACTTAATGCGATATATTAGAAAAAACAGAGTCTGCTTTACCAGACTCTGCATATGTTATTTCGTTGCTGGTTGTTGCTGTGTAATACAGTGAATATTACCACCACCATATGCAATCTCTGTAGTTTCAACTCCAACAACTTTACGATCAGGGAACATTGCTTGCACTTGTTCAACCGCTAATGCATCGTTCTCATCACCATATTGAGGGAGAATAATTCCTCCATTCACTATTAAGAAATTCAAATATGATGCGATTGCAACTTCTCCTTCCTCTCTTGGGATAGCCCCTTCTGAAAAATCAATCGAATCTGCATCTTTTAGATAGCATGGCTTCTTAGTAACGCACATTTTATGTACTTTTAATTTTCTGCCTTTTGCATCTGTTTGTTCACTTAGGAATTCAAACGCAGCTTTTGCTTCCTTATAGAAAGGATGGTTTTCATCTTCAGTGTAAATACATGCAACTTCTCCAGGTTTTACAAAACATGCTACATCATCAATATGACCATTCGTTTCATATGGGTCAATACCATCTTTCACCCAAATTACTTTTTCACAATTCAAATAATCTTTTAATTTTTGTTCAATTTCTTCTTTTGACAAATGTGGGTTTCGACTTGGATGAAGAAGACACATTTCAGTAACCATCACTGTACCTTCACCATCAACGTGAATTGATCCACCTTCTAAAACGAAATCCTCTGTTTTATAAGAATCAGTATTTGTTAATTCACAAACTTTTCTTGCAACAAGCGCATCTTGATCCCAAGGGAAATAGAGTCCATCGACTAGACCTCCCCAAGCATTAAATTCCCAATCTACTGCACGACGTTCACCTTTATCATTTATAAGAAATGTAGGACCACAGTCGCGAATCCACGAATCATCATTTGTCATCTCAATTACTCTGATATTTTCGCAATTAAGAGCAGATACACGAGCTATAGCATTTTCAAATTGAAGAGGTGGTACACAAAGTGAAACTGGTTCAAATTCACTAATGGCTTTGGCAACATCTAAAAATGCTTTTTGAGCAGGTTTGGCTCCTAAACGCCAATTATCATTTCGCCATGGCCATAACATCCAAATTTGTTCTTGTTCTTCGAATTCTCCTGGCATTCGAAATCCATCTACTTTAGGGGTTGTCCCCACAATACGTTTAGACATCTCAAGTCCTCCTTTTATTGTATTGGTATTTAGTTACTATCATTTTTTGATTTTTTTCACACGAATAATAACTTCACCTAAGATAAGACAAACTAATGAACCGATAGTTACAGGTAATTTATCAGCTAATGTTACTTCATCAAAAGATAATGGGAACGCTGTAAATAAAAGCGAAATCAAAATCATAACAATTGGAATTACAACCATAATTTTTAAAATAAAATCACTTCCTCCTACTTTAAAAGGTCGAGGAGTTTCTGGATCTATTTTTCTTAACTTATAAAATGCTGGAAAAACTGGTATATAAGAAAGCAGGAACATAACAAGGTTTAATGAGAAGAAGGCCCAAAACAAATCCTGATTTGGTAGTATTGGTGCAATGACTACTACAAATGTCGCAACAAAACCATTTGCTAAAGCTGATCCAATTGGCATGTTATTCTTTTTACTACGTTTTGCAAAAAACTTTGGCATATCTCCGTTTTCTGCAGCATAACATGCCGTGTTATTCACTCCTAATGACCATGAAATCATATTTCCAAAAAGAGTTAGTAAGAATAGAAATGCCATTAAAATTATAAACCATCCATTTTCTGATCCGGTCAAAAGTTTAAAGCTGTCCATCATACCGCTACTAGTAGAAATTTTATCAACAGGAATCGCTACACCAATACCAAATGCAGAAAATATATAAATAGCCGCAATAACTAAACCTGCAACAATTATAGATTGTGGTATTTGTTTTTTAGGATTCTCCATATCATCTGCACACGTACAAATAACCTCAAAGCCAAGTAGATTAAAAATAATAACAGAAATAAATGATAGACTGTTTAAATCGAATGATGGTAAAAGTGAATCCAACGTAATTTTATTAGCCATTCCTTTTGTAAAGGCAATATATAATCCCAAGACTCCCACTAATAGAGCTAATATCATTTTTATAATTGCCGCACCATTGAGGATCCATACGCTATCACTTGCCGGATAAAAGCTTATCCATATAATTAACCAAATAAATACAAGTTCAATTAATAATGTCCAGAACGTTGAAAACTCAACTCCTGTTATCGTTGTCAACAACCCAGGAGTCATAACAGCTAGTGATGCTAACCACAATGGAAAATTAATCCAATAATACCAGGAGGTCCTTGAGCCCCATCGATGTCCAAACGCCTTCGTCACCCAATCATAGATTCCACCATCACCTATATAAGTAGTACCTAATTCGGCTGAAATCAATCCGTATGGTAACAAAAAAGCAATTAATAAAAATAACCACCAAAAGAATTGAGAATTCCCAATCGCTGCAACTGGAGCTGCAGCTTCTGCAACAAATACTACACATATTACAGTTAATACTGTAGTAAACAAACTAAATTTTTTCTTTTCTTCCATTTTTTTCTCCTTCCTTTAAGAGGAGAGTAATAACATCGTCAATTTAAAGCAAATTGGCCCTTTTTATTTTAAAAATGATTCCAGTTCTGCTTTAGCTACAGATTGTTTTTCAAGGTCATATGGATGTCGTTTCGCAAAATCACGAAGTAGATAAACTAAGATACCTCGCATTGAAGTTAAGCGATTTTCCGCCTCATCAAAACAAACTGAATTTGGGCCATCCATCACTTCATCAGATACTTCTTCGCCACGTGTAGCAGGTAAACAGTGCATGAATTTACAATTTTCTCCTGCTTTTGCCATCATCTCTGAATCAACATGATATTTAGGATAGAAAATCTTCATACGTTCTTCTTCTGATAATTCCGCTTCATATAGGCCATACCATACATCAGTGTATAAGAAATCTGCACCAGTAATTGAATCAATATCATCAGTTACTAAATATTTACCACCTGATAGTTTACAAATTTCATCATATTTTGACTTATGCATATCATTTAATTGGAATCCCTTCGGACCGAAGTGAACAAATTCCATACCCATTTTCAATGTTATTAATCCTAAAGAGAAGCATACTTGAGTTGCATCTCCTACAAATACTACTTTACAATCTTCTAATTTTTTTCCTTTCGGCAAGTTTTCAATAATCGTAATCAGATCTCCCAATTCTTGTGTAGGATGATTATAATCACTCATACCATTAATTACTGGTACTTGAGAAAATTTTGCTAAATCAACTACACTCTTATGACGCTCAACACGTGCCATTATAATATCTGTTAAGCGAGAAACCACGGTTGCTGTATCTTCTAGTGTTTCGTGTCCTCCTAGTTGAATTTGACCGGGTGCCAAATATTGTGCGTGCCCTCCAAGTTGAGTCATAGCGGTTTCAAAAGAAATCCGTGTTCTTGTAGATGATTGTTGAAAAATCATACCTAGAGTTTTATTTTTCAACAAAGGTGGGTAATACCCATTTTTAATACAAGCTTTAATCTTAAGAGATAGCTCAGCCATTTCTAAAAGTTGCTCTTTAGAGAACTCTTCTGTTGTAATATAATCAATTTTATTGCTCATAATTGAGACCTCCTGTGTTGTTATGCTTTGATGATATTGCAAAATTTTATAGTTTGCGATAAACTTAAAGGTGTAAACCCTCTTTTTTAAAAGTTTAAGTACTAAACCCAGTATTTATGCTTTTAAAAATGTAATGCTATTTTAAATATAAACTCCCTATTTTATTGCTTTTAAATAAAGTTTAGAGTTTTAATTAGTTTCACAGAATAAATGGAGGCTAAATATGATTGAAATAGTTTATATATACAATGTATTTTTAATTATACTGTATACTTTGACCCTTGGTATTGTATTGACCTATTCTTTAAACTCAGAAAAGGATAAAAAATACTTATTTTTTGTAGTCGGTTTATATCTTGTTTTTTTTATTTTTGATAATCTGATCCTATCAATGACAGAAATAATTAAAGATTTCGGAAACACATATAACCAACACTTTCTGGGAGTTCCATTTGTTAAAACTGTCATATATCTTGTTAATAATATTTGTCAGTTTTGGATAGTTGCTAGACTGAGGAAAGAAACACCTTTATTAACGCACTATTGCTTTATTTCTATTACTTTTATATGGATGGCTTTCCCAATTCTAAACAATTCTCCATTAAGAGTTTTTATGTACTATTTACCCAATCAGCTTCTTTTGATTTATACTGGTATATATGCGAGACGAAATCTAACATCTTTGAATATTAGTAGTCGAAATAAAAATTACTTAAAAACTATTTCAAATATCGGAGTGCTATTTGGCATTCTAATTATCTTAGAAGATTTATTTGTAATTTTTAACATAGATTCGTATGACTTGTTGAATCTGCGAATTCAAAATAGAAATATGTGTGAAGACATGTTTACTATTGCTGTTTGTTATTTAATAATCAAATATATTCTTTCTGACTGGAAAGCTATTTCGAATGTAGAAGAACAATTAAGTTCATTTGATAAATCACAAAAAATTGACAACCCCAGTACACTAGATCTATTCTCTGAAAAACTTCATTTAACTGAACGTGAAAAAGAAATTCTTCCTCTACTTCTTGAACACAAAAACAATCAGGAAATTGCGGATCAATTGTTTCTTTCAGTTGGAACTGTGAAGACACATGTACACAATATTTTTATAAAACTTGAGATCACTAAACGAAATCAACTTTTCGAAGTATATAATTCCTTTGAAAACGAACATCCGGATCAATAATTGTGTCATAGTCCCGACTTTCAAAGATAGAAATAAAAAAAGGTCCCAGTGGATCTTTTTTTATGAGCTTAACATAAAATTTCTAATTAAGTATAAAAATAGGAAACCACACACAAAAAGCACTCTGGCTTCTTGTCAAGAGTGCTTTCCTGCTATTTTTAGCCAACTAAACCACTAAAGAATTTGACAATGGCATTCCAGATGGCTCCGAAGAAGCCGGCAATGGCATTCCACGCATTTGTGAAGAAGTTTCCACTGTCTTTTAGAATAGCATTTGTATCAAAATTGAGATTGATATTATTAAAAGTATCGCCTGCCTTGTCTACGATACTATCTTTCAGATCCGACAAGGTTTTAGTAAAGCTTTTGCTACTGATAACGCTACTCTTTGAAAGATTCACAGCGAAATTCACGATCAAATTGATCTGATTACCTGTGACAGTTGTATCCAGCTTATAATTTTTCAGGGTTTCTTCGACGATCTTTCGAATATCATCTTTGCTTAAATCCTGATTGTTCTGTTTGGCATTGGCTACTGCTGTTTTAATGTCGGTCAATGCTACGTTTAACTTATCCGCATCGAAGTTTTTCTTTCCCGCGTTCTCTTCATTGATCCCGGATAGAGTCGTTAACTCTTCTTGGGCCAGATCTTTGCTTTCTTGAGAAACTTTGGCACCATTTTTTTCAAGCGAGTAATAGATCCCGGCTAAGGCACTTTCTCCGGTCACTTGGATAGGGGAAGCTACTGTAATTTGAGAATGCTCTAATCCAAGTGTAACGGCTGCATTACGATACATATCTGCAGTGACCTTGGTGATGTTTTGAGGTGTCACGATATTGACTTCTAGTGGCTTATTTTTACCTAATTTTTGAATTTTAACAGAGGAATAAAGTTCCAAACTATCATCGTTGGCAACGTTCATAATCGAAGAATAAACCTCTGGTGTCATGGTCTTCCATTCCTCTTTATCTTTTGAACCATCGTAGTTCAAGAGACTCAAGGTCTGTTCGATTTGACTTTGGTCTAGCGAATAGCCCAAAACATAGTCTGGCTTAACATAGGTTTCATCAATGACTTTCTGCACATTGCTATCTGCGGACACTCGTGGGACAGCTGTAAACAAAGCCAAAGTCGTCGTTACAAACAATGCAATCTTCTTTAATTTCATCTTTTTCTTCTTTCTAATTCAAATAAACTCTGGGCATCTCATATTACCTTTCTCACCTCACTAGAGATGAAAAAAGAAGTAAATAAATAGTTTACCCACTTCGATTTTCATTATACAGTTGATTTCTTAAAACTAGCTTACAGTTTTTTTAAGAATGCATGACATTTTTATTTTCCCCAAAGAAACTGGATCAACAGCTTATCTACTATTGGATTTTCATGAAGTTGGCTGTGCTGGGCATCTTTGCCATCAATCTTTTCTTCACGGTAGCTTTTTGCGCGCTCTGCTACTAGGTAACGAAGGGCTTTCGAAGAAACATTGAGAACCGATCCATCCGTCTCTCCACCGATATCACCATAGATATTCAGCACATCGATTTGATTTTCAGGATAGACTTCCCGAAGAGCTAAAAGATGCTGGTACTGCTCATTCATTGCGGAGGGTATACCAGTTTGCGTATCTAGAGTCAACCCCTGGGGTAGGTTCATCCCTTCGATTCCAGCAACATGGTTTGCAATGGCGACCTGCTTGATAATTTTTGGTAAATTCTCATCACTTCCATGTTCCAGAAGATAATATAAGACAGACATATTTCCCATAGAATGAGCGACAAGGTTCATCTCTTTAAAATGATAGGTCTCTTGAAGCTTTTTGACCACCTGATAGGCATAATTGCTGATGACTTTTGGATCTGGCGTGCGATTGTTTTGGTATTCCACTTTGATTATTGGATTGACTGCGCCTTTTGGAATGGTCCCTGTCAGCCTTACCTGCCCATCATCAGCCACGTTTGCAGTGATGACGGTTTGTGTCACCCCTGCTTTTTTTGCCGCATCTGTCATGTGTTTTTCTGCATTGGCACTCGATCCATAACCATGAAAAAATAAGGTAGGACGACTATTTTGTAGGTAATTCGTGTGGTCCAGCTGCGTTTTTTGTTGATACTTCCCCAAAAATGCGATACATAGGAGAATCAACCCCAAAAGCAGTCCGTAGAATGATTTTTTGTTCAATAGGAACTCCTCAAGATAATTTAAAACTAACTAGTATTTTATCATAGCTATTCAATGATTTCAAAATATTGAGAATGAAAGAGCCAAAATACACAAAAGATCGTACGACTAAGGAGAAAGATAAGAGGCCGGACTACTTGTCCGACCTCTGAATTGATTGATTAAAACCATGAAAATAACTTCATAATCGTCATATTGGTTTCTACTAAACGAGAATAATAAATGTTACCCCCATTAATGTAGAGTTCCATCCCGTTCAAAAGAGAGATAGGGTGGAGGTAAAGATAAGTTTCACCGGTTACATTGCCAAGACTTGGTGCTACTACATCCCGTGAATAAGCGCGGGCCAACTCTAGGGAATTTGTTCCACCGTGTTTTGCGACGTAATCGATGTAGTCTTTCCCGAAATTATAGGCTTGAACCGCAGTCCAGCCATCAACGCCTTTTTTCTTGGCTTCTTTTAACTCATCTGAAAGAGTTTGAATTCCTTGGCGAATGCTGGCCTTATTATCACTAATAGTATTGGTCTCACCACTTGCACTCTCACTCGCCTGCATGACATCGTCCTCACGGCCTTTGGTCTCAGTATAGATCATAGCAAGAATGAGATTTTCATTGGCCGTGGTGTCCTCTTCAGCAAGGACTTCTCTAACCAGGGAGCGGTACTGCATGACTTGTTTGACATCATGGTGGATCTGAATTCCCTTGTAGATTCCAAATATTAGTAAGATGAATAAGAAGATCTTCACTATACGTTTAATCATTATTTACTCTGTATATCCTCAATATTTTTGATCAAAATAGAATAGGTCCCGTTCTCGTTTAAAATAAATTCAACAGATTCTGCATCTTCATAGACATTATTCGGAACGATCAGTTCAATTCCATTTGACAATGACAATTTCTGATTTTCGAACTTCTTCAACTGGCGACTTGCATCAATTTCTTCAAAGGTGACAGGCTCTGGTACAGCTTCTTTAACTTGGTCAATAAAACTGAGGCGAGCTGTCAGATTGTCGTCGAAGAGATCATCCGCTAATTTCTCTGGAGAGAGTTTATTTTCTTCCTCAATATGGTTAAAAATAGCTGATTTAACCTTTGATTGAAATTGAAAATCATCTGTGTTAAAGCTTTCCGCAATCTTCTGGGCTGTTTTTTCTAGTGCCTTGATCGATTTTTTAGGAGAGATCTTGGGTTGCGCCTGCAACAGATTTTCAGAAAAATAGTTCAAGAACGTCCCATTGTACTTGATCCGTTTTTCAATCAAGTGGTATTTACGACTTTGAAGATTGATGACCAAGGCCTCATCAGCACCAGTCCCAAAACCAGGCAGATTATTTTGCGTCAGCTTAATCGGATTGTCAACTTCACCGCCAAGATGCGTCAAGGTTTCTCGTAAGGCGATTCGAAGAAAGGCAAAATGGTCCACCCCTTCTTTTGAGAATTGAATGAACACCAAATCATTGGTCTTTTGATTCTCAGAGACGACAAATTCTTCCTTCCAACGATTCGCTACTGCGACCGAGGTTTCTAATAGGTCATCTGAGATCATCTCAAGAAAAGGATTGTCCTCTTCGAAAATACCGGTTCTGGCTTCATCGGAGTAGACCCGTTCAATCTTCTTACGCAAGTATTCCTCGATTTTAGGCGTGATATTGAGAAATTTATCTGCCAAATAGAGATCGGTATCGTCTGGGCTAAATTGATGAATGATGGCTTTTTTTACGTAAATATCCATAAGATGGTCTAGTCCTCGTAAAGTGGAAAGGCGTCTGTCAAGGCTTTGACTTGGCTGCGCACTTCGTATAATACTTCTTGCTTGTCCGCATTCTTCAGCGCTTTGATCATGAGTTCAGCAACAGTGCGACTTTCTTTTTCACCAAAACCACGAGCAGTGATGGCTGCTGCACCAATCCGAATTCCACTGGTCTTAAATGGAGACAAGGTTTCATAAGGAATAGAGTTCTTGTTGAGGGTGATGTTGACTTCATCCAACAAATTTTGCGCCACTTTCCCATTTTCAACGACTTTAGTGACGTCGACAAGGAAAAGGTGGTTCTCTGTTCCGCCTGAAATAACGCGGAAATCAGGATCTTGCAAGAAGACATCAGCCATGGCCTGACTGTTCTTAATTACGTTAGCTGCATACTCTTTAAAGGCAGGATCTAAGGCTTCTTTGAATGCGACAGCTTTGGCTGCAATGACATGCTCCAACGGTCCTCCTTGAATACCAGGGAAAATAGCAGAGTTAATTTTCTTAGCTAATTCCTCGTCATTGGTCAAGATTAGGCCTCCACGAGGTCCACGAAGGGTCTTGTGAGTGGTCGTTGTCGTGATATGTGCATAAGGAACTGGACTTGGATGGAGACCTGCTGCTACGAGACCAGCAATATGGGCCATATCAACCATGAGCTTAGCTCCTACTGCTTCTGCAATCTCACGGAATTTTGAGAAATCAATGATATGAGAGTAGGCTGAGGCACCAGCGACGATGAGTTTTGGCTTCACTTCTTGGGCTTGTTTTAAGATGGCGTCAAAATCCAAGAGCTCTGTTTCAGGATCTACACTATAGGACACAAAGTTATAGGTTTGACCAGAGAAGCTCACAGAAGCTCCGTGCGTCAAATGCCCACCGGCAGCTAGATCCATCCCCATAACGGTATCACCAGGCTCAATCAAGGCCATATAGGCAGCACAGTTTGCCTGACTTCCTGAATGCGGTTGAACGTTGGCAAATTTAGCACCAAAGATTTCTTTGGCCCGTTCGATCGCGAGACTTTCGACCACATCGACCACATCTGTCCCGCCATAGTAACGACGACCAGGGTAGCCTTCGGCATATTTATTGGTTAGAATAGACCCTTGAGCAGCCATCACTGCTTTAGAGACGACATTTTCAGAAGCAATCAACTCAATATTGTTTTGTTGACGCTCTTCTTCTTTAGCGATCGCATTCCATAGGTCTGCATCATAGGCTTTGTAATCTTCTTTATCAAAAATCATGGGTCTACTCCTTTATAAAAAATTATTTATGTACATTATCACTGAGGAAGTTCATCTTCCTCAAAAGAAAGCTCTGGCACTTGTGCAAGCAAGTCAGCTTTCGTTATAGAACCTTGCCGCAAAATCCTGGCCTTGGAACCAGAGATATCCAAAATAGTTGAATCTTGTCCAGTCAGAAATTCATCATCCTCTATACCAGGAACCACTTGATCAAATTCGCATACAATAGCCTCATACTTTGTTCCACTTGCATGACCTGAAAGATTGGCCGAGGGACCAACTAAAGGACCGTATTTACGAATTAATTCCAACGTTTTTGGGTGAGCCGGAATACGGAAACCAACAGTATCAAATCCGGAATGAATCCAGTCTGGCACCTTGTCATTCGCTTGAAGAATAATAGTCAAAGGCCCTGGCAAAAATGAATCAATCAGTTTTGATAAATAGCCAGGTTGATTTTTCGAATAAAGTCGAATCACTTTTTCGTCGGCTACATTTAAATTCAGAGCCTTGTCTCTTGGTCTACGTTTTAATTCGTAAATATAATCAACTGCCTCTTGATCCAAAGCTTTAGCGAAAATACCATAGACTGTTTCAGTTGGCAGAATAACCGCACGTCCTGCTTCTAATTCTTTCTCAATGTGATCCATTGTCTACTACTACCATTCTATCTTGTCCAAATTGGTCTTTCAGAACGCGAACTTGTTTGTTGGGAAACGCCTCTTGAAAAAGTTCTTTTACCTTGCTTCCTTGCTTATAACCAATTTCTAGGTAAATTTTACCATCTGCTGTTAAAACACTTGGTGCTTGCTGGGCAATCTTTTCGTAGATGGCATATCCATTACGATCCGCAAAAAGAGCTAAGTGGGGTTCAGAGGCTAAAACATTGGCTCCGACTTCTTCTACATCATCATGAGAGATATAGGGAGGGTTGGACACAATCAGGTCATAAGGACCTTCTAGTTCGTCCAGTACATCTGACGACTTGAATTCAAGGACAGCTTCTAATTGCTTGGCATTTTTTTGAGCCAGGGCTAAAGCCTCTTCTGAGACATCACTAGCTTGAACCTGCCAGGTAGGTCTAGCGAGGGCTAGGCTAATGGCAATGGCCCCACTTCCTGTCCCAATATCCAGAACTCGTAAGGTCTCTCCATCATTTTCTTCCAGAATAAGAGCAACCAATTCTTCTGTTTCAGGTCGTGGGATCAGCACGCGCTCATCCACTGTAAAAACATGGCCACAGAATTCTGCACTGCCAATAATATACTGGGCAGGGACGTGATGTTTCAACTGCTCAAAGATGGATTCAAGCAAGGCCTGGTCCTCTGATTCTACTTCTTTTTGCAAGGCAAGGACAAAGTCTGTAAAGGTCCAGTTTTTTAAAGCACGATACGCGAAGGAGAGGCTTTCTGCTTCCTCTCCAACGGCTATTAATGCTTCTTCATACTGGGCCAATAATGGTCCCAACAACATTATTTGTTCAACTCTTCTAATTTTTGTGTTTGATCATACAAGACCAAAGCATCGACCACTTCGTCCAGTTTACCAGATAAGATGGTGTCCAGTTTTTGAAGGGTCAAGCCAATCCGGTGATCAGTCACACGGTTTTGAGGGAAGTTGTAAGTCCGGATCCGCTCTGAACGGTCACCAGTCCCGATAGTAGACTTCCGCTCAGCGTCTTGCTCGTCTTGGGCAATCTGAGAAAAGTGGTCAGCCACACGCGCACGGATGATCTTCATGGCTTTTTCACGGTTCTTCTGTTGCGTCCGTTCTTCTTGCATCTCTACCTTGATATTGGTCGGCAAGTGGACGATACGAACGGCTGTTGCGACCTTGTTGACGTTCTGTCCACCCGCACCAGATGCGTGGTAGATGTCGATCCGAAGGTCTTTTGGATCGATGTCGTACTCGACTTCTTCGATTTCTGGCATGACCAGAACTGTAGCAGTCGAAGTATGGACACGACCTTGGCTTTCGGTCACAGGAACGCGTTGTACCCGGTGGGCACCAGATTCATACTTGAGTTTTGAATAAACCGATTGACCAGAAACCATGGCTACGACTTCTTTGATCCCACCAACGCCATTGTAGGAAGCTTCCATGACTTCAAAGCGCCAGCCTTGGCTTTCCGCGTATTTTTGGTACATTTGTAAGAGGTCGCCAGCAAATAACTGGGCTTCGTCTCCTCCAGCTGCTCCACGGATTTCCAAGATAATGTTCTTGTCATCGTTTGGATCTTTTGGAAGAAGTAAGATCTTCAGTTTTTCTTCGTACTCTTCTTTTTCAGCCTTAGCATCTTTTAGCTCTTGCTTGGCCATTTCTTCCAAATCTGCATCGCCACCTGCTTCCTTGATCATTTCTTCAGCATCGACAATATTTTGAAGGACTTGTTTGTACTCTCGGTAAGCTGTCACCGTATCACGAGTAGAAGCTTCTTCTTTTGAAAGATCCATAAATCGTTTGGTATCGGAGACCACATCTGGGTCACTCAACAATTCTCCTAACTCTTCGTATCGGTCTTCTACAGCTTGTAGTTGATCATAGATATTCATGTTTGCTCCTTAATTCTTGGTTGTTAGATCATAGATTGCTACAATCTCGTCTTCTATGACTTCGCCAGTTTCTTTAAATCCATACTGGAGATAGCAAGATCTCGCTTGATTATTTTCCGGTTCATAAGATAGCCAAAGACTTGTTGCTTTTCCAGCTGGCTCTGTTCGAACAAAGTCAATGACTGCATCCATAGTCGGTTTAAAATAGCCTAAACCTTGAAATCGTTTATCGATCATAAAACGAAATAACAAGTAATTTCCCTTGCTGATCCCAATTTTCTGGTCATAGGCAATCATAACAAAACCAACTAATACTTCCTTATCATAAACTGCTAAGGGAGCTATAAAATCACCATTTTTATCATATACATAGGCTTCAGCTAAGCTAATGGAATTGGATGCAATAAAATTCCTTTGATTTGGATGAACTTCTAGATTTAAAACGTCAAAATAATTCTCTATCGTAATATCTTTTAAACAAATAGACATTATTATCCTCTCTAAAACGTTCTAGACGCTTTCAGTTGGAATGTCTGGATTAAAATAATGTTTGCGGCAAACGGAGATATAGGTCTCGTGTCCACCGATCTGGATCTGCTCTCCATCATAGACAGGTTTACCCGCTTGGGTACGCAAGACCATGGTCGCCTTGCGGGAACAGTATTGGCAGATGGTTTTGATCTCCTCGATCTTGTCGGCTAACAAGAGGAGGTGTTTAGAACCTTCAAAGAGTTCATTTCGAAAATCATTTTTGAGCCCAAATGCCATCACTGGCACATCCAGTTCATCCACGACTCTTGCCAGATCATAGACATGATGGCGTTTCAAAAACTGAGCTTCATCGATTAAGACACAGTAAGGTTTGATTGCTTGGTTTTTAATAAAGCCAAAGATATCCGTATCGTCTTCAATTGCAACGGCTTCCCGTTTCATACCGATCCGGCTAGAAACTACTCCCACTCCATCTCTGGTGTCGATTGCCGAGGTCATGATGACGACGCTCTTGCCTTGCTCTTCATAATTATGGGCCACTTTTAAGATCTCAATGGTTTTCCCTGAGTTCATGGTCCCATATTTATAATATAATTGTGCCATTTTCCTTCTGTTCTCTCTAAAATGTGTTTCATTATCATTTTACCATAATTTTGCTAAGCTTTGTATCCCAAAATGTGATAAAATAGTCCTATAAAAAATTTAGGAGGTGGCCATATGCCATTTGTACGAATTGACCTATTTGAAGGACGCACCTTGGAACAAAAGAAAGCCCTCGCTAAAGAAGTAACGGAAGCTGTTGTCCGCAATACTGGCGCTCCTCAGTCAGCTGTTCACGTTATCATTAATGATATGCCTGAAGGAACTTACTTCCCTCAAGGTGAAATGCGCACCAAATAATATTTCCGCTAAAAAAAGCCTTTCTTGCTTGTGATATCACATAGCAGGAAAGGTTTTTGTTTTATTTTTCTTGAGCTTGACGTTCTGCTTTCCGTTCTTCGAATTCTTCGTCACTCATCAAAGTTCCGCCAAGATTAGCTGATTTGGCAAAGGCTGTATAGCGACGCAACCAACCGCTGGAAATTTTTGATTTGAATGGTTTCAAATGTTTGCGACGTTCTGCAAGGGTTGCATCATCGACAAGCAAATCAATGGTACGATTTGGAAGATCGATCACGATTTCGTCCCCGTCTTCAATCAAGGCGATATTTCCACCTTCTGCTGCCTCTGGAGAAACGTGACCAATCGCAATCCCACGAGTGGCTCCTGAGAAACGACCATCCGTAATGAGTGCTACATCTTTACCAAGACCGCGTCCGACAATCTTAGAAGTTGGCGCTAGCATCTCTGGCATACCAGGACCACCCTGAGGACCTTCATAACGAATAACGACGACATGTCCCTTCTTAACTGTACCATTGTCAATCAACTCAAGGGCTTGATCTTGTGAGTCGCAACAAATAGCTTTACCACGGAAAGTGGTCACAGACGGATCGACCCCACCGACCTTGATAACAGCCCCATCTTGAGCGATATTTCCGTAGAGGATCGACAAACCACCTACAGGTGAAATAGGATGTTCGATTGGATGGATAATTTCTTCATTTTTGATTTCAGCACCAGCTACGTTTTCTTTCAAGGTTTTACCAGTAACTGTGATACGATCACCCTTAATGGCACCTTTTTTGATCAACTGATTGATAATGGCTGGTACACCACCAGCTTCATGCACATCATGCATCGTATAAACACTTGAAGGTGCAATCTTAGAGAGATAAGGTGTCTTCTTGGCAATTTCGTTGATATCTTTGAGATCATAGTCAATCCCTGCTTCACGCGCAATTGCGAGCGTATGAAGCACAGTATTGGTTGAACCACCCATGGCCATATCGAGCGCAAAGGCATCGTCGATGGCTTCTTTGGTCACAATATCCCGTGGACGGATATCCTTTTTAATATTCTCTACCAATTGTTTAGCCGCTTGGCGAACCAATTCACGACGTTCATCTGAAACCGCTAGGATGGTACCATTTCCAGGAAGAGCAAGGCCTAATACTTCCATCAAACAGTTCATGGAATTGGCAGTAAACATACCAGAGCAAGAGCCACAGGTTGGGCAGGCATTTTTTTCCAAGAAATCGAGCTCATCCATGCTCATATCACCAGCTTGATAAGTACCTACAGCTTCAAACAAACTTGAGAGCGTCGCCTGATGCCCCGTCATGTCAACGCCACCCTTCATGGGTCCACCAGAACAAAATACAGCAGGCACATTGGTCCGCATGGCTGCTAAAATCATTCCTGGTGTAATCTTATCACAGTTAGGAATATAGAAAACACCATCAAACCAGTGGGCATTGATGACCGTTTCAGCAGCATCTACGATCAACTCACGAGATGGCAAACTATAACGCATCCCGATATGGCCCATCGCAATCCCGTCATCGACACCGATGGTATTAAATTCAAAAGGAATCCCACCAGCCTCGCGAATAGCTTCCTTAGCAACATCTGCTAATTCACGCAGGTGAACATGGCCTGGAACGATATCAATATAGGAGTTACAAATGGCAATAAAGGGCTTTTGCATATCCTTTGCTGATTTTACTTGCCCTGTTGCATAGAGGAGACCACGCGCTGGTGCTCGGTCGATCCCCATTTTGATCATATCACTTCTCATCTTGTTCTCCTTCTAGTTCTTCATTTCTACCTCCTAATCTTACCACTTTGGCATCAATTGTCAAGAACTTTCAGAAAATTTATAATATTCACGGCACATAAAAAGCCTGGTTTCCCAGACTTCATTTTAGTTTGCCTGATTTTTTTCGATCTGCCAAAGCCAAAGCTGGTAACAAATTCCACTCACGACAAGGCTAGAAATAAGGCCGATCCAATAAGCATAGGGACCCAAGTTGGTCACATGATCAAGGAAAATCCCTAGTGGGATAGAAATGCACCAATAACTAAAGACACCTAATAAGAATGGAACGGTTGTATCCTTATAGCCCCGCAAAATCCCTTGTAGGGGTGCTGCAAAAGTATCAGCTACTTGGAAAAAGAGGCTATAGGTCATGAAAATCGCTGTTTGTTGCACAAAGATTGGATCCTTGCCATATAGTCCTGCTAGTTGAAAGCGAAATGTATAGAGAAAGACGAGGGTGACAATCGCAAACCCAAAGGCTGTCAGCCGGCCCAAACGGCAGTATTGTTTGACGACTTCTGGTCTTCCTGCTCCCAGTTCGTAAGATACGATAATCGCCATGGTACTGGAGATACTAACCGGGAAAGCATACATCAGGGTAGAAAAATTCATGGCCGATTGGTGGCTCGCGATGGTAAGTGATGGGAATTTTGCCATTAACAAACCAACGAGCGAAAAGATGATAACTTCTGCAAAGACAATTCCACCGATTGGAAGCCCAAGTCGCAATACTTCTTTCATCCCTTTAAAATCATAAGGTTGCGGCTTCCACAATTGGAAAGGTGCTACCTTAGGGTGTTTACACAAGATCAAAACTGCAATCACCAGCAGGACCCAGTAGGCCAGAGAGGTTCCAAGTCCCGCTCCTGCTCCTCCCATCTCAGGAAAACCAAATGCCCCATAGATCAGGATATAATTAAAACAAGCATTCAAAGGCAAAAGCAAGAGCATCAAGTACATGGATAGACGCGTCATGCCCAAGGTATCGAGGAAGGTCCGCACGATACTAAAGAGCAACAAGGGTAAGATTCCCAGAGAAAGGAAATATAAATAGCGAATAGCTATTTGGGCAACAACATTTTCTAAACCGATCTGCTTGAGAATCATGGGCGCAATCCCCCAGACAAAGCCTATTAAGAGAATGGCCATACCAAATGACATATAAAGGAATTGGTAAAAATCGCCAGCAATCCGTTCTTTATTTCCCTTGCCTAAATGATGCCCAACAATCGGTGTCAGCGCAGAGACAATCCCTGTCAGGAAAGTAAAAAATGGATTCCACAGACTGGTAGCTGTAGAAACACCAGCCAAATCAAGGGTTCGGTACTGACCAGTCATGGCTGTATCGACGAAACTGGCTGAATAATTGGCCAATTGGTAGATTAAAATCGGCAAAAATAGACTCAAAAACAAGCGCAAGCGCTCTTTAAAGTGATAGGTTACATACATGATTCTAACTCTCTTCTCATCAAATAAGAAATAAGATTTTCTCCTCTTCCACTCTACTATATGTTTCCTTAAAAGTCAAAAAAACCGAAGATCCAAGGACCTCCGGTGCATCTGTAATTAGTGTTTATTGCGGTTTAAAATAGCGTTGAGAACGATCGCTAAGACACTTGCAACGACAATTCCGTTCGCAAAGAACATTTGGAATCCTGTTGGAAGGCCATTGAAGAGGGTGCTGTTGTTCAAACCAACCCCTGCAGCAATCGATACAGCAGCGATCAAGAAATTGTGCTCATTGTGTTCAAAATCAACACGCGCAAGAATCTGCATCCCTTGAATCGATACAAAACCAAACATGACCAGCATCGCTCCCCCAAGAACTGGACTTGGAATGATTTGTGCTAAAGCTCCAAACTTAGGAAGGAGACCAAGAAGAACAAGGAAACCAGCCGCATAGTAGATTGGAAGACGAGTCTTGATACCAGACAATTTGACCAAGCCAACATTTTGTGAGAATCCAGTGTATGGGAAGGTATTGAAGATACCGCCGAGAAGGACGGCCAACCCTTCAGCGCGATAACCATTGCGAAGGCGCGTGCTATTAATTGGATCTTTGGTAATATCAGAAAGTGCAAGATAGACACCTGTTGATTCAACCATAGAAACTGTCGCGATGATACACATCATGACGATTGAGGTGATTTCAAACTTAGGAGCTCCAAAGAAGAAAGGTGTTGGAACGTGAACGACTGGTGCTTGAGCCACAGGTGTGAAGTCCACCAAGCCCATAGAAGCCGCAATAGCAGTACCTACGATCAAACCAATCAAAATTGAAATGGATTTAATAAACCCAGTCGTATAGATATTAACAACTAAAATGATGAGAATGGTCACCACAGCCAAAATCAAGCTTTGAACGGTTGGTTTTGGCGCATTATTTCCCATATTTCCAATCGCTACTGGAATCAAAGTCAAACCAATGGTTGTAATAACGGATCCCGTTACAATAGATGGGAAGAGATTGGCAATCTTAGAGAAGAAACCAGAGACAAGGATGACATAAATCCCTGAGACAATCAAGGCACCAAACATGGCACCACTCCCATGGCTAGCCCCGATCATGCTGAGAGGTGCCACAGACTGGAAGGCAACCCCAAGGACTACCGGAAGACCGATCCCAAAGTATTTATTGAGCTGCACTTGAAGGAAAGTTGCTACCCCACACATGAAGATATCTGTAGAGATGAGATAGGTTAGTTGATGAGCGTTATAGCCCAAAGCTCCAGCTATCATGATCGGCACCAAAATAGATCCCGAATACATGGCTAAAAGGTGTTGCAAGCCTAGAATGGCCGCCTGTGAATGGCTTTCTTGTTTTTGCATTAGATGTCTGCCTCCTTAAATACAACCTGACCATTTTCAAAACGGTCCAAACGTGCGAGGGATACAACTGGATATCCCAACTCTTCTAACAATCCCCGTCCATCTTGGAAGGATTTTTCAATCACGATCCCAATCGCTTCTACTTGAGCACCAGCTTGTTCGATGATTTGAATCAAGCCTTTGGCTGCTTGGCCATTTGCAAGGAAATCGTCAATGATCAAAACCTTATCTGATGGATCCAAAAATTTACCCGCAATCGAAACGGTGCTGGTGACTTGCTTGGTAAAGGAATAAACCTCAGCGGTCAAGATGCCCTCATTCATCGTGATGTTTTTAGCCTTCTTAGCAAAGATCATGGGAACATCCAAGGCTTCAGCTACATAAAGGGCTGGTGCAATTCCAGATGCTTCAATGGTTACGACTTTCGTCACACCAGCATCTTTGAACCGGTCTGCAAAAGTCTGACCAATTTCTTTCATCAATTTAAAATCCACTTGGTGGGTCAAAAAGGAGTCCACCTTGAGGATATTCTCACCTAAAACGTTACCATCTTTTAAGATGCGTTCTTCAAGTAATTTCATACTTCCTCCTACTTTTTAAAAAATCCTCTACTTCATTCACAAAACACAAAAAGGCCTGCTAAGCAAGCCTTGAAATCTCTCTAGAAAGAGAAATAATCCCGACTTACTTATTGTTAGGTGTTCCGGCACCTTGTAGAAACATCACGCCCATTCGTGAAATAAATAAGTAATTCAATTAGTGTGCATCGCCATTCCAGATAGAATTCTTAACGATCACATAGTCAACATGTTTCAAATCTGCTAATTTTCGGCCTCCTGCATAAGAGATCGAACTTTGCAAATCTTGTTCCATTTCTGTCAGGGTGTCTTGTAAATGACCCTTGGCAGGCAATAAAATCTTCTTCCCTTCGACGTTCTTATAAGCGCCTTTTTGGTACTCTGAAGCAGATCCATAGTACTCCTTGAATGACTCTCCATCAATCTCTATTGTTTTACCAGGACTTTCGATATGTCCTGCAAAGAGAGAACCGATCATGACCATAGATGCCCCGAAACGAATCGATTTGGCAATATCACCATGTGTCCGAATACCACCGTCCGCAATGATTGGCTTACGCGCTGCTTTTGAGCACCAGCGAAGCGCAGCCAATTGCCAACCACCTGTACCAAATCCAGTCTTAACTTTGGTGATACAAACCTTACCAGGACCGATCCCGACCTTAGTCGCATCAGCTCCCGCATTTTCCAATTCACGAACAGCTTCAGGTGTTCCAACATTTCCAGCAATGACAAAGGTATCTGGCAATTCTTTCTTGATGTGTTGAATCATCCGAATGACGCTATCTGCGTGACCGTGTGCGATATCAATAGTGATGTACTCAGGCGCATCTGCCTTTAATTGACTCACAAAGTCGTATTCGTATTCCTTAACACCAACCGAAATGGAAGCGATCAAACCTTGATCATGCATGCGTTTGACAAAAGGAATCCGACCCTCTTCATCAAAACGGTGCATGATGTAGAAGTATCCACCACGCGCCAACTGCTCTGCTACATTCTCATCCAAAATCGTCTGCATATTGGCTGGAACAACTGGAAGCTTGAAGGTATGGTTTCCAAATTGAACGGTTGTATCTGCTTCTGAGCGGCTATTGATGATACATTTGTTGGGAATCAACTGAATATCTTCATAGTCGAAAATAGGAAATTCATTTAACATAGATTGAAAAATCTCTTTTCTAAAAACTGACCTACCTATGCGCAAGCGCATCGCTACGTCTCTTGACGTTTCCTTGATAGATTATACCAAAGATACGGACCTAATGCAATGGGAATGATTTTATAGGAAATAATGTTCGGAAATTACAAGACAAAAACCCGTTTCAAAAAGAGAAACAGGTTTTATTTATGAACATTTTGGAGCCAATTGTTCACTTCTCTAGCTACAATTTCAGGCGCCTCTGTATACAGTTCGTGCCCCAAACCTTCTAGCAAGACTTGCTTGATCTGGGGATCTAGTTGCTTCAGAGCATCTTTTCTCCATTCAGGCTCTTCTTGGTACCGAGGTCCAATAAAAAGGACAGGCAAGTCTGCCAGTGGAATCTGGTAAGTATTCATCTGACGCCGTAGACACAATAAGGCCAAGATCTTTTCTAGATCCAGATTTAATTCATATTGTTCACTCACTGGATTCCAACGATAGCTAGCCTCTACTGCTTTTCGCGCTATAGGCGTCAGATCTGCTCCATCACCGAGTTCTGATAACACGGCTTCTTCTAAAGTTGCAAAGACTTGCTGCTGCATGAAGGACAAGGTGCCGTCTAGCTCTTCCTCAAGAGGCAGGATCTTTTCCATATCCAGATAGCCACCATCCAAGAGAATCAGAGCATGGATCTGAGGGAACTGAGCAGCCAGATAACGAGCCAAATCTCCACCCAATGAATGCCCTAATAAACAGATCTCTTCCGCCTGGCTAATCTGATCTTGAAACCAAACACGAAGATCGTTTTCTGTCTGAATCATTTCCCTATAGGGATCTAGAAAGGTCACAGGAAAGCCTAGCTCATCAATAAGTGGAGCCAGATGATAGCTATTGCTCCCTAGGCTACCGATAAAATAATACTGCATGTGTTTTGTCCTTTCTTTTTCATTCTATTTCATTGGCTAGCGCCATTCCCACTCATTACCTTTCCTAATTTCTGTATTATAGGCAACTTCTGCTTTTAGACTGCCTTTTTCACTTTTAACCACACCTTTTAGGTGACCATCATTGACAAGCGCTACAATATTTTCATCCATTGAGGGGTTGATTGTTAATTTAGCTTTTGGAGGTAAGCTTTTGTAATTCGTTATGTCAAGAAATTTACCATCTACATCAATTTCAATCACTTCCTCATCAAAACCATTAAAATCTAACCGTAGATCTCCTAAAAGACCGTAGCTTGCATATCCATGCTTACCAACCTTCCGCCCTAAATAAGCCTTATTCCCATGATTGTCATAAATTACGGGAACGATATTAGCATCGAACATAGTCTGCCCATCCCCACCTTGCACAAAAATTGGCGAAAACTCAATTTTACTAACACCAGAGTAGTGCTCTTTAATGTAAGTTGCCAGTTGTTCTTCCAACAAACGAAATCCTCGTTTGTAAAGTTTCACTCCTTTGTCGTCTAACACAGTACTCACGTTGTATGGATCTTTCTGCTCTTGCATCTTTTTGTTAAGATACAACATACTTGCAGCAAACAAAATAGCAAGAACTAAGGCAAGCCTAAAGAACTTCTTCTTCATTCTGCTCCTCCTTTATGGAGTTCCGTATTATAAACGATTTCTGCATCAGGGCTTCCTTTATCATCCTTTACGACTCCTATTAACTGACCATCTTCTACTAATAATTCGATATTTCCATCTACAAAAGGCTGTCTGGTCAGTTTAACTTCATTAGGTAAGTGTTGTTCATTGGAAACATCAATAAATGTCCCATTTGAGTCCTTTAATTCTATAACTTCATTCCCATCTCCATCAAAATCTACTATTATATGTGAGACGATACCAATGTCACTTGAGATTACATTTTTAACTTCAGTACCAAGAGTAGCTTCATTTCCATGCTTATCATAAATAGTGGGACGGATATAGACATTTGAGAAAGTTGATCCTTCCTCAGTAACGTAGATTGGGGAAAATTCAATCTTATCGATCCCAGTATAGTGGGCTTTGATGTAGGTTCCATTTTGCTCTTCTAGCAAACGAAAGCCATGCTGATAGAGTTTGGTTGTTTTATGTCCAAGGTCAGGTTTCGTTAGTTTATGAAAAACAAAGTAACTACCGGACAGGATTAAAAGGAAAATAGAAATGACCTTTACCCATTTTCTTCTCATCAGTTGCTCCTCCTTCTATCTACTCCTATATTTATCCTCTCTCTGTTCTTCAACTGTAATTAATCTTCACCGTATACATCGGTGCCACTAGTCAACCAGAATTTTTCTTCTTCTGGAATCTTATCCCAAAACGACTTATATTGGCCTTTCCATGGTTCTGAAACATATTCTTCGAATGATACGTATTCTGCGTACTGCGAGTACAGTTCCATCTCATCCATATCAATAAACAGGGAAGGTTTAAAATCATAAACCGCGTTCAATCTATCTTCCTGATACGATTTAGCAAATGCTTCTCCTAGCTCATTTCGATCACATTTGTATGCATCCATATCTTCTATGAAATATGGCAATGTTTCATGGGTCAGTTTCGAAGATCGTTTTCTCTCATCATACAGAGTATCAAGCGAATAGCGTGCCACCTCATAATCAATATACCAGAATTCTAAATCCGAAACATACCAAGTATATTTATTTTCATGTTTAAAAAGAACAACAATATTTTCACCGTACTTAGGTTCGATCATAATTTATTTTCTCTCTTTTTTAAATTTAATGACTCATGCATCACGAGACTTATTTTATTGTTCCACATTCCGCAATCAAGTCATATGGGAAATATGAAAGTCCTTTTAATTCCTTGTAGTCCAATCCCTTTATTTTGCATAGAGCACCTGACTCAAAGGACCAGTAGCCTACATGATTTTTTACATTTTGCTTGTGTAAATCATACCAAGCAGCGTCTCTGCTTCCTTGGTACCATTTGCTAATCAGATATTCTTTTAACAATTTTAGGGTCTGTTCAGAATTCTCTTCTTCAATGATTTTCCTAGTAAAGCCATAGGGTCTTGGGAAATCATAGTTTATCCAAATCTTCCACTCTGGATGACGAGACTGGATGAGGTAATCGATCAAATAGTCCTCCGGATCATCCTTTTTGACTAAGTCTACTAACTGATCAAAAATTTCCTCATCAATCTCTAACAGAATGCCAATAGAAAGCGCCCATAGCATTTGTTCGTAGCCCCATTCCTTACGCCAAATTGGAATTAGAAACGATACAAAGGAAATGTATTCCTTTTTAAATGCTGACAAAGAGGCTCCGCTAGAATAAGTTGCTAATAAAATGTCTGTCTGATAAGACAAAATAGTAGCTAAAGTTGACTGATAAACTTCGATCGTTGGCTTTTTATAGTTTTCTATTCCATTATCTAAATCACTTTGAAGTTTTCGTAATTTTTCTTGAAAATACAGTAAGGCTTCTCGATTTGAAATTAAGCCATCTTTATAATTCTCTTCTGTACTTAAAGTATCTCGTAACCCCATTTTGTGTCTCCTTTAAAAACGATTCGTTAAGTCAATCTGAGACCTAAAGCGATTTTGTTCTACTTCAAAGTCATGTCTCGTTTCGATAAATCAACACCCCACTTCTTTGCTCTCTCAAAATCTGCCTCAGTTGTTTCTAATTTTTCATCGATAATATGTCCACCCTCATCGTACTCAATATAAGTTACTCTTGCCCCTAAAACACAATATGTCTGTGATTTTAATGCGCCGTTTTCATAGTATTTCTTTTGAAGCCCATCAGCCGCACCGCAATCTTGAGGATTGATGCTTTCAATATTTCCATTAGGATAAAACCATACATTCATTCCATGACGGAACCCATCTTTAATATAACCATAATACTCTAATTTACCATCTGGGTATAAATCATAAGCTAAACCTGTAAATGGAATTTCTTCGCCAGATTCATTCTCACAAACAATCTGCTCACAATACCATCCACCCCAATCAAGCTCTTCTTCAAAACAAACACCATTTTGAAGCACTTCTTCTTTTGTTAAAATCTTATCTACCATCATTCTTCAACCTTAGAGTTTATTTTATAGCGTTCCTTCCGCAACCAAATCATATGGGAAGTACGGAAGTCCTTCTAATTCCTTATCATCCAATCCCTTCAATTTGCAGAGCGCGCCTGATTCAAAGGACCAATAACCATAATAATTATCAAGGTTGTACTTATGCAAGTCATACCAACCTTCATCTCTACATCCCTGATACCATCTTTTAGTCAAGTATTCTTTCAAGAGAGATACAGCCTTTTCAGAATTTTCTTCCTCTATAATCTTTCGAGTAAAGCCATAGGGTCTTGGGAAATTATAATTGATACGAATCTTCCACTCTGGATGACGAGACTGAATGAGGTAATCGATCAAATAATCCTCCGGATCATCCTTTTTGACTAAGTCTACTAACTTATCAAAAGTCGTTTCATCAATCTCTAACAAAACGCCAATAGATAGAGCCCATAGCATCTCATCATATCCTGAATTACTATGCCAAACAGGGACAAGGCTATCGACAAATATAAGGTACTCTTCTTTGAATTTTTCAATAGGATAACCTGCAGTGTAGGTAGCTATCATTTTCTTTTCTTGATAAATAGAAATATCTTCTTTAGTTAGCCTAATAACTTCTTCAATTGGACGTTTATAAGGATTAATTCCTTGGTTAAGTTGGTCTAACTCTTGTAACCATTCCTTAATCATCATTTCATTAAATTTAATGAGCTCATTAATTTTTTCTTCTATAAATATATTATCTCTTTTCACTGCTTATCCTCCAATAGTTATATAGAGCTTTTCATATGCATAACATAAAACAAAACAAACAAACCGTAAATCTATTATCTACTATCATACCGAAATACAGTTTGAAGTTCAAGTTAGTCACTAGCTAGGGGAATTGGATACACAAAAAGAGATTCTTGAGGTCTCTTACTATTTACTTCTAACTGAATGAACGAGAAACAAAAAATCCACTCACTCGGGGTGAAATGGATTGTTTCTTTATTAACGGTTCAACAAGAAATTGAACAATTTTTCGACAATTTTTACGACCAACCAGCATAAGAATCCGATATAGCTGAAATAGAAAATGAGTGACAAAATCGTAATAATCATGGTTTCCTCCTTCGTCGATTGCAAGTACTTGTCTTATTATACCTTTTTATGCAATCGAACTCAATAGAATTTTGAAAATTGTCTGATTATTCTTTTTCTTCTTTAGCTTCTTTGGTGTCTTGATCGGCTTCTTCACTGCCTTTATTGACAGCAGTCTTAAATTCAGCAAACATTTTGCCGATGGACTGACCCAACTCTGGCAGGCGTTTTGGTCCAAAAATCAAGAGGGCGCCCAGGATGATGATGATCAATCCTGGTGCTCCAATATCACGTAAAATTCCCATTAGTTTCTCCTTTTTCTTGAATAGATGACTTTACTGATGGCGACACTGACTTCAAATAAGAGGATCAAAGGGAGTGTCATGGCCAAGTCACTGATAAAGTCTGCAGGGGTTAGCACGACGGCTAAGACCAGCAGGACAAAGTATGCGTATCGTCGGTAGGTTATTAAAAACTGTGGTGTCAAGAGCCCAATCGAGGTCAGAAAAGCGACCAAAACTGGTAACTCGAACAAGACCCCTAAAGGCAAGGTGGTGTGCCATAAGAAGGTTAGATAATTTTGTGCCGTCAATTGGGTATCAAACAGCCCTTCTCCCAAGCGCATCAAGACCTCTAAAATAGCTGGGCTAACAAAGAAATAACCAAATGCAAGTCCCAACACAAAGCAAATAAAGCTAGCTGGGATGTAGGCAAAGACTGCACGCGCCTCCTTCTCCTTCAAAGCCGGCCTTACAAATTGCCAAATCTGGTAGACAATAAAGGGCAAGGTTAGGCTAAAGGCTGTGAGATTAGCCAGCGATACATAGATCCAGAGGATATCATTTGGTCCCAGTACCAGCAGTTTTTGATGCAGGCTAGCCGTCAAGGCTTGGTAGAGTTCTCCACCAAATACAAAGGCTACGATGAAGACGATAATATAACATAAGACCACTGCGATCAATCGTTTTCGAAATTCGACCAAATGTTCAACAATGGACATTTCATCTGCTCTACTCTTTGCCATGCTGTCTCACCGTGATAAGGGCGATCAAGGCCACAAACATTAACTGAGGAAGAAGAACTTCCCAGCTTGGATAGATGCCCGCCCAATCGATGGTTGGAAGTCCATTGACCAAATGGCTAGGGAGGATATTGGTCAACTGAAGGGCGTGGATACTGACACCGAGCATCTTGAAGGCCAAGGCATAAATCAACCAAGTCAAAATGAAAAAGATTCTATGAGGTTGGATAGCTTGACTAGCCTTGGTCATTGCCACTGCAATGATGATGAGAACAGCTATAGCAAGCCCGATTCCCAGTAAGAAATTCGCAGTTGTAATCCGCGGAATGATCCCGACATAAAAGAGAATGGTCTCAGCCCCTTCACGAAAGACTGCTAAGAAACTGAGAGCAAACATCGAGACAAAGCTTCCTGTAGCCGTCACGGTCTTCATTTGACGGTCCATAAAGGCATTCCACTGTTTGACAGAGGACTTGCTGTGGAGCCAAATTCCGATGAGAATCATCATGACTACAGCGAAAATCCCAACGCCACCTTCAATGATTTCCCGGTTAGCCCCCGAAGTAACGGCTGGAAAAGCTACTTGCAAAACAAGAGCGATCGCTGCACTGGCAAGAACACCAGCAATGGCTCCACCGTAGACCCATTTGAGGCCTTTCCTCATCTTAGCGGCCTTAAGGGTCGTCACAAGCGCCATGACAATCAGCAGCGCTTCTACTCCTTCACGCAGAAGAATCAACATGGCATCAAAAGCGTTGTAAGAAGCTGTCGTATCGATCGCAGACAGGTCCTTGATCAAGGCTTGTAATTTCTCTTGATAGGCCTTTTCTTTCCCCTTGACCATAATGACCGGGGATTCAATTTCTACGCGCGTGTAGAGACTGGGATTGGTCGTGCTAACATCCCCTTCGATAGTTGGCCAGATCGTGATGAACTGCTTCATAGTCGCTGCAGCAGACTTTTCATCCCCAGCTTGGAATTGGCTTTGCGCCTTCTCCAAAAGCTTGATCCCATCGTTCAGCGTCAAATCCGTACTGGCACTGCTAATGGCCTCTCCTTTTACAAAGGCATCAATCCCATTTTTGAGGTCGTCATAAGAGGACTGGATGTTGGTAAAATCGGTAGGCTCTGTTTCAATACTACTGCGCAAGAGGGAAATGGCCGTCTCGATTTTGCCATAGTAGGCTGTGCTGTGATCTCTTACCACTGCTTCGTTTCGCGTCCAGGTATTATTGAGATCGGCATAGGTTTGACGGGTTTTATCCAGATCCTTAGCTGTAATGGCATTTTGTAGGTTCTTAAAAGAAGGTGCGAGCCGACTCACGAGTTTGTCTTTTTCCGCCTCTAAATCGACCGGATTTTGCTCTTTTTCAAAAGCGAGCAAGGCTGATGAGATCTTGGTAAGATCCTCTTTGGTTGCCTCCCCTTTTATAGCCAGGGCTTGGCTAACTTTTTTCCCTGCCTTGGAATCATGGTGGTCTTTGGATTCAAAATCAGCCTGAATCTCAGCTATCAATTCCTTGGCCTTATCCTGATTCTTATTTTCTACAGCAGTTGTTGCATCTGTGATCTTGATAAAGAGATCGCTATAAGATTCCGCAGCTACTGGATGAGTCCAGAACAAGGCAAGAAGGCCTAACAAGATCAAGAATTTATTCAAAGAGTGCTTGACCAAGAAACCCTCCTTTCTCAACGCCTGCAAAGCAAGCAAAGAGTCCACTTCCGATATGGGTGATGTACTCGTTCATTTTGTCTACTGCGCCCAAGTTGGTTTGGATTTTGACAAAGCTGTTCGGATCCTTTTGAAAGGCGATAAAGATCAAGCCAGCATCAAATTGCCCAGTCTGTTCATTGATGCCATCCGAATAGGAATATGACCGGCGTAAAATCGGTCGATCGACTTCTTTGGCCAAACGGACATGTGAATCAACTGGTAGTTTAGATAAATCTACTTCATCAAATTCGTTGGTTTTACCAAATGGAGCACCGGACTCCTTGTAGCGACCAAAGGTATTTTCCTGCTCCTGCAAATTGGTTCGGTCCCAAGTTTCCAAGTGCATTTGCACTAGGCGAAGAGCCATATAAGAACCACCCTTCATCCAGTCCTTGCTGTCAGTCCAGACGACCTTGTCAAAATCCTTCTCAGTCGTGACATTTGCTGTTCCATCCTTGAAACCAAAGAGGTTGCGCGGCGTTTCTTTTCGGTCACCAATAGCTGCAAATCCTGATTTGCTCCACTTCATGGTGATGGTCTTGCGACCCTTACGAATCAGATTTCGTACCGCATGAAAGGCTACTTGCTCATCATCTGCACAGGCCTGAATGACGATATCGCCACCCGTATATTTGTCCTGCAACTGCTCCTTTGGAAATGGGGGTAAATCACGAAAGAGTTTCGGACGTTTGGCCTCCAAGCCCAGTTTCTTTAGAAAGGAAGCCGAAACCCCAAAAGTCAGGCTCAAGCGATAGGGGTTGAGTCCTACTGTTTCACCTGTATCTGTTGGAGGCAAGAGGGCATTGGAACCATCTTTTTTGACCAACTCTCCTTCGACTAATTTACTACTATAATCAGTCCAATCTTTAAAGAGCTGGATAACTTCTTTTTTGTCCGTCGTATGAAGATCTAACACAACCAAGTAGCAAGCCTTCTGCATGGCCGTCGTAATCCCTGCTTGGTGTTTGCCATAAAAGGAGATGTCTTCATCCCCATCATAAGCTTTTTTGCTGGAACTGTCTTGATTAGCGAAAAAAGCAGATGCACCAGAGAGACCCAGCGCTAGACCAGCCCCTCCAATACCTGCTTTTTTAAGAAATTCACGACGGTCCATTTTTTTATCTAAAAATTTGTCGTCAGCCATTTTTCTTATTTCCCATCTAAAATCACACCCATTTGAGACAAAGGTTCACCAAGTTTGGTCACAGCTTCTGCCAATTCCTTGGTATCTTCCTTGGATAAATCTGTGTAAGACTTATAATTTGAATCATCTGTCATATGTTTGTCCAATAAAGCATTAACATTCTTGAATTCTGATTCCAAGGTTTTAACCAATTTGGCATCTTTTTTCTCAATCAAGGGTTTAAAGAGAGAGAAGATCTTTTCAGCCCCTTCAATATTGGCACGGAAGTCGTAAAGATCTGTATGAGAGAAGACTTCTTCTTCACCCGTAATCTTTTGCGTTGCCACTTCATTGAGCAAATCGACAGCTCCAGTCAACATGATATCCGGTGTTACTTCTACTGTAGCAATTTTAGCTTTCAACTCCTTGATATCGTTCACCAGTTGGTCAGCGTATTTGTCTGTTCCATCTGTGGTATTGTTTTCCCAAAGGATACGCTCAATCCGGTGGAAACCTGACCAGCCATCTTCTGATTTATTTTCATCCACATAATCCACCAAGCGGTAGTCGATTTTGACATCCGATTCCCCGAAGGTTTCAGCAATCGGTTCAGAACGTTCATAGGCCATGCGGATCAAGGGGTATTGCTTTTTTGCTTCTTCCAAATTCCCGTCTTTTAACGTAGCTCGGAATCCTTCTGTATCCTTGAGCAATTGGTCAATTTGCATTTCAACAAAGTCTTTGTATTCAGCTGTCGCATTATCCAAGGTCTTCTGGTCAGCCTTTGACAACCGCACTGTTGAGCTGGTTTGCGTCTTCTGACTGGACTGTTTGCTAGTAGAATTTGCACACCCTGCTAAAAGAGCAACACTTAATAAGAGTAGACTATATTTTTTCATGAAAGACTTCTCCTCATTTGTTCTTGCCCTTATTTTACCAGATATTTTCTCATTTTTCAATAATTGTCTGAAAATTTAATAATAGAAAAACTTTTCTGAGAATCAGTCTTTTACAAAAGAATATCTTTGACTCGTCCGATTTCAGATTCTTTAACCACCACAAAGATACTATCCCCTAGATACAAGCGGGTTGCACCATTGACCGTATAGCTCTTACCACTTCGCATTTGCGTGGTGATCAAGATATCTTGAGGGAGGTGCAGTTCATGGACTTGCTTTCCTGCGATCTTTTCTGATACAGGGATCTCAATTAAAGTCAACTCTCCTTCTTCTTGCGCCTTATCCGGCAACAATTGCTCTAGCATGGCTTCATAGACTGGCGCTCCATGGAAGAGATCCATAATCATATAAGCTAGCAAGGTTACCATGCCTAGGGGCATTAAACTACGAATATCACCGACCATCTCTGTTACCAAGATCATCGCTGTTAATGGAGCTTTTGAAATAGCCCCAAAATACCCACTCATTCCTAAAATGATGAAAAGAGGCAGCTGATTTTGAGAGATAAAGCCAATGTTTTGGAGGAAGGTTCCAACGATGGCTCCTAAGAGAGATCCTAATGCTAGTATGGGCAGAAAAATTCCTCCCGGTAAACCACTACCATAGCTCAACATACTCCAGATGAAACGGATCACAAAATAGAGAAGGATGGTCAGCACTGGATACGGTACTCGAGCCAAATCCAAGACCAATTGATTTCCACCACCAAGAATTAGGGGAAGAAAATAGCCGATTGGAAGAATCAAGACAAAGGCAAATAAAGAAGAATAATGAGAAGGAACATGGAAAATCTTCTCAAGTAAGCGATACAATCGACCGATATTGAGAACCACTATTTCGTAGACATACCCTGCTGCCCCTAAAAAGACTCCAAGAAAAAGATAAATCCAGTACTGAGACAGATGGAGCGGTGGAATATTTTGTGGCATATGAAGCACTGGTGTTTGACCAAAGACATTGAGTGAAATAAAATTAGCCGTCAAACTAGCAGCCAAGGTAGAAATCCAAAAGAAACGTGAAAAATGATGGTAGACCTCTTCAACCACAAATAAGAGCCCCGCTATAGGTGCATTAAAGGCAGCAGCAAGGCCAGCAGCAGCCCCACTCGCAATCAAAGACCGCTCCTCAACCGGGCTGACCTTCAAATGACGGGCCACTCCTTTTCCACCCATTGCCCCTAATTGAATACTAGGACCTTCACGACCAAGCATCAAGCCACTTCCGATGGCCAAGACACCTAGAATATACTTCTTCCACAAGGTATCCCACCAGCTCACCGTCAAGAGACCCTTAAGCTCCGCTTCGACTTGCGGAATTCCTGATCCTTTGATATCCCGATTGGTGCGAATAAGGCGACCAGCAATCAGTACGATCACTCCATACCCTAACAGCATCGCCAGCAAATAAAGTGGTTGAGTCGGCATCTCCTTGTAGACGCCTTGAACAAAATGAAAAATATGTTCGATCAAAAAACGAAAACTCGAGACGATGCAGCCCACAACGATCCCAACCAGAACACCTCTGACAATATGGGCCACAATTGAACTAGAGGCAAATTGAAATTCATTTTTAAAGGCTTCTTCTTTAGCAGACATTCCCTAACTCCTTCAAACTCTTATCCTATTCATTATACCTTATTTTACTGCCTCTGAATACATGGAAAAACAGAAAAAAACAAAACTACCCTTGTTAGTTTTGTTTAGAATGTAGACAAACCATTTTATCAAGTAAAATAAGTTAAGAAATTCTACATAGAAATATAAATATGTTCTATTTATGGAACTAATAAAGAAAAGTCAAGACTTTCCGCTGTGAGAAAAGTGCCTGAAACTGTATTGTTTCAGGCACTCGGAATTATTGAGACCTTAGGCTCAATAATTAGTCATGGAACTTCTATGAAGTTCGCTGACGTCCGTACTCACCTAAGGAAAGTATTTAATATAACTTTAGCTATTATTCAGCAGTTAAAGCTGCCATTGTGATGTAGTTGTATGGTTTGTTGAAGTGTGGCAAGAAGAACAAGTCCGTCAAAGCCAATTTATCAATCGTCACGTGTTCTTGAATCGCAAGTGAGAACATGTGGATAGCCATTGAAATGGCGCTATCACGTGATACCATTTGAGCTCCAAGGATTTGACGAGTGTCTTTATCATAGACGATCTTGATACCAACTTCGTAGTTATCGTGTTTGATAAATTCAGGTTTTTGAAGGTCGTTGAAGCCAGTTTCAGTGGCACTGAAGCCTGCAGCTTTTGCTTTTTCAAGAGTCAAACCAGTTGAAACCATGTGAAGGCCGTAGATAGAGATACCGTTAGAACCTTGAACACCGATTCCTTCTAATTCATGACCAGTCGCATTGTAAGCACCGACAATACCTGAACGAACCGCATTAGATGCAAGAGCGATGTAGCTCATTTCGTTACGAGCGTTATCAAAGATAGTCGCACAGTCACCAACTGCGTATACACCTGGAAGTGAAGTTTCTTGTTTCTTATCAACAAGGAAAGCACCGTTGCGGAAGAGTTCGATCTTACCATCAGCAAGAGCTGTATTAGGACGGAAACCAACAGCCAAGATGACCATATCTACATCAAAGGTTTCTTTATCAGTTACGAGACGTTCTACCTTACCATCTCCTTCAACCGCTTGAACCGTTTGTCCAAGTGCCAAACGGATGTTGTGGTCTTCCAAGTTTTTCGCCATGATGTCTGTGAAGTCTTTGTCGTAGTAACCATTCAAGACAGTGTCCACGATATCCACCAAGACAACATCTTTACCAAGACGTTCGAAAGCTTCAGCAAGTTCAACACCGATGTAACCACCACCAACTACGGCGATACGGTTCAAGTGTTTGCTGTTATCTTTCAATTTTTCGATCACTTCTTCAGCGTTTTGGTACAATTTAACGAATTGAAGATTTTCAAGAGTTGCTTTGAATTCGCGGTTACCAGGTACGATTTCAACTCCTTTAATTGGAGGAATGATTGGTGTTGATCCAGTCGCAAAGATCAATTTTTCGTAAGATTCTTTGTGTTCTTTCCCATCAACTTCCGCTGTTACCACTTTGTTGTCATAGTCAATTGAAAGAACAGGAGAGTTCATGTAGACTTTCGCACCTTTTGCTTCCAATTTTTCTTTGTCAGAGTAGAAAAGACCTTCAGGACCATCGATTTGTTCACCGATCCAAAGCGCCATCCCACATCCAAGGAATGAAATGTTTGAGTTTTGGTCAAAAACCACAATTTCATTTTCATTTCCAAAATTATCTAACATAGTGTTGATACAAGCTGTTCCGGCATGGTTTGCCCCTACAACAACGATTTTACTCATAGAATAAATCCTACCTTTAATTTAATTTACTTCTTGAGTATATCATAAAAATGATATCGGTTACAATTATTTTGCTCAGAATTTGTGATCTTTTTTTCAATTTTCCAGAAAATCACATTTCACATGTTTCAAAAAATGTCAAATAATTTGACTGAAAGGATTGTGAAAACGGTCTCTTTCTGATATACTATAAATAAGTGAAAATAGGAAAGGATAGATTTTTAGTGGACCTAAGTAGTCGATCCGAACGTTTGATGGGAACAACCATCACTGTTTCAATCTGTCACCCACAAGCGAATGAACTCTTAGCCCGCTGCTTTGAACTTCTTCGCTCCTACGAACATCGCTTCAGTTCCAATGATGCAAGTTCTGAACTCATGGAGGTCAATCACCAAGCTGGTATTGCGCCAGTTCAGGTGCATCCAGATCTTTTTGAACTGATTGCTTTAGGAACCTTACATAGTCAAGCTCAAAACAGCCATTTAAACATTGCCATTGGTCCTCTTGTACAGACCTGGCGAATTGGATTTTCAGATGCTAGACGTCCCCAGCAAGGGGAAATTGATCAAGCCCTGGCCAAGATCGATCCTCACCAAATCCAGCTCGACCTAGAAAACCATACAGTCTTTCTGATGCGTCCTGGAATGAAGATTGATTTAGGAGCCTTGGCTAAGGGTTATAGTGCAGACTGCATTGCGACCTTTTTAAAGAGCCAGGGAGTAACAGATGCCTTGATTGATCTGGGAGGCAATATCCTCACTGTCGGTCAACACCCCATCAAACAACAGTCTTGGCGGATTGGTATTCAAAATCCAGTCGAAAAAAGAGGCCAGCACCTACTGGTCCTCTCAGTCAAGGATAAATCTGTTGTCACCTCTGGTATCTACGAGCGTCATTTAGAAGTTGACGGCCAGTCGTTTCACCATATTTTTGATAGTAAGACGGGCTATCCGGTTGAGACAGACTTAGCCAGTATCACCATCATATCTGATCGATCCGTAGACGGGGAGATATGGACTACCCGCCTGTTCGGGGAATCTCCTGCTTCTATCCTCAATACTGTTGAATCACTTCCTGGTATAGATACCTTATTGGTTTCTCAATCAGGCAAGATTGCCTATACAAGTGGGCTTCAATCTTATTTATAATTCTCCTATCAGAAAGGAATTTTCCATGATAAAACTTATTGCGATTGTGGGGACTAACTCCAAACGTTCTACAAACCGTCAACTGCTTCAATACATGCAAAAACATTTTGCTGATAAGGCTGAGATCGAATTGGTCGAAATTAAAGATATCCCTGTCTTTAACAAACCAGCTGACAAACAAGTGCCTGAATCCGTCTTAGAGATTGTTGCCAAAATTGAAGAAGCTGATGGGGTGATTATTGGGACTCCAGAATACGACCACTCTATTCCAGCAGTCTTGATGAGTGCTCTCGCTTGGCTCTCATACGGAGTCTTCCCATTGTTGAACAAACCAGTCATGATTACTGGGGCTTCATACGGTACGTTGGGATCTTCACGCGCCCAACTCCAACTTCGCCAAATCTTAAATGCTCCAGAAATCAAAGCGAATGTCTTGCCAGATGAATTCTTGCTCTCTCATTCATTGCAAGCCTTTGATCAAAATGGAGACTTGGTAGATTTGGATGTTATTCAAAAATTAGATGCCGTCTTTAATGATTTCCGTGTGTTTGTGAAAATCACAGACAAATTGCGCAACGCCCAAGAATTGCTTCGCAAAGACGCTGAAGAATTTGACTGGGAAAACTTGTAAGATAGGAGACAGAAAAGAATGAAATTTGTTGGACTTGTAGGATCGAACTACGATCAATCATATAACCGTAAACTTTTGGAATTCATTCGCCGCCAATTTAAGATCAAATTTGAATTGGAAGTTCTTGAAATCGACGAAGTTCCAATGTTTAACCAAGATGAAAAATGGGACGAAAGTTTCCAATTACGTCTCCTTAACAATAAAATTACCCGTGCTGATGGTGTGATTATCGCAACACCTGAACACAACCACACTATTTCAGCAGGATTAAAATCTGTTTTAGAATGGCTTTCCTATGAAGTGCATCCTTTTGAAAGCAAACCTGTCATGATTGTAGGTGCTTCTTACTACGACCAAGGTACTTCTCGTGCCCAAGTTCACCTTCGTAAGATTCTAGATGCTCCTGGTGTCAATGCCTATACCCTTCCGGGGAACGAATTCCTTCTCGGAAAAGCGAAAGAAGCTTTTGATGCAGACGGCAATATCATCAACGAAGGGACTGTAAAATTCCTTGAAACTTGTTTAGATAACTTTGTGAAATACGTAGGAGTCGTTTCTAAATTGAAAAAACCAAAACCAATTGAACCAGAAGATTTGGATTGCGGAAAACCAATCGCTACTACTGTTACCGAGGTTGATCCGGATGATCCAGATTGGGTAGAAAAAGTTGCAGAAATTACAGGGGCTGTATCTGGTGATACTTATGTCAAATTGGACCACGGTATCCTGACTGTTAATCAGATTGATATGTTCTTGAAAGCTATGCCTTTCGAATTGACGTACGCTGATGACAACAACCAATTCCTCTACTACAACAATGCCCACCAAGATCCAGATACCATGTTTGCGAAACGCGTGCCACCTCAATCAGGTAGCCGGATGTCAACCGTTCATGGCTCCCTACCACCAGCACGTATGAAAAACGTGGAATGGGTGATTGGTACCCTTCGTAACGGTAACCAAGACTATGTTCGGACCATTGTTCCAGGGTCTCCTGAAGGCGTGATCAATACTCACAACTACCAAGCTATGTACTATGAAGATGGTTCATACGCTGGTATCAATGAGATTGTCTTCAACTTCAAGCCATGGTTGGACTGGTACCTACAAACAACAGGACAACGTCTAGTTGGCGGAAGCGGTCCATTTGCTCCTGCTGGTGGCCATGGCGATTCAGATGCAACTTCTGGTGCTTCTGATGCTGGAGGACACAGTGATGGAGCTGCTGATGCTACATCTGGTGCAAGCAACTAAGAAACTAGAAAAAAATGAAGCTTCGTGCTTCATTTTTTTATTGTAACTCTTTGATGATCTTCTTAGCATCGTCGTTTGAAATAACACCTAATTGGACATGTCCAATTTTCCCATGACTGTCTATAAAGACTTCTGTAGGAATAGAGCGAACCTGATAATCTGCAAATGCAGAACCGTCTGGATTGTACAAGACCGGTACGGACTTGTAATCTTGTTGATCAAACCATTTAACGAATTCTTCTTCTGTTTTTTCACCTTGGAGTCCTGGCGCCATAATGGTTAGAATTTCAAAGTCTCTATCCGAATCCTTGACCAATTTCTCTAATTCAGGCATACTTTGCCGGCAAGGGCCACACCAGGTTGCCCAAAATTTCAAATAGACTTTTTTGCCTCTATAGTCTGAAAGTTTGACCGTATTCCCCTTCATATCCTTTAGTTCAAAGTCACTAGCGTCTTTTCCTACCAAAGGATTCTTATTCGTTGTTGTATTCATTGTTGGCTGATTGTCCATACTACTCTCACTGGATTGATTCATGGAACAAGCTGACAGCAAAGCTAGAGAAAGTACTGAGAAACAAGCGTATTTAAAACCTTTCATCATGCGTTAAACCTCCGGATTATTTTATGAAAAGATAGATGACAAACTGTTCAATTGTCCCAAAAGTAAGAGAATTCCCATCAGAATAATGATGGCTCCGCCGATTTTCTTCAGCAACAACAAATGGGGTTTGAGACGATTAAAGTAAGGTAGGACCAGACTAGATGCTAAGGCCAACAGTAAAAACGGAAGAGCCATTCCCAAGGTATAAACAAGGAGATAAATAGCTCCCATAAGAGCATCTTGCCCATCTGATGCTGCTAGAGCAAGAACTGATCCCAATACAGGGCCGATACAAGGCGTCCAACCAAAACTAAAGCCAAGACCAAGGAGAAAAGCTGAAAACAATTCATTCTTCTGTTTGTTGGCTCCAAAATCTACTGATTTTTGCTTTTCAAGGAAATGAAAATGAAAGACTTCCATTTGATGAAGACCAAGGATAATGATGAGGGCTCCCATCAGATAACGGAACCAATTGGTGTACATGATCTTTCCAAGCAAGCCCGCTCCAAAACCAATGAGGAGGAAAATAACAGAAATACCTGCAATAAAACAAAGGGTTTTCAACAAGCCATGCCAGCGAATTTTTTTCCCGAACAATCGGATAGCCTTTTCCTGATCACTTCCTAGCAAGATTCCAATATAAACCGGCAGCAAAGGAAAGACACAGGGAGAAAAGAAAGACAGAATACCCGCAAGAAAAACTGTCAATGAAAAAATGATTGGATTCATAGTTCACTCCGTATATTGATATGCTACATTCAGTATAACATTGATTGACCTATAATAAAAATTTCTGCTACGTTTTTTTAATATAATTTGGAATTGGATATTAGTTTCAAAAAAACTCTAAAGCACAAAACTTTAGAGTTTCTATCGTGACTTATTCTTCTGTAGTTTGTTTATTGGGTAATACAAACGATAAAAGAATCCCTATGACTACTGGCACCAACCATGGAAGAGATTGAGCTGCAAAAGGCAGTAACGCAATTCCCTTTTCTAATAGAGAAATTTTAAAGGTATTTGCCAGAACACTGGCAACAGAGACCAAGCTGGCCAAAAAAATCGTCAATTGCATCCCTGGTTTTGAAAGGGCCACAAATTTATTCACAATGACAATCAATACAATGGTAATGGTGATTGGGTAGAGGATCATCAAAACAGGCAATGAATAGGCAATAATGGCACTCAAGCCCAGATTTGCAATCGCAAAACCAATCAGAGTGAAGAAACTTGCATAGACTTTGTAAGAAATTTTAGGGAAAGTGTTATGGAAGAACTCCCCTGTCGATACGATCAAACCGGCTGTTGTGGTAAAGCAAGTCACCGTTACCATTCCTGCTAGGAAAATCTGAGCAACTGGGCCAAAAATAGCCTTGGTTGCTTCTGAGAGGACATAAACACCCTTATTGGCATCGGAAGCCATCACTTCTGCTGGAATTGGGAAGTGATTTCCAAGATAACCCAATCCAATATACAAAATACTAAAGCCAATGGCTACAACAATGCCGACAATCCAGATCGTTTTAATGTATTCTTTTTTGCTGGTGAAACCAAGTTGATTAAGAGTAGTCACTGCGATGACGCTAAAGGCTACTGAAGCCAGGGCATCCAAGGTGTTATACCCTTCAAGGAAACCTTGACCAAAGGCAGATACTCGGTAGGCTTCTGTTGCCGCTTGAGGCGCGTGTCCGCTGTACTTGAGAGCACCAAGAACAACGAGTACAACAATCAAGATAGCAAAGACAGGTGTTAAAATCCGACCAATACTATCTAGGATTTTAGAAGGATACAAGGCAATCAAATAGGCCAAACAGAAATAGATCAAGGTAAAAATGAAGAGACCAAGTCCTCCATTGGCTTTTCCTAACAAGGGGGCGATTCCAACTTCGTAAGAAACAGTAGCCGTTCTTGGAATCGCAAAGAAGGGACCAATAGACAGATACAAGGCTACCAGATAAACGATGGCAAACCAAGGAGCAATTTTTCGTGAAATCTCATGGATATACCCTTTAGGATTGAGTGTCCCAATAATCAAGGTGATAATCGCAATCCCTACTCCTGATAAGACAAATCCAGCAATAGCCGGCCAAAAATGGCTACCCGACTGGGCACCTAGCGCAGGTGGAAAGATCAAATTCCCTGCACCGAAGAAAATACCAAATAACAGCAAACCTGTTAAGGAACCTTTTCGTAACATGTGTTCTCCTTTACATTTGTAAATCTTTTCTAGTATAACAGCTTTTATCCACCACGGCAATTCTTTTTTTCTGAATCTATTGATTTTCTCAATTGGCAGTTAAAGCTTTTAACAACATTGAACGATTGTGGAGTTCATAAGCACCTTTTAGTCAATTGTGTTACAATTGAACTACTACTACATTTAGGAGTCATCATGTTTCTCTATCTATTCTGGTTGGTTCCAGCTACTATCTTTTTATTTTTCTTTATGAACGACCGCAGACGACTGATCAATGCTTACCTCTTTTCAATAAGTTTCGGCCTTTTCCTCCTAATTTCCGCCCTTCTACTAGTTGTTCGTACGGAGCTCTGGTTTAACCAAAAGGTTGCCATCATTATCTTTTCAGTACTTGCTGTCCTTGTTTTACTCAGTATTATTTTCTCAACTGTTTTTCTTCTTTTTAACGGCCGGCAAATGATATCTTTTGAAGGCAAAAGATTGGCAAACCTCCTCTCACTCCTATATGGGATCTTTATTATCGGCACCTTGGCGCTTCATTTCCTTCCTTATTTCCCAGGAAAAGACCTCTTGATTTATCCAACAGACTTTGCCCTCTTTTACTCGACTTTTCTTTATCTTTCTTATGTTTTATATGGGACTTTTTGCAATTACTTGCCCGTTCGTAAAGAGCCTGATGCTATCATCGTCCTTGGCTCCGGTCTAATCGGGGATAAAGTACCACCACTTTTGGCCCAGCGTCTAACTAAAGCAAAGACTATCTATGAGCAGTTCGAGGGACGATCAAAACTAATTGTTTCTGGTGGACAAGGTGCTGATGAGTTAACCTCAGAGGCGGAAGCTATGGCAAACTACCTGATGGAACAGGGGGTACCAAAGGATGCTATTCTAATCGAGAATCGTTCTCGAACGACTTTTGAGAATCTGACCTTTAGCAAGGCTATTCTTGAAGATCAGGGACTAGGAAAGAGTGTCCTTGTGGTGACCAATTCCTTTCACGCTCTTCGGGCTGGTGTCATTATGAGACGATTAAAAATCCCTGGACGCAGTGTCTGTTCAAAAACAGCTTTTTATTATCTCCCATCGGCTTGGATCCGAGAGACGGTTGGGCTAGTTTCTCTCTATTGGAAATGGCATGCTGCTTTCTTAGCTTTTCTATTTCTGCCTTGGTTCTTTTCACAAATCATGAGTATCGTGAACTATTTCTTTATTTACTAACCAAAAAAGTTCTCTGCAAATTAGCTGAGAACTTTTTTATATCATGTCTAATGATCACTGAAGCGTCGGTATTCAATACGGAAATCAAAGTAATTCTCTGCTTGCAGTTTATGGAAGATGTCCCGATAAGCCTCTTCATCAAATTGATCGCCTCGATAAAGAATCTCAAAACTCAGATCATCGTATTCTAAAAAAGCATTAGCAGTTTTAAATCCATTTCGCTTATAGAAATCCATCCGAGACTGACGCTGCTCTATATTGTCGCATTCTTCATCTAAACGTTCCACTTCAAGAATCATGGTCCTTTGGTAAAATTCCACCAATTTTTCAATGATTTCTTGACCATATCCGTGGCTTCTTAAATGTGGCATAATGGCAAAAAAACTGACATAAAAAGCTTTCTGATTATAGATTGAAAAAGCAAATCCGACAAATTCTTCCTCGTTATAAAAAGCAAAGAAATTGGCATCGTCATTGTCCGTATAACGTAAAAATTCTGACAAAGGAACACGCTCTTCTTCTGGAAATGCTTCGATATTCAGCCTTTCGACCTTATCCAGATCTGGAAACGTTTCAGTGATTAATTGGCTCGTTAAGCTCATAAGGCCTCCTTTTCTGACACGATTATATCAAAAAATGTAAGGGGATTCAACTACCGATGCTTGTCGCTAGTTACTGAAGTTGGTATAATGGCACTATGAAAAGAATTCAACGTGTGGACCTCATAGATGGTCCTATTTTACCTACTCTTTTAAGTTTTGCCTTTCCTATTCTTTTATCCAATATCTTCCAACAACTCTACAATACTTCGGATGTCATGATTGTAGGACGATTTTTAGGTCAAAAATCATTGGCAGCCGTTGGGGCGACCTCTGCTATTTTTGATTTGATTGTTGGATTTGCTGTCGGTGTTGGAAATGGGATGGGCATCATTATCGCGAGAAATTATGGAGCTAAAAACGATGACCAATTACGAAAATCTGTCGCAGCAACTGCTGTTATTGGCGGCATCCTCAGTCTCTTCGTGATATCTATTGGTGTTGTGGGTCTTTATCCCCTTCTCCAGTTTTTAGGGACCCCACCAGCTATTATAGCTCAGTCCTATCTCTATATCTCCACTATTGTCAATGGTGTAGCTGTGACCTTTGCCTATAATCTTTGTGCCGGACTTCTGAGAGCGGTTGGCGATAGCTTAGCGGCACTCTACTTCTTGATTATCGCTGCCGTTCTCAATATTCTTCTTGATCTTTATTTTATTACCCAACTCCATCTCGGAGTCCAATCCGCTGGGATTGCGACTATTATTGCGCAAAGTTTTTCTGCACTTCTTTGTTTCTTTTATATTCGCAAAAAAGTGCCTTTCCTCCTGCCAAATCGCAACGATTTTGTTTGGGATCAAAGACTCTATCAAGACTTAATCAGTCAGGGATTGACCATGGGGCTCATGTCTTCCATTGTCTCTATCGGAACAGTTATCTTACAATCAGCTATCAATAAGCTTGGAATGACCATCATAAGTGCTCAAATCTCAGCTCGTCGGATCATGTCCTTTGCCCTCCTGCCAATGGCTGCTATTTCCACTAGTATGACGACCTTTACCTCGCAAAACTTTGGTGCTAAACGCTTTCGACGGATTCAAAAAGGGGTCAAACAAGCTTGTCTTCTCTCCTTCGTTTGGTCGATCATTGTTGCCATCCTCCTCTTCTTTACAAGCCCGTTCTTAACAAACCTCATATCTGGATCTAGCGATCCTAACTTGATCGCAAATGCCAGTCTCTATCTGCAAATCAGCTCCTGCTTCTATCCGGTCTTAGGATGCCTCTTGATTTTAGGGAATTCCCTCCAAGGTATTGGTAGAAAATTGACCCCTTTGATTTCTAGCTTTATCGAGTTAACAGGAAAAATTCTCTTTGTACTTTTCATTATCCCTCATACAGGCTATATAGGAGTCATTCTTTGCGAGCCTCTCATTTGGGTCCCAATGACCCTCCAACTTTGGTTTACCTACCACAAAGCCAGTCATCAGCTTCTTGCACCATAGCATTCGACGAGTACATAATAAAACAACTTCTGCTCATTTGAACAGAAGTTGTTTTTTGTCATCAGACGTCTATTAGAACAAGCCAATAGCTGTTCCATCAGCAGCCACATCCATATTTAAAGCAGCTGGACGTTTTGGTAAACCAGGCATGGTCATGACATCCCCAGTCAAAGCGACAATAAAGCCTGCTCCCAATTTTGGAACCACTTCACGGATAGTGATTTCAAAGTTTTCAGGAGCTCCCAAGGCATTTGGATTATCAGAGAAGCTATATTGTGTTTTGGCCATACAGATTGGCAACTTATCCCAACCATTTTTCACGATTTGGGCAATTTGTGTCTTAGCTTTCTTCTCAAAGTTTACCTTGCTACCACGGTAAATTTCTGTAACAATCTTTTCAATTTTTTCTTCAACAGAAAGGTTGTTATCATACAAGCGTGTGTAGTTAGCTGGACTTGTTTCGATGGTTTTAACCAAGGTTTCAGCAAGGTCAACTCCACCGTCCGCACCATTCGCCCATACACTCGCAAGCTCAACTGGCACCTCAATTTCAGCACACAATTCTTTCAAAGCAGCAATTTCTGCTTCTGTATCTGTGATAAATTCATTGATAGCAACCACTGCAGGAATGCCAAACTTACGGATATTTTCAACGTGACGTTTCAAGTTGGCAAAACCAGCACGAACAGCCTCTACATTTTCTTCAGTCAAAGCATCCTTGGTCACTCCACCGTTCATCTTAAGAGCACGGAGAGTCGCAACAATCACAACCGCATCTGGTGATGTAGGCAAGTTTGGAGTTTTAATATCAAGGAATTTTTCAGCTCCAAGGTCAGCCCCAAAACCTGCTTCTGTAATCGTATAGTCAGCTAAATGAAGAGCTGTCGTCGTTGCTAATACAGAGTTACATCCATGGGCGATATTGGCAAATGGACCACCGTGAACAAAGGCAGGTGTACCATAGATGGTTTGAACCAAGTTTGGCTTGATCGCATCTTTGAGGATCAAGGCAAGAGCCCCTTCTACTTCTAAATCACGGACATAAACTGGACTACGATCATAGCGGTAACCAATAACAATGTTGGCCAAACGACGTTTCAAATCTTCAATATCTGTCGCCAAGCAAAGGATGGCCATGATCTCAGAAGCAACGGTAATATCAAAACCGTCTTCACGCGGAATCCCATTTAAAGGACCGCCAAGACCGACAGAAACATGACGAAGAGCGCGGTCATTCAAGTCCACTACCCGTTTCCAGATAATCCGACGTTGGTCAATTCCAAGCTCATTTCCTTGGTGCAAATGATTATCAATCAATGCTGAGAGGGCGTTATTAGCCGTTGTGATCGCATGCATATCCCCTGTGAAATGAAGGTTGATGTCTTCCATCGGTAGAACTTGGGCATAGCCACCACCAGCAGCACCACCTTTAATCCCCATAACCGGACCTAAAGAAGGTTCGCGAATGGCAATCATGGTTTTTTTACCGATTTTATTCAAAGCATCTGCTAGACCAATGGTAATGGTTGATTTCCCTTCTCCAGCTGGAGTTGGGTTGATCGCAGTGACTAAGATAAGTTTTCCTACTGGATTTTTCTCAACTTCACGAATCTTATCAAAGCTCAATTTTGCCTTGTATTTTCCATAAAATTCAAGATCATCGTCAACCAAACCAATTTTCTTAACAACGTCCACAATCGGTTGGAGTTCAATGCTTTGAGCAATTTCGATATCTGTTTTCATAAGGGACTCCTTTATATTTGATAGATCTATTATACCTAAAATTCGCGAAAATAACATAGTTTTTCCACCTTTTGAATCTAACGTTCGTTTTTTATCTAAATTCTATGGCTACACATAGCTAATCCTAATAGCTTCGGAACTTTACTTACGTATCTTTTTTGTGTAAAATAAGCATATGCATATTTTAATTACATCAGGCGGAACGAGCGAAGCCATTGATAGTGTTCGTTCGATCACCAATCATTCCACCGGGAGCCTAGGGAAAATTCTTGCAGAAACGGCTCTTGCAAAGGGATATCAGGTGACCTTGATCACAACGCCTTCTGCGCTTAAACCCGATCCTCACCCACACCTTCGTCTTCTATTGGTCAAGAATGTCGAAGAACTTCTCACACAAATGAAAACGGAAGTCCCTCAACATCAGGTTTTGATTCACGCTATGGCTGTTTCAGACTACACACCTGTTTACATGACAGGCCTTGAGGAAGTTGAGAAGGCTCAAGACCTTCATACCTTTATCCATCGCGAAAATCAGGAAGCTAAAATCTCTTCCAAAGAAGAATACCAAGTGCTCTTTCTAAAGAAAAATCCCAAGATTATCTCGCTCGTCAAAGAATGGAACCCTGCTATTCAACTGATCGGCTTTAAGCTATTAGTCGACGTTTCTTCTGAAGAGTTGATCCAGGTGGCGCGTGAAAGCCTCGTTAAAAATCATGCCAGCATGATCGTTGCCAATGATATGACCAAGATTCAGAATGGTCAGCATCAAGCCTATCTAGTGACAGATGATCAGGTCCTAGAAGCTTCTACGAAAACAGAAATCGCAGAGGCTATCCTACGTTATATCAAATAAAAAGGAACATATGACACACATTACTTTAGCGGTTACCGGTAGTATTTCCGCCTATAAAGCTGCTGATATTACCAGCCAACTAACCAAATTGGGCTTTGAAGTGAAGGTCCTCATGACTCCTTCAGCCCAAAAATTTATTACCCCTTTAACCTTGCAAGTTCTTTCAAAGAATCAAGTGGGGCTTGATGTTATGATGGAAGACGATCCACAGCGGATCGAGCACATCGACATTGGGAAAGAAACTGACCTCTTTCTTGTCGCGCCGGCCAGTGCCAATACCATTGCTAAATTGGCTATGGGACTTGCAGATAATATGGTCACAAGCACAGCTCTAGCCTTGCCTCAAAGGACAAAAAAATTACTGGCCCCTGCTATGAATACAAAAATGCTAGAACATCCCGCTACCCAACGAAATCTAAAGCTCTTACAAGACTATGGTTACCAGATGATCCAACCTCGTGATGCTGTTCTTGCTTGTGGGGACAAAGGTGCTGGAGCTCTAGCGACTGTAGAAACTATTGTTGAAGCTGTTAAGGAGAATTGTTTATGAGAAAGTCATCTTCTATTTCACGAATTGCCATCTTTTTTGCGGTTATGATTACCATTCACTTTGTGACATCCTTCATTCTGCAATTTGTTCCATCAGGAATTCAACCAACCTTGGTTCATATTCCTGTCGTGATCGCCTCTATCATATACGGTCCACGGATTGGAGCTATCTTAGGACTCCTCATGGGACTCTTTAGCCTCACTATGAATACCTTGGTTTTAACACCAGCCAGCTATCTCTTTAGTCCCTTTGTCCCTCACGGGAATCTCTACTCCCTTATCATTGCCATAGTCCCTCGGATTCTCATCGGGGTAACCCCTTACTTCGTCTATCGTTGGATTCGCAATCGTACTGGACTTGTGATCGCTGGAATTGTCGGCTCTATGACCAATACTGTTTTCGTTCTAAGTGGGATTTACTTCTTCTTTGGTAACAGTTTTGGAGGGGGGATTCAACATTTCCTAGCCTTGATTGTATCTACCAACTCTCTCATCGAAGTCATTGCGACAGTACTCATTACCAGTGCAGTCGTTCCATCTCTTGAAAAATTAAAATAACCTTTCAAGCCAAGACCAATTTATCTTGGCTTTTTTTGATGGTGAATTAGCTTTATTTTTTTGAAAAGATTTACAATTATCGCTAGAATTTTCTGAAAAAATTTGCTATAATGTAAGCGATTAAATTATAAGCAAAAAGGAGACGCTTGCATGACCTATCAAGAAAACTACCAAAAATGGCTCGACTTTGCTGAATTACCAGCTTACCTTCGTGATGAGTTGGTCGCAATGGATGAAAAAACAAAAGAAGATGCCTTCTATACCAACCTAGAATTCGGTACAGCTGGTATGCGTGGATTAATCGGTGCTGGTACCAACCGTATTAATATCTATGTTGTTCGCCAAGCAACTGAAGGGTTGGCCCAATTAATCGACTCAAAAGGTGAGGAAGCGAAGAAACGCGGTGTTGCGATCGCCTACGACAGCCGTCACTTCTCTCCTGAGTTTGCTTTTGAATCAGCTCAAGTTTTGGCTGCTCATGGCATCAAATCTTATGTATTTGAAAGCCTTCGTCCAACACCTGAATTGTCATTTGCTGTTCGTCATCTCCACACATTTGCTGGGATCATGGTAACAGCTAGCCACAACCCAGCTCCATTTAACGGATACAAAGTATACGGTGAAGACGGTGGACAAATGCCTCCAGCAGATGCTGATGCATTGACAGATTACATCCGTGCTATCGAAAATCCTTTCACTGTACAATTGGCTGACCTTGAAGAAAGCAAAGCTAACGGCTTGATTGAAGTTATCGGTGAAAACGTCGACGCTGAATACTTGAAAGAAGTGAAAGGCGTTAACATCAACCAAGACTTGATCAATGAATACGGACGCGACATGAAGATTGTCTACACTCCACTTCATGGTACTGGTGAAATGTTGGCTCGTCGTGCTCTTGCCCAAGCTGGATTTGAAGCTGTTCAAGTTGTTGAAGCTCAAGCTGTTCCAGATGCTGACTTCTCAACTGTTAAATCTCCAAACCCTGAAAACCAAGCTGCCTTTGCTCTTGCTGAAGAACTTGGTCGCAAAGTAGACGCTGATGTATTGGTTGCAACTGACCCAGATGCTGACCGCCTTGGTGTTGAAATCCGCCAACCAGATGGTTCTTACCTCAACCTTTCTGGTAACCAAATCGGAGCGATCATTGCTAAATACATTCTTGAAGCTCACAAAACAGCTGGTACCCTTCCTGCCAATGCTGCTCTTTGTAAATCCATCGTATCAACTGAGTTGGTGACTAAGATTGCAGAAAGCTATGGCGCAACGATGTTTAACGTCTTGACTGGTTTCAAATTTATCGGTGAAAAAATTCATGAATTTGAAACACAACACAACCACACTTACATGCTTGGTTTCGAAGAAAGCTTCGGTTACCTGATCAAACCATTCGTACGTGACAAAGATGCTATCCAAGCCGTTCTTATCGTCGCTGAAATCGCAGCTTACTACCGCTCACGTGGTATGACTTTGGCAGATGGTATTGAAGAAATCTACAAACAATACGGCTACTTCGCAGAAAAAACCATCTCTGTTACCCTTTCAGGTGTGGACGGAGCTGCTGAAATCAAGAAAATCATGGATAAATTCCGTGGCAATGCTCCTAAACAATTTAACAAGACAGACATTGCTAAGACAGAAGACTTCTTGGAACAAACAGCTACTACTGCTGACGGCGTTGAAAAATTGACAACTCCTCCAAGCAACGTGCTTAAATACATCTTGGCTGATGATTCATGGTTTGCCGTTCGTCCTTCAGGTACAGAACCAAAAATCAAATTCTACATCGCTACAGTTGGTGAATCTGAAGCAGATGCTAAAGAAAAAATTGCGAATATCGAAGCAGAAATTAATGCATTTGTAGGCTAAAACACGAGGCTGGGACAAAAGTCCTAGCCTCTCAATTATTTTTGGATTGTCGAGCAAGACGCAGTGGTTAAATGGACTCTACTACGCTGATTTCATCAGCTTTTATAGCCCTACTCAACTGTGCGGAGGTGGGACTACGAAATCGAATTCTAACGAATTACCGATTTCTGTCCCACTCTCTCTTTCTTTCGTAGCAAATACCAGCGATTTTATAGAAAATATGGCATACTAGACATAGAAGAAAGCGAGGTAATCTCATGGAACAATTTTTAGAAGATATTAAAGATCTTGAAGTGACAACTGTCGCGAGTGCGCAAGAAGCGATCGATCAAAAAGAAACAGCAACCTTCTTTATCGGACGCAAGACTTGTCCTTACTGCCGGAAGTTTGCTACTAAGTTAGCAACTGTCGTAGCTGAAACAAAAGCTCATATCTACTTCATCAATAGTGAAGAACCAAGTCAGCTAGATGCATTACAAGCCTTCCGCTCAACTTATGGCATCCCAACTGTCCCAGGATTTTTACATATCGAATCCGGTGAAGTCACTGTTCGTTGCGACTCATCTATGTCTGAAGAAGAAATCAAAGCATTCGCTCATTTATAAAAAAATTAGCTAGAGAATAATCTCTAGCTATTTTTCATTTTCCGAAAAAGTCGTCCAAATCTTCTGCTGAGGTTTAGCAAAAGGATAGTCCGAAAATTCTTCTGGTGTTAACCAAACCGTCGATTCACTTGCTAACTCTTCACCTTCTTTTACCAGACCATATCGGATCTGAACCTGCCACTTGCGATGCGAAAAGACATGCTGGACGATAGGATAAGATCTATCCTGCCAATCAATGGCCAAGTCATAGTCCTGTTCAAAGGAGAGAATTTCTGGGTTGCTCTCTGCTTCCCCCTTCCCATCCAATAGAGATAATTGGCCTAGGTTCAAAGAAAGGCTATCCACTTCGATCAAGGGGAAATGCCAGAAACCTGATAAAAGCCCCTCTCGCTCATTTTTCTCCAACAAATAGCGGCCTTGACTATCCTTGATAATAAAGGCTGTGAGATAGACAGGTACAGGTTTCTTCTTAGGAGCCTTAATGGGATAGCGATCCATGGTCCCATGTTGGTAAGCCGCGCTAAATTCCTTAACAGGACTCTCTTCGGGACGTGGATTGACTGGTGATTCAATATCGGAGCCCAAATCCATCAAAGCCTGATTGAAATCACCAGGACGAACCGGATCGATCAAGATTTCCATCATGGCTTGAAAAATCTTGCGATTAGTTGGAACTCCGATATCGTAGTCCACCTCAAACAAGCGGGCTAGAACACGCATGACATTGCCATCTACTGCTGGCTCTGCTAATCCAAAGGCAATACTAGCAATCGCACCAGCTGTATAAGGCCCAATTCCCTTCAGTTGAGAAATAGCTTCATAGCTTGATGGAAACACTCCTCCGTGATTTTCCATTATCTGCTGGGCAGCTTTCTGCATATTTCGAACACGTGAGTAATACCCCAAGCCTTCCCAAGCTTTTAAGAGTTTTTCTTCAGGGGCTTGAGCCAAATCAGCGACCGTCGGAAACCAATCTAAAAAGCGCTCATAATAAGGAATCACCGTATCGACACGTGTCTGCTGGAGCATAATTTCTGAGATCCAAATTTTATAAGGATCCTGGGTCCTTCTCCAGGGGAGATTCCGTTTATGGGCATCATACCAGGCTAATAACTTTTCTCGGAAAGAGGCGATTTTTTCCTCCTCCCACATGGTAATCCCGTAATCTTTTAAATCTAACATATTCCTAGTATACCATATAATGAGTTAGAGTTTAGAAATTCTGTTTTTATAAAGAAAAAGAGGCTGGGACAAAAGTCCTAGCCTCTCAATTATTTTTAGATTGTCGAGCAAGATGCAGTGGTTGAGTGGGCTCTACTACGCTGATTTTATCAGCTTTTACAGCCCTACTCAACTGTGCGGAGGTGGGACGACGAAATCGAATTCTAACGAATTACCGATTTCTGTCCCACGCTCTAAATGTATTTCTTATTGTTCCACAGCTTGAGCTGCTGTAATCAGGGTCAATTTGTAAACGTCATCTGCATTACATCCACGAGAAAGGTCGTTGACTGGTTTGTTCAAACCTTGCAAAACTGGACCTACCGCCGCAAAGCCACCAAGACGTTCTGCCATCTTGTATCCAATGTTACCTGCCTCAATACCAGGGAAGATAAAGACATTGGCTTGTCCTGCCACCTTGCTTCCTGGAGCCTTCAAGGCTGCAGTTGCTGGGACAAAGGCTGCATCAAATTGCAATTCCCCATCAATTTCAAGGTCTGGACGAAGTTCATGAGCGAGTTTAGTCGCTTCCACTACTTTATCAACACTTTCACCGAAACCAGAACCTTTTGTTGAATAGCTCAACATGGCGATTTTAGGATCAATCCCAAACATCTTGGCTGTGATAGCAGAGTTGATAGCAATTTCAGCCAAGCCTTCAGTATCTGGATTGATGTTGATGGCACAGTCCCCGAACAAGTAGCGTTCAGATCCACGAACCATGAGGAAAGCCCCTGAAGTCCGTTTGACATTTGGACGAGTTTTGATAATTTGCAAGGCCGGACGAACAGTTGCGGCAGTCGAATGAATCGCACCAGATACCATCCCATCAACGATTCCCATGTGAACCATCATCACACCGAAATAGTTAACGTCGTCTTTCAAGACTTGACGCGCTTCTTCTTCTGTCATTTTGCCCTTACGACGTTCTACCAAGGAAGCTACCATTTCTTCAAAACCTGGATAAGAATGAGGATCGATGACTTCATATCCATCCAAAACCCCTTCAATTTCAAGATAAATCCTAATTTTATCCGGATTACCAAGCAAGACAGGGGTTACCTCTGTCTCGTTTACAATACGTTTTGTCGCTTGGAGAATACGAGGTTCTTCACCTTCTGGTAATACAATACGTGCATTCTTACCAACGAGGTTGGCTTTGAGATTTTCGAAAACTTCCATGAGTCTTACTCCTTTTAATAATTAATAACTTGTTTGAAGCTGTGTTAATACAGCTTGGAAATCTGGAGGTAGTGGACTTTCTATGACCAATTCTTCCTCTAGAAATGGATGATAATAGGATAGACGATGACAATGAAGGGCTTGGCGCTCAATGCCGTCTTCTAAACTGCCGCCATAGAGATCATCTCCCAAGAGCGGAAAACCAATATGGGAAAAATGAACGCGGATCTGATGGGTTCGACCTGTGTGTAACTGAATATCCACAAGGTGGATATCACCAAAAGATTGAACAACCTGGTAGCTTGTATGAGCATACTTGCCACCTTTAGCTACCTTTCGGGTGATAATTGAATCTTCATCACGCGCAATCGGAGCAATAATCTCTCCGACAGGATCAAGCTTCCCAGATCCCTTGACCAAGGCATAATAGCGTTTCTGAATCGTTTTAGACTGCAATTGCTTATCCAAGCGGGCATGGGCATAGCCATGTTTGGCAAAGAGCATGACGCCACTTGTATCCTTGTCCAAGCGAGTGACAATGTGAACCTGCTGGTTCTCGTAGCCTTGTTTCACATAATAGCCTTTTACAAAATTGGCTAAGGTATTGGAATGAATCGCACTTGGAATAGAAGCAATCCCAAAGGGTTTGTTTAAGATCAAAAAATGATCATCTTCAAACAAAATATCCAAAGATCGATCCATGGGTTTCAGAGTTTCGAACCCTTCTTCTGCTGGAATATCAATGACCAAGCGATCCCCAATATCCAATAAATAAATTGCATTCTCCGGACGTCCATTGACAAGGATCTGGCCACCACGAAACTTAATCTTTGCTAAGAGACCCTTAGAAACCTCATGCTTTTTCAGGAAGGTCTTGACCTTGACATGCTCATCGACAATGAATTCAAATCTCATTCTCTATCATCTCCGATAAAGGCATCCTTGACCCGATTCCAGAAACTGGTATGACTGGAGCTTGCCACAAAATTAATCTTATGGTTGTCAATCTGGTATTCTACCTTTGCAATATTGCGGTAAGAATAGGTTGAATTGTCGACAGAGATAATGTGGAAGCCAGGTCTCGTCGGTGTAATCTCGATCTTATCCTTTTTAGGGACAATGACAGAAGAACCCAAGGTACGATAGACACGGTTGTTGAGACTGGCGATCTCAGCAATCTGCAGCGCCTCAATAGTTGGGTGAAGGACTGCTCCTCCTAAGGATTTGTTGTAAGCCGTACTTCCTGTAGGAGTCGAAACGGTAATCCCGTCTCCTCTGAAGCGCTCAAAATCCACTCCATTAATCGTGAGATCGGCAACCATGGTCCGGTCGCTTCTCTTAATCGTCGCTTCGTTCAACGCTCTCATAGTACGGGTTTCCCCATTATCAAAAGTAATTTTAACATTCAAAATAGGGTAAGAAACCTTGGCACCTGTATCATATTTTAAATTCTCAACCAGCTTATCGATTTCACTGTCTAAGTAATCCGTATAAAATCCTAAGTGTCCAGTATGGACGCCGATGAAGCGCACGCGATCCAACTGCTGTTCATACTTGTGAAAGGCTGATAGCAACATCCCATCACCACCAATTGAAATCACAATATCCGGATGCTTCTCCGTCAAAATAAAATTATTTTTTCGAAGCTTATAGCGCAACTGCTGAAAAACCTCTTCACTTTGACGCTTGCGATTACGAATAATGGATACTTTTTTACCTGTAGTCTTCATCTGTGTCATCACTATTTCCAACGCCATCATTTAACTTACGATGAAGTGGATCAAACAGGGCTTGAGCCTCCTGAATCGCATCCCGAATTGCCCCCATCTCTTCATCCAAGAGATAGGCCAGGTTTGCTGTCGTCTCTAAGCGTTTTTTGATCTCGTCTGGAAAGTCTCCTTTATATTTATAATTAAGCGAGTGTTCAATGGTTGCCCAAAAATTCATGGACAAGGTCCGAATTTGAATCTCTGCTAAGATCGTTTCATTTCCATCAATGGTGTCAACCGGATACTCGACCACGACGTGGTAACTCCGGTAGCCACTTGATTTCTTGTGGCGGATGTAGTCTCGCTCTTGGACCACGCGCATATCCTGTCGTTGTCTCAGAACCTCTAGGATCTCTTCGACGTCATCCACAAACTGGACCATGATGCGAAGACCAGCAATATCTTGCATATCTTGAGCCAGATTTTCTTCAGAAATATTTCTTCGGACCATCTTTTCGCGGATGCTTTCAATCGGCTTGACCCTTCCTGTGACAAATTCGATTGGAGAATGCTTTTGTTGCTTACGATATTGCTTACGAATCCCACGCAGTTTGATTTTTAATTCCCCAACTGCTTGGATATACGGATCTAAGAAGTTTTCCCAATCAATTGCCATCTTACCACCTTGTAATCTGAACCATTTTTGTATACAATAAACACATCTCATATTATATCATGAATCGCTTTCGAAAAAAAGCAAAGGACTACAAAATGAACCATTTAGAAATTGAATACAAAACCTTGCTAGATAAGGAGGAATACCAATCCCTCCTTCCACTTTTTGCTGATACAGAATTGGTTGTCCAAACCAATCACTATATCGATACACCTGACCAGCTCATCCGTAAGGAAAAAATGGCCTTGCGGGTGCGTACTTTCACAGATCAGGCTGAATTGACTCTCAAGGTTCCTGAAGCAGTTGGCCATTTCGAGTACAATCAAGACCTCAGCCCAGAAGAAACCGAGGAGATCCTTCAACACCAACAGTTTCCTGACGGAGAAATCAAAAACCTCTTGATGTTAAAAGGAATCCCCGTTGAACAACTGGCTGTTTGGGGGAGCCTTACAACAGAACGATTCGAAATAGAAACAGCTGCAGGCCTAGTGGCACTGGACCGCAGTCTCTATCTAGACACTGAAGATTATGAGTTGGAAATCGAGGTTGAAACTGCTGAGCAGGAAGAAAATTTCCATCAGTTCATGACAGAGCATGGAATCGTCTACAAAGCAGCAAAAAATAAAATCGCTAGATTGGCGGAAAGATTGTAAAATAGCTGAAATTATCGCAAATTTTTGCTAAAATAGTGCTAAGATCAAAAATCTAAATGAGGTTGGAATCACATGTCAGATAAAAAAAATATGAAGCTCTTCTCTCTCAATTCAAATCCAGAGATTGCGCAAAAAATCGCGGATCACGCTGGGGTTCCGCTTGGGAAAATTTCATCCCGTCAATTCTCAGATGGTGAAATCCAAGTCAATATTGAGGAAAGTGTTCGTGGATATGATATTTATATCATTCAATCAACCAGTTTCCCTGTCAACAATCACTTGATGGAACTCTTAATTATGGTAGATGCTTGCCAACGGGCCAGCGCAAATACTGTCAATGTGGTTATGCCTTACTTCGGTTATGCCCGCCAAGACCGGACTGCTGCTCCTCGCGAACCAATCACAGCTAAGCTCGTCGCAAACATGTTGGTCAAAGCTGGGGTGGATCGCGTCGTCACACTGGATCTCCATGCAGTGCAAGTTCAAGGTTTCTTCGATATTGCCGTAGATAACCTCTTTACCATTCCACTTTTTGCAGAACACTACATTAATAAAGGTCTAACAGGGCCTGATGTCGTAGTCGTCAGTCCTAAAAACTCTGGTGTCAAACGGGCTCGTAGTTTAGCTGAATATCTTGATGCACCGATTGCGATCATTGATTACGAGCAAGATGATGCGAACCGTGATTATGGCTATATTATCGGGGATGTCAAAGATAAGAAAGCGATCTTGATTGACGATATCCTCAATACTGGTAAGACATTCTCAGAAGCTGCGAAAATCGTCGAACGCGAAGGAGCTACTGAAATTTATGCTGTTTCAAGCCATGGCTTATTTGTGAAAGGAGCTGTCGAGTTATTAGACCAAGCTCCGATCAAAGAAATCTTAGTAACCGATTCTGTTGCTCCAAATGGGCCAACACCAAAAAATATTAACTATCTGACAGCTAGCGAACTGATCGCTGAAGCTATTGTTCGCATTCAAGAAAGAAAACCTGTTAGTCCTCTATTTGCCTACCACAAGAAATAAGGTCTTAATGTGATATATTTTGATAATGCCGCAACAACTCCCCTTCTACCTGAAGTCATTGATAAAATGTCTGAAACCATGAAGACCACTTTTGGAAATCCATCGAGCCTCCATGCTCATGGACGGATGGCTAGTAAACTTCTCCGAGAATCTCGCGAACAGATTGCTCAGTCTCTCCATACTCTTCCAAATCGTATTTTCTTCACTTCAGGTGGATCAGAAAGTAATAATACCGTTATAAAAGGCTACTGCTTGAAACACCAAGCAGATGGCAAACACATCATTACTACCGCTTTGGAACACCATGCGGTTCTAGAACCCATCGAATATCTTGTAGAACGTTTCGGATTTGAAGTTACGATCGTCCAACCAAGAGATGGACGCATTCAGTCTAGTGATATCAAGGCTGCACTTAGACCGGATACTATTCTTGTCTCTACCATGTTTGCCAATAATGAGACAGGCGATCTGTTACCGATTAAAGAAATCGGAGAACTCTTAAAAGATCATCCAGCTGCCTTTCACGTTGATGCTGTCCAAGCAATTGGAAAGGTCCCTGTCTATCCCGAAGAGTTGGGAATTGATTTTCTCAGTGCTTCTGCCCACAAATTCCATGGCCCTAAGGGAGTCGGCTTCCTTTATGCGGCCGTCAAAGATTTTGATAATCTCTTACATGGTGGGGATCAGGAAAGTAAGATGAGAGCCAGCACGGAAAATCTCATTTCAATTGTCGGGATGGCAACCGCGCTTCAGCAAGCTACACTTCATCAAGAAGAAAATTTCAACCAGGTTCAAAAACTCGGCCAAGAACTAGTCAATGGTTTAGCAGCCTACGACTACTACGTAAATGCGAATGATGATCATCTTCCATTTGTTTGGAACCTTGGCTTTCCGGGTGTCCAAAATGATGTATTATTGATGCGACTCGATCTTGCTGGAATTTCTGTCTCTACAGGTTCTGCTTGTACCGCAGGTACCATTCAACCCAGCCATGTCCTTGAGGCGCTCTATGGAAAAAATAGCTCACGCCTAAAAGAATCCCTTCGAATTAGTTTTTCAGAACTCAATACCATAGAGGAGGTTCAAGACTTCCTCACAAAACTTAAAGAAATTTTATCATAGGAGAACAATATGACTTTTGAAACTAGTATCACATTGAAAGACTGCAAATATACCTATAGTCTTCACCCAAATATTAAAAAATATACCTTACGTGACAATACATTTGCTGTTACAAAAGTTGGAAATTACGAGTTGAATCGTTTGCTCGAAGCTGTTCCAAATAGCGGTGAAGGTTTCCTGCTTAAAATTATCTTCAACAAAGACCTCACTGGTTTTAAAATCAATATTACAGATAAGTCAGGTCTTCGCCTGGTTAATATCTTTAAAAATCCAGAAAATGACATTATCCAACAAAAATTCTATTTCTTAATGGATAGTCTCGTTGAAAGAGAAATTTTCAACAAAACAGAGGTTTAATATGGTAACCCTAACTTATATCGACGCGTACCAAGTAGAACGAACGACTACTTATTCCGACCTTGCAGCCTGCATCCTAGATTTTTCAGGCTGTGTAACCTTACCTGACTCTTACTCAATCGTTTCCATTGAATACAAGGGTGAAAAACTTCCCTATACGGGGCGTGTCGATGGACTCTATGCTTTTTTGAAAAAATTAGAACAAGCTAAAAACTAAGCTGATGATGATGGAACTCTCCCATCGCCATCAGCTTTTTAGTTAGACAAATATATTTTTGAAAAATCGGTCTACATAGTTGATTTTTTCACAATCTTCCTATACAATAAGAGGGAAAGGTTGTGATATTGTGAAACATGATAAAAATACTCCAATTCCACGCGCAACAGCAAAACGCTTATCGCTCTACTACCGCATTTTTAAACGCTTTAACTCTGAAAAAATAGAGCGCGCCAATTCCAAGCAAATTGCGGATGCAATTGGGATTGACTCTGCCACTGTTCGCCGAGATTTCTCTTATTTTGGTGAATTAGGAAGACGGGGATTTGGTTATGACGTAAAAAAACTGATGAACTTCTTTGCCGATCTTTTAAATGATAATGCCATTACCAATGTCGCTATTGTGGGGATCGGGAATATGGGAAGTGCACTCCTCAACTATCGCTTCCATGAACGCAATAAGATGAAAATTGTCATGGCGTTTGATCTAGATGATCACGAACTGATCAATACCAAAAGTAAGGACGGAATTCCCATTTACGGTATTTCCACTATTAAAGAAAAGCTCAAACAAGAAGGCATTCAAACAGCTATTCTAACTGTTCCAAGCGTCAAGGCTCAAGAAGTGGCTAGCCTTTTGGTAGACGCTGGGGTTAAAGGGATTCTCAGCTTCTCACCAGTGCATCTGACAGTTCCTAAAGATGTCGTCGTCCAATATGTCGACCTCACCAGTGAATTGCAAACACTCCTTTATTTCATGCGAAGAAACGAAGAATAAAGATTTATACTTTAACAACAAAAAGGTTGGAACCAGAGGATTCCAACCTTTTTTAAACTAAATAATCTGTTTCTTCTCGATAACTATAGTAATTTTCTTCAGATACAATCAAGTGATCCAATAGGGTTAAACCCATCACTTCACAGGCCTCTAAAACTCGATGCGTTACTTCATCATCATTTTTACTTGGAAATACGGCACCAGATGGATGATTATGAGCCAAAATGATGGAGGTTGCCATGTGCTTCAATGCATAATGCAGGATTTCACGTGGCTCCGCAATACTTCGATTCACTGTTCCAATAAAAATGGTCTGTTGATGAATAATTTCATTCTGCGTATTCAAATAAAGGGCAACCAGGTGCTCCTGTTTCTTATGGCCGATTTCCTGTTGAATTTTATGGGCCAATTTCTGACTACTCATGATTTGTTCAGAACTCATCAATTCGTCTTTATGAATCCTTCGTCCAAACTCAATCACAGCCTGAAGTTCGATGGCCTTCACCCGGCCAATACCAGAGATTTCCTGTAGCTCCTCTAGGGTTAATTGACTTAACTCCTTTAAACTATTAACCGAACTCAAAAGACCTTGTGCAATCTCATAAACGCTTTTTTGCTTATTGCCTGTCCGCAAGAGAATGGATAACAATTCCTGATGACTCAGCTTATCTACACCTTCAGAAACCAAGCGTTCCCTAGGAAGCAAAGACGGTTCAATAAATGATATGTCGTACATAATTTCCTCCTCACTTATTAATTCGTAATAAGTAGAGAAAACGACGACCTTTCATTATTTGCAGGCAATTTCTTGCTTCAAATCATCTAACACTAAGACTTCATCTTTATTAAAACGGATCTGATAACCTGTTTGAACTTGTTCAAGCTCCTTTAAAAACTGTTGAATTTCACAGCGAATCAGGTACTCCTGACTCTGAGGAATGGCCTCTAAAGCTTGGTAGACCTGCTCTACTTCGTAGATTCCTTTCGTAATTAATCCATTTCGTGGAAAATCATTTACTAAGAGATTATAGAAATGATGCAAGAGATGATAAATTCGCTCTTTTGTCACTATCCTACCTCCTTATCATACTCTTTCTCCTCTATTATATACTGAATTTCACTCAATATTATGACAAGTTCCTTACATTATATTACCAATCTCTTACAATTTTACAAGAATTCTTCCCATTTTCTCCTAGATTCCTACACAGAAAAAGCCCCGGCATCTCTGCCTCGGGCTTTATTTTCTTAAAGTTGCATTTGATTATAAGACTTGCTGAATGAATTCAGGATGTCTTTTGGAGCCTTGTCATAGTCAACAGAGGTTTCCAAATTCCCTTTTACAATCGTACGGTAAGTCGCTGCAGCATCCTCACAAGTCACCAAGGTGATTTCATTGACACCTTCACGATCTTGAATGACATCTACACGGTCTGGAGTCACTGTCTCAACTGACGAGATAACATAAGTATAGATTTTTTCTTTATCCGTGATGTAGATCTTCATACCAGCCTTGGCTTTCTCTAATGGTGAGAACAACATGGCATTTGCACCAGTTAGGCCAAATACATGGTGACTAGCGAGAGAATAATTACCTTGCCCCATGACTTGATTTTCCTTCATGGTCCCTGCCCCATAGTAGAGGGCTACGTTTTCTAGTCCCTTAAAAATCGGAAGATTCATGTTCAATTCAGGAATCGAAATTCCCCCAATCACAGGAAGTTTCTGAGCCTTCCATTGGGCATTGATCACAGCTTCCGTCGAGAGTGACTTAACATGTTGGAAATCAAAGCTCGTTTTCACTTTTTTATTCTTATCAATGGTGTTTTTATCGACCTTGCTAACCTGGTATTGGTTGGTATGCCAAACCATAATCATATTTCTGATCGGAGCATTAAAAATTAAGAGAAGCGAGAGAATAATCAAAAGTGTTGCAACGATGTTGATAAGAGTATTGCGTAAACTCTTTTTCTTTTTTCTTCTGCGTGACATACTGTCCCCTTATCTATTCGTTTTCTTCCACTACTTCTTCATCTTTATCATCAGGCTGGACTGTTGTAAAGGTCACAATTTTCGCATCCTGATCCAGTCTCATAACTTTCACACCCTGAGTTGAACGACCCGTTTGAGAGATATTCCCAACATTTGTGCGAATCATGACTCCTGTATCGGTAATAATCATCAGATCTTCATCCCCTTTAACAGTTAAAAGACCAGCTAACGGACCATTTTTCTCTGTAATATTGGCTGTCTTGATTCCTTTACCACCACGGCCTTTGGTTGGGTATTCGCTAGCCATTGTACGCTTACCATATCCTTTTTCAGTGATGATCAATACTTCATCTTGATCCGTAACGACACTAGCCCCAACAACCTTGTCTCCTTCACGGAGATTCACACCACGTACACCTGTGGCAGAACGTCCCATATTCCGGACTACAGCCTCATTAAAGCGGACAGAATAACCATACTTGGTACCGATAATAACGTCAGTATTGCCGTCTGTAAGGAAGACATTAATCAATTCATCCTCTTCGCGCAGATTCAGCGCTTTCAGACCGTTCTGACGAATATTTGAAAATTCAGCTACATTGGTCCGCTTGACCAAACCTTTTCGCGTCGTAAAGAAGAGATAGGCTTCGTCACTGCGGTCTTGCTCCACATTAATAATGGTTTGAATCGATTCACCTTCGTCCAATTTTAAGAGATTGACGATTGGTAATCCTTTAGCTGTCCGACCATATTCTGGAATCTCATAACCTTTCAGACGATAGACACGTCCCTTATTGGTAAAGAAGAGCAAATGATCATGGGTGCTCGTAGATACCAGTTCACGAACAAAGTCATCATCTTTGACACCAGTTCCTTGAACCCCTCGTCCACCACGTTTTTGAGCCGTAAATTCCGCTTGGTCCAGACGTTTGATGTAGCCTTTATTCGAAAGGGTGATCAAGACATCTGTTTCTTCAATCAAGTCCTCATCTTCAAGAGAAAGGACTTCTCCGATCATCAACTCAGTTCGGCGAGCATCACCAAACTTGCGTTTGACTTCTTCCAATTCTTCTTTGATGATGGTAGCTACACGTTCTGGTTTAGACAAAATGTCAGCCAAATCAGCAATCAGGGCAACCAAATCATCATATTCACTTTGGATCTTGTCTCGTTCCAAACCGGTCAAACGACGAAGACGCATGTCCAAAATGGCTTGACTTTGACGTTCAGAAAGTTTGAACTTCGCCATCAATTCAGCCTGTGCTTCAGCGTCTGTCCGGCTATTGCGGATGATTCGGATCACTTCATCTATGTGATCCAAGGCAATCAGCAAACCTTCTAAAATATGGGCACGTGCTTCCGCTTTTTCTTTATCAAAGATAGTCCGGCGAGTTACCACTTCTGTTTGGTGCTCGATATAAGCACCTAAAATTTGACGAAGAGAAAGGATCTTTGGAACGCCATTTTGAATCGCCAACATATTGAAACCAAAATTGGTTTGCATTTGTGTCATCTTAAAGAGGTTATTCAAAATAACGTTAGCCGAAGCATCCCGGCGGACCTCAATGACAAATCGAACCCCTTCACGGTTTGACTCATCTCGTACAGCTGTAATCCCTTCGATTCGTTTTTCTTGCACCAATCGAACGATATGTTCGTGAACCTTGGTTTTATTGACCATATAAGGGAACTCGGTAACAACAATCCGTTCACGGCCACTCTTGGTCACTTCAATCTCTGTACGAGAGCGAAGGACGATCGATCCTTTTCCTGTTTCATAGGCTTTGTGGATACCTGATTTCCCCATGACCAAAGCACCTGTCGGAAAATCTGGACCGGGAAGAACTTCCATAAGTTCACGGGTCGTTACCTCAGGATTATCCATCATCAACTTCACCGCGTCAATGGTTTCTCCCAAATTGTGAGGAGGAATATTGGTTGCCATCCCAACTGCAATTCCTGTAGCACCATTAACCAGAAGGTTAGGGAAACGTGCAGGTAAGACCAAAGGTTCTCGCTCGCTGGCATCATAGTTATCAGCAAAATCAACTGTATTTTTGTTAATATCCCGCAACATTTCAAGAGCAATCTTACTCATACGGGCTTCAGTATACCGTTGTGCAGCGGCACCATCACCGTCCATAGAACCAAAGTTTCCATGACCGTCCACTAACATGTAGCGATAACTCCACCATTGCGCCATCCGAACCATGGCTTCATAAATAGAGGAATCTCCGTGTGGGTGGTATTTACCCATAACATCCCCTGTGATACGGGCTGACTTCTTATGTGGTTTATCTGGCGTAACACCTAATTCATTCATTCCGTACAAAATACGACGGTGAACAGGTTTCAAACCATCACGAACATCAGGGAGGGCACGAGCAACGATGACACTCATGGCATAATCGATAAAACTCGTCTTCATTTCTGATGTTAAATTCACATCAATTAGATTCTTATCCTGCATTCAAAAAATGCCTCTCTTTACTTAATTCACCATACTATTATAACACATTTTAGCCTATTTTTCTTCTTAGGAACACAAATGTAAAAACGTTTACATCAAAGGATTTATACTGTTTCAGATGACAAAGACTTTCAAAAGTGGTAGAATGAAGACGTATGAGAATCTATCTCAAAAAAATATGAAGGAGACGTTTAGACTCATGACTTTGACTAAACAACACAAAAAAGTTATCCTTGTCGGTGACGGTGCTGTAGGTTCATCTTACGCTTTTGCACTTGTTAACCAAGGAATTGCACAAGAGCTTGGAATTATCGAAATTCCACAATTGCACGAAAAAGCTGTCGGAGATGCGCTTGACCTTAGCCACGCCCTTGCCTTCACTTCACCTAAGAAGATCTATGCGGCTGAGTATGCTGACTGTGCGGACGCTGACCTTGTTGTAATTACTGCAGGTGCTCCTCAAAAACCAGGTGAAACTCGTCTTGATCTTGTTGGTAAAAACCTTGCGATCAATAAATCAATCGTAACACAAGTTGTTGAATCAGGATTTAACGGAATCTTCCTCGTAGCTGCTAACCCAGTTGACGTGTTGACATACTCTACATGGAAATTCTCTGGATTCCCTAAAGAACGCGTTATCGGTTCAGGTACTTCACTTGACTCAGCTCGTTTCCGTCAAGCTTTGGCTGAAAAATTGGATGTGGACGCTCGTTCAGTACACGCCTACATCATGGGTGAACACGGTGACTCAGAATTCGCTGTATGGTCACACGCTAACATCGCTGGTGTAAACCTTGAAGAATTCCTTAAAGACACTCAAAATGTTAAAGAAACTGAATTGATTGAATTGTTCGAAGGCGTTCGTGATGCTGCTTACACCATCATCAACAAAAAAGGTGCTACATACTACGGTATCGCTGTTGCCCTTGCTCGTATCACTAAGGCTATTCTTGATGATGAAAATGCGGTTCTTCCACTTTCAGTATTCCAAGAAGGTCAATACGGAATCAAAGACGTCTTCATCGGTCAACCAGCTGTTGTTGGAGCACACGGTATTGTACGTCCAGTAAACATTCCATTGAATGATGCAGAACTTCAAAAAATGCACGCTTCTGCTAAAGAATTGAAAGCAATTATTGATGAAGCATGGAAAAACCCTGAATTCCAAGAAGCATCAAAAAACTAATCTGATTAGAAAAGACTCTCAAATTTGAGAGTCTTTTTTTGAGCTATGAACTTAAGATAAAAAGGCTGAGAGACTTCTCAACCTTTCCTTCTATCCACCCTGAGGGAATCGAACCCCCATCTCAAGAACCGGAATCTTACGTGATATCCATTACACTAAGGGTGGCAACTGTTATAGTATATCAAATTCTCAAGGTTTTTACAAGTAAAAAAAGCTTACCCACAGGTAAGCTTTTTGCATATTACAATTCGATATCGCCAAACAAGTCAGCCATTGAGAATCCAGTTTGAGTTTCTGGAAGATCAAAGTCGCGTTTTTCTTGTTTTGGACGACGTGGGCGAGATTGACGTTTTTCTTGTTTTTCGCCTTCTTCTTGAGCTGGACGTTCTTCAAGAGCTTTGATAGAAAGTGATACACGCTCATCAGCAGCATTTACTTCAAGAACTTTAACAGTTACTTCTTGTCCAACTTTAAGAACATCTTTTGGATTTTCAACACGTTTGTGTGAAATTTGTGAGATGTGTACAAGTCCGTCGATACCTGGCAATACTTCAACGAATGCACCGAAGTCAGTCAAACGTTTAACAGTTCCTTCGATAACATCACCAGCAGCCAATTTTTGTTCAACGCCATCCCAAGGTCCAGGTGTTGTAGCTTTCAATGAAAGTGATACACGACCTTCTTCTTCGTTCAAGTCAAGAACTTTCACTTGGATTTCTTCACCAACAGTTACAACTGATTTAGGTGATACGTTGCGTTCGTGTGACAATTCTGTCAAGTGAACCAATCCATCAACACCACCAAGGTCGATGAAAGCACCGAAGCTTGTGATACGTGCAACTTTACCAGTTACAACATCACCAACGTTCAATTTACCAAATACTTCTGCGCGTGCTGCAGCTGATTCAGCTTCAACAACTTCACGACGTGAAAGGATAAAGCGGTTTTCTTTTGGATCTACTTCTTTAATTTTAGCATCAAATTCTTGACCTACGAAACGTTCAGTGTTACGTACAAAACGAGTATCAAGCATTGAAGCTGGAATAAATCCACGAAGTCCTTCAAATTCTACTGAAAGTCCGCCTTTAACAGCGCGAGTTCCTTTAACAGTAACAACTTCTTCTTCACGTCCGACCAATTTGTCCCATGCTTTGCGAGCTTCCAAACGTTTTTTAGATACAAGGTAAGTTACTGTATCAGTATCTTTACCAACTACTTGACGAAGAACAAGCAATTCAAGTGTTTCACCTGGTTTTACCAAGTCATTGATGTCAGCATCACGATCGTTTGTCAATTCGCGAAGAGTCAAAACACCTTCGACACCAGTTCCAGAGATTGCAACGTTAGCTTGGTTCGCGTCAACTGTCAATACTTCAGCAGTAACAACGTCACCTGGTTCAACTTGGCTAACACTGTTTAGCAAATCTTCAAATTCATTCATCTAAAAAATCCTCCAACAATCAAGTTTTCTAAAACTTGACATACTTATAATTATTTTTCCTAAGCAAGCACTCGCAACGAAATCAAAATGATCTACAACGACTTCTTCATATAAAGAAATAAAATACCTGAGTAGATATTTTACCACCTTATCTGATATTACCTAGAACTGGGGTAGCTGGATTCGAACCAACGCATGAGGGAGTCAAAGTCCCTTGCCTTACCGCTTGGCTATACCCCAAAAAGAGCGCTGACATTAGTCACTTTATCATCGTCAAAATGAACGCTAATGGAGAGAGAGGGATTCGAACCCCCGAACCCGAAGGAGCGGATTTACAGTCCGCCGCGTTTAGCCTCTTCGCTATCTCTCCATATAAATCAACAGGATCTATTATACCATTGATTTATTTTGATTGCAAGCCCTTATTTATTCAAATTATAATTTTCTATTAAAATTTCAACAGCTTTTTCAAGTTTTTTGTAAAGAGAATCCACATTTCCATTTTTGATAATGGCAAACTGACCTGCCATGTCTGCAATTTCCCCAATCGTTTTCTTTCCAATGGACAAAGTGAATCCATCAAAAGTGTCTTTTCCGACGGTTACTTTACTATCAACGATTTGAATCTCAATTTTCTTATCTTTTTTACTCATTTCAACCCTCTTTTCACTTTTTCTATTTTACAAAAATTCTCTTGATGACGCAAGAGAAAAGGGAGTGGGCAGAAAGAATTTAGTTCGAAATTCCTTCTTTATCCCACCCCCGCAAGAGTCATTCGGCACTCTTTTGAGCCTAAAAGCGAATGAAGAGACACATTAGCTACTGCGTTCTTTCGTTAAGACTCGTTCTCATTGAAGTCTTGACACTTTTGTCTCAGACGCTTTCGGTTTAATCGACTTTGACAATCCATCCTTCTGGCGCTTCGACATCACCAAATTGGATACCGGTCAACTCGTCATAAAGCTTCCGTGTGACAGGACCTACTTCTGTTTCAGAATAGAAGACATGGAAGTCATCCCCGTGTTGAACACCTCCGATTGGAGAGATCACAGCTGCGGTACCACAAGCTCCTGCTTCTACAAAGCGATCCAAGTCATTGATAAAGACATCCCCTTCAATTGGTGTCATACCAAGACGGTGTTCCGCAAGGTAAAGCAAAGAGTACTTGGTGATCGATGGCAAGATAGAAGGACTCAATGGTGTCACAAATTCGTTACTAGCAGTAATACCAAAAAAGTTTGCAGAACCTACTTCTTCAATCTTGGTGTGCGTCGCTGGATCAAGGTAAATCACGTCAGAGAAGTTACGATCATGCGCAATCTTACCTGGCAACATACTAGCTGCATAGTTCCCACCAACTTTTGCAGCCCCTGTACCATTTGGTGCAGCACGGTCATACTCATCTTGAATCAAGAAGTTCGTTGGAACCAAACCACCTTTAAAGTAGTTACCGACAGGCATTGCAAAGATGGTAAAGATATACTCATCTGCAGGTTTTACACCAATAATATCTCCAACACCGATCAACAGAGGACGAAGGTAAAGGGTAGCTCCTGTACCATATGGTGGAACATACTCTTCATTGGCTTTCACCACTGCCTTACAAGCATCCACAAACATATCTGTAGGAACTTGAGGCATCAGCAACCGATCAGCCGTGCGTTGCAAACGTTTAGCGTTTTGATCTGGACGGAACAATTGGACGCTTCCATCTTTTGTACGGTAAGCTTTCAACCCTTCAAAGGCTTGCTGACCGTAATGCAAACTTGGAGAAGATTCGGACAAATGCAAGGTCGCATCTTCTGTCAATTCTCCTTTTTCCCAAGCTCCATTGCGATAATGTGCCAAATAGCGATAGGGTAATTTCATATATGAAAAGCCAAGGTTTTCCCAATCAAGTGATACTGTCATGATAGTGCTCCTTTTTATTCTTTCTATTCCTTGTCGATCTGATGCAGGTCGATTCAGTTTCTCAATCTATGTACACTATTGTACACCATTTCATGAGAATTTCAAGCGAAATTTTCAATTTTCAGAAAATTTATTTTTAAAGAAAGTCAGTCCTATAATGGACCGACACTTTCTTTTATTTGATAGTAGCTAAAAAAACTTCTTGATCCGAAATGGTATCGTTGACAAAGGATCCATTGCTTGTTCTTTCAGAAATGCTTAATTGTGTCAAATCAACTTCTGTCACCTGACCTGTTGTAGAAGTGATCTGAAGGATTTGATCTTGTTCTGCCACTTCTTCTTGGCTCGTAAAGAGATCAAAATCTCCCTGGTCAGTAAAGACTGGACCTGCCTTGAAGACGCGATTTGGTTTATTTTTCAGCTCACGCAAGACCTGTAGTCCCCTTTTAGCTCGACTGGTCACAGGAATATCGTCTTGTAACATCCGTTTGAGGCTGCCTCGTTGAGTCAGAATGTACATGCTTGGAGTTGTCGACTTAAAGGCGGCAGCAACTTGATCTCCGTCTTTGAGGTTAATCGCTTTGACTCCTGCTGCTTTGGCTCCTACGACAGGAACCTCTTCAATATTGAAGCGCAACCCGTACCCATTTTTAGTAATGATCATGATATCTTCCAGGACAACTGGCGCAACCGCTACGATACGGTCGTCTTGGTCTTTGAGCTTAGCATACTTAGTCGATTTAGAACGATAAGTCCGCCATGGGCTCAATTCTTTGCGTTCAAAGCGCTTGATTTGTCCTTGTTGAGTTGCTGCAAAGTAGGTTACTCCCTCAAACTGATCCACAATCTCCGTAAAGAGAATTTCTTCCTCTTGCTCGAAATTGGTCAAGGTCTGACTGAGGTGCTCTCCGATATCCTTCCACTTGGTATCTGTCAATTCGTGAATTGGTCGATAAATGGCATTCCCCAAGTTGGTAAAGAGTAAGAGATGCTGAGTGGTCTTAGCAGGCTCTACGAAAATCAACTCGTCATCGTCCCGCTTACCGACTTCTTCCAGTGTTGAGGCATTAAAAGAACGAGGCGAGGTCCGTTTGATATATCCAGCACGGGTCACACTTACGAAGGTTTCCTCTTCAACAATGAGACTGGCTGTATCAATCTCGATCGTTTTAGCAGTGTCTTGCAATTCACTGCGACGCGGATTCCCAAAGAGCTTCTTGACTTCACGCAATTCCTTCTTCATGAGATTGAACATGGTCCGTTCATCCCCAATGATGGCTGCCAAGGTCGCGATTTGCTCCTTGAGACTAGCATGTTCTTCTTCCAAGGTCACGATATCTGTATTGGTCAAACGGTACAATTGCAAGGTAACAATAGCTTCTGCTTGTTCTTCCGTGAAATCGTAGCTGACCTTGAGGTTTTCTTTAGCATCTGCCTTATTATCAGAAGCACGGATCAAGGCAATCACTTCATCCAGGATGGAAATGACACGGATCAAGCCCTCTACGATATGGAGGCGTCGTTCTGCCTTTTCCTTATCAAAGCGCGAGCGAGCGACAATGATATCCCGACGGTGAGCAATGTAGCTAGACAGGATCGGTACAATCCCCACTTGTCGAGGGGTATAATTGTCAATCGCCACCATATTGAAGTTGTAGTTGACCTGCAAGTCTGTGTACTTGAACAAGTAGTTCAAGATTAGATCGGCATTGGCGTCTTTCTTCAGCTCAATGGCAATGCGAAGACCATCCCGGTCAGACTCATCCCGGACTTCCGCAATACCGGCCACCTTGTTGTTAACACGGACATCGTCGATCTTCTTGACCAAGACTGCCTTGTTGATCTCATAAGGGATCTCGGTAACAACGATTTGCTGCTTACCGCCTTTGAGCTGCTCGATCTCTGTCTTAGAGCGGACAACCACCCGGCCCTTACCAGTTTCATAGGCTTTCTTGATCTCATCCCGTCCCTGGATAATGGCACCAGTTGGGAAATCAGGCCCAGGCAGAAACTCCATGAGTTTGTCTACCTTGGCAAATGGATGGTCGATCATGTAGACCACGGCATCGATGACTTCAGCAAGGTTGTGTGGCGGAATATCTGTTGCATAACCAGCTGAAATCCCTGTAGCTCCATTGACCAAGAGGTTTGGAAAGGCTGCCGGCAAAACAGTTGGCTCTTTTTCTGTATCGTCAAAGTTCCAGGCAAATGGCACTGTATTCTTTTCGATATCTTGCAAAAGATAACCCGCAATTTCAGACAAGCGCGCCTCGGTATAACGCATAGCCGCTGGTGGATCACCGTCCATGGAACCATTGTTTCCATGCATTTCGACTAGGATCTCACGATTCTTCCAGTCCTGAGACATGCGGACCATGGCATCATAGATAGAACTGTCCCCGTGAGGGTGGAAATTCCCCATGATATTACCGACAGACTTGGCAGACTTGCGGTAGCCCTTGTCATGGGTATTCCCATCCTTATTCATAGAATAAAGAATCCGCCGTTGAACTGGTTTCAAGCCATCCCGAATATCAGGAAGAGCTCGTTCTTGAATAATGTATTTGGAGTAGCGACCAAAGCGCTCCCCCATGATGTCCTCCAAGGACATATTTTGAATATTAGACATAAGATACAAAGCCCGTAAAATACATAGTGAAAATAAGAAATTTATCTTTTTCACACAGCACTCAGGGCGTGTTCAACTCCTTTCAAAGAATGTTGAGTAGTCTTTTGTAGAAAAAGGCAATCGGTTACCACAAGCAACCAAAGGATCCTTTTTTTAGTTTAAAATAGATTCATTAACGATTAGAAAGTTTCTCTTTAGCATAAGAAATCATTTTCTCTGCAACTTCCATATCGTAAGTAAACCCCATCTTTTGAGCCAGAATTTGAGCTTCTCGATTGAATAGCCCCATGGTAGCAAATAAAGACTGAGTGATTTTATCGATACTAGATAAATCAAGCAGTGCTGAGAACTCCTTCTCTTGCCTGGCTGGTAGATACTGGAAGAGGTACTTGTAGTTCTTTCCGATATCAACTACTCCCCTATCGCTTGTCACCAGCCAAGCTAAGACCTTGAGGAGTTCTTGCTGACAAATGCCATAGAGGTGGTCGGTCGCATAGATAAGCTGATTTCTTCGAATGGCCTTGACAACATAAGCCGATACCCACCAAAATTCATTGCAGGATGCTGCAAATTCCTCTTCAGTAGGTGGAGCGGTCCAATAGCGCTTGGAATTAGGCTGATAGACTTCAAACAAACCTTTGTCGTCTTTTATAACTTCAAAATTTGCTTCGCTGTCCACCCACTCTTGGGTATACTCCTTGGGACAGAGGGTCAAATCGATACGGTTGCCATCTTCAAAGAGCATGAGATACAGACGACGGTGTCCAAGGACATTGTGCTGTTCAATCAGACGCATTCCAAACTGGTCTAGCCAAGATAAATCAGATAACAAGTCGTTCAGATTTTCAACAATATAGACCACATCATAATCTTGAAACTCGTCTTTGGGTACCTGAGGATTCGTTCGTGATCCGGATAAAGCAATTGCTTCTACTTCTAGAGTATCAGCTATTTGCAAAATCAGATTCATCATTTCTGTATCAGTTCTCATATCGATTCCTTACCATTTCTACATCCCAGCATATTTACTTTATAGTAGAAAGTGATTAAAATACTGTATTTTCTTCTAAGGTAAACTTAACGTTATCTTCGATCCATTGACGACGTGGTGCAGCCTTATCTCCCATAAGGACAGAGACGCGGCGTTCTGCACGCGCTAAATCATCAATGGTGACACGGATCAGGGTACGAGTTTCTGGATTCATGGTGGTTTCCCAAAGCTGATCCGCATTCATTTCCCCCAACCCTTTGTAACGTTGGAGGGTTGCTCCACGGCCAAAGGTCCGACGCAACTCTTCTAATTCGCTATCTGTCCAAGCATAGGCTACTTCTTCTTTCTTGCCTTTGCCTTTCGACATCTTATAAAGAGGAGGAAGTGCAATGTAGACATGACCTGCTTCTACCAAAGGGCGCATATAGCGATAGAAGAAAGTTAGGAGCAAGGTTTGAATGTGGGCACCATCCGTATCCGCATCGGTCATGATGATGATCTTGTCATAGTTGGCATCTTCCACTGAGAAATCTGCCCCAACGCCAGCACCGATGGTGTAAATCATGGTGTTGATTTCCTCGTTTTTGAGGATATCACTCATATTGGCCTTCTCAGTATTGAGCACCTTCCCACGAAGTGGAAGAATCGCTTGGAACTTGCGGTCCCGCCCTTGTTTGGCAGAACCGCCGGCTGAGTCTCCTTCGACTAGATAGAGTTCGTTTTTCTTAGGATTTTTAGACTGGGCTGGTGTCAATTTACCAGACAAAAGCCCTTTGTCCTTTTTGCTCTTCTTACCATTTCGACTTTCATCCCGCGCTTTTCGAGCGGCTTCACGCGCATCCCGGGCTTTAATAGCCTTACGAATGAGATTAGAAGCCAACTCCCCATTTTCCATGAGGAAGAAGGTCAATTTATCAGAAACAATGCTATCGACGACTGGACGAGCTAAGGGACTTCCTAATTTGTCTTTGGTTTGTCCTTCAAACTGTAAATGGGCTTCTGGAACCAAGATCGAAAGAACCGCTGACAAACCTTCGCGGTAGTCTGATCCTTCCAGATTCTTGTCTTTTTCTTTGAGGAGTCCTGTCTTTCTTGCATAGTCGTTCATAGCCTTGGTAATGGCTGTCTTCAGACCCGTCTCGTGGGTTCCCCCATCTTTGGTGCGGACATTATTAACGAAGGACAAGATATTATCTGAGTAACCATCATTGTATTGCATGGCCACTTCTACCTGAAAACCATCTGATTCGCCACTAAAGTAAAGAACCGGTGTCAAAGTTTCCTTGTCTTCGTTCAAGTACTCTACAAAATCTTGGACACCATTTTCATAATGAAAGGCCACATGGTTATCTTCTTCCTTGCGGAGATCGGTCAGCGTCAGCGTCACGTCCTTAAGCAAGAAGGCTGATTCTTTGATCCGCTCAGCAATGGTATTGAATTTGAAATCCGTCGTTGAAAAGATGGTTGGATCTGGCATGAAAGTGACCTTGGTCCCTGTCTTAGACTTGGGAGCAGAGCCAATCTTTTCGAGGGTTGTAACTGGTTTTCCCCCATCTTCAAAACGTTGCTTGTAGACAGATCCATCACGCGTAATTTCTACCTCTAACCAGCTAGAAAGGGCATTGACGACAGAAGATCCCACACCGTGAAGACCTCCAGATGTCTTATAGCCTCCTTGACCAAACTTTCCTCCGGCGTGGAGGACCGTAAAGATCACCTCAACGGTTGGTTTACCCATAGCATGCATCCCAGTCGGCATTCCACGTCCCTGGTCTTCTACCGATAGTGAACCGTCTTTATTAATCGTGACATCGATTTGTGATCCAAAGCCAGACAAGGCTTCATCGACCGCATTATCTACGATCTCCCAGACCATGTGATGTAAGCCATTTCCGTCAGTCGATCCGATATACATCCCTGGACGTTTTCGAACTGCATCCAACCCTTCTAGTACCTGAATGGCATCGTCATTATAATTATTAATATTGATTTCCTTTTTTGCCACAAGGAACCTCCTGTTTGTTCATCTTTTCTATATTACAGTTTTTTAGGAAATTTTGCAAAATTTTTTCTCTTTATATGGAGATTTCTATATCCCAGTAAAAAATGTTGGCAAGGAATTTTCTTCAGATGTCACAATTGAACTCCAGAAATTGCTTTTTCTATCGTTGGCTTTTTGATATAATGAAACTATGATAAAAGAAATAAGTGTTTTAATTTTAGCCTATCTGTTAGGCTCCATTCCTTCGGGATTATGGATTGGGAAAATCTTTTTCCATATTAATTTACGGGAACATGGCTCGGGCAATACAGGAACGACCAATACCTTTCGGATTTTAGGGAAGAAAGCTGGGATCATTGTCTTTGCAATTGATTTCTTGAAAGGAACTTTGGCCGTTCTCCTTCCGACTTTCTTTGGAATTCAGGGGATCTCGCCGATGGTCTTTGGTCTCTTAGCTGTTTTGGGACACACTTTCCCAATTTTTGCTGGATTCAAGGGTGGAAAAGCAGTGGCGACGAGTGCTGGTGTCTTACTTGGTTTCTCGCCTATCCTGCTACTCATTTTAGCTGTTTATTTTGTAGCCAGCCTGTATTTGACCAGTATGATTTCGTTTTCGAGTGTTACCGTTGCGCTACTCGCAATTCTTTCAGTCCTCCTTCTTCCTTTAACTGGATGGATCTTGCACAGCTATGATCCGCTTTTTACAGTCATTGTCTTGGCCCTAGCGACCTTGATCATTCTTCGACACAAGGACAATATCCAACGGATCAAAGAGAAAAAAGAAAATCTCATCCCTTGGGGAAAGAACATCACCCATCAACAACCAAAAAACTAGAGCGCATGCTCTAGTTTTTTTGATTGAATTCCCCTTATACTTTTGAACAGATCCTCATTATAAAGCATCGACTAGGTCCATCAGTATTTCCATAGGTGTTTTTTTCCTACGACCATTAACAGTTTCGATAAGATGATAAACTTTTAAACGATTGTCATTGCTAAATACAAACTCAAAGCGGAATTCTCGTCCGTTGGGTGCCACTGTATCAAATTTCGTTTTATATTTATCATGAACGGGGCTAACTGGAAATTTATGGAAGAGCATGCGTCGCTTATCTCCTGCTTCTTTTAGACAGTTTTCTAGTTCTTGACAATAGTCATAAAACAGCTGATAGAGGTCTTCTTCTGAAATTCTTCTTCTCCGAACCAATGATGTAAAATCCGAAAAACTTCTGCGAGGAATTTCAATGCTAAATGAGAAGCCCTCTTGGTTGATTCTTTCTAAAAATGCATCTCTTGAAATCATAGAACCACTCTTTCTTTTATCAATCTGTAATGAACCCTTATTGTTTCTATATATCGTCAATCCATTATGTAATCAAGCAGATCCATCAGGGTGAGTTTCTTACGACCATTGACGGTCTCAAATAAATTATAAACTCTTAGTTCTTGATTCTTTTTAAAAGAAAACTCAAAGCGGAACTCGCGGCCATTACATGCCGCTACATAAAATCCGGTCTGATATTTCCTCTTATCCGCTACTACTTGCATTTGCTGGTCTTCTACCTCTCTACAAAGTAAAAGAAAGATCTGATAGAGTTGCTCCTCAGAGAGCCTTTTTCTCCAAACCAATGACTTGAAGTTATTGTACGTCCACCATGGGATTTGGATGTTGAAGGAAAAACCTTCCTGATTGGCTTTATCGATAAATGCTTTTCTGGAAACCATACCAATTTCCCTTCTATTGGAACATCTGGAACATCGTTTGACTCTATTATACCATCTTTTATCCTTTCACAAAAAAAGCATCCCAAATGGAATGCTTTTTTCTGTTTCTTAATAGTATTCCCCTTGGCGGTAGTTCCAAGAGTTGAAATGATCAGATAAGTGCATCATGATCTTATCGATATCCAATCCTTTACGGATGACAACTGGACAAGTATTGACAGAACGGCTACCTGCCCCTTGTTCTGGAATCAATTTTCCTTCGGAATCAACCATAGAGACCATTACCCCTTGTTCATAGCGTGTTTCAATGGTCTTGTCTGGTTGGATAGAGGCTACATAATCATCGGCTTCGATGACCAAGTCAACAGCACCTTCGATACGCTCACCAATTCCTTCAACCTTCCCACGGTTTCCTTTACCGGATGGGTTAGCTGAAGAGGCGTAAACCATCTTGCCTTCTTTTTCCCACATTTCCTTGGCAATTTGCTCACCAGCTTTACCAAATTTAATGACAAAACAGCTGGTTCCACGAACATCTGTCATGAGTTCCTCGCGTCCATCTCCGAAGGCTTGTAATTTTGCATAGGCATCTTCACGCCATGGAAGGATACAACCAAGCAAGATATCTTCATCCCAATGTTTTTGGTAGAAGGCTTCGATTTCAGGATTCAATTGCGCAAGGGCACGAAGTTCATCCATGCTTCCACAAAGAACTACACCAGGTTTGTTGCGGTTGCGTTCTTTGGCTTCAAACTTCCGTTCCAAGCCAGCCTTGTCGCTAGTCATGATGATGTAGCCAACTTTGGTAGGGCAGACGATACAACCACCCTCGCCTTTAAGAATGTCAAATCCTTCTTGTGAAAGTGTACCGTCCCATTGAATGTGTTTTGTCATAAATTTCGTCCTCTTCTATTTCTTTTTTTCTATTCTATCAAAATTCCCAAAAAGCTTCAATATATTTTCTGAAAATTCTTAATTAACTATACAATTTTATTGCCAATAGGCGGGCCGATTCTTCTCATAAGCAGCAATCAAGTCCTCGTATTGGAGGGTAATCCCAATGTCATCTAGACCGTTGAGTAATTTGTGCTTCCAATCCCTATCAATCTCAAAGCTGAATTCTCCAACAGGCGAGATGATCTTCTGCTCTTCCAAATCCACCGTTACCTCATCTGTCGGCTTCAAGCTTGCCAGCTTATGACGAACCTCTAAAGGCTGGACTATTGGTAGCATCCCATTATTGAGTTCATTATTGTAATGGATATCTCCAAAAGAGCCGGCGATAACAACTTTAAAGCCATAATCAGCTAAAGCCCAGGCTGCGTGCTCCCGAGAAGAACCAGCCCCAAAATTGTCGCCAGTAATCAAAATGGTGGCCTGACGATATTCTGCTTTGTTAAAGATAAATTCTGGATCCTCGGAGTATCGATCATCCAAGTAGCGCCAAGCGTACATGAGGTACTTTCCAAAGCCTTTTTTATCAATCAGCTTTAAAAATTGCTTGGGGAGGATTTGGTCGGTATCGATATTATCGTTCATCAAGGGAACCGTAGTTCCCGTATAAATGGTAAATTTCTCCATGATTCCTCCTTTTACTGGACTTCTGGCATTTGGCGTACATCGACAAAGCGACCGGCGATTGCTGCTGCTGCCGCCATTGCGGGGCTACAGAGATGGGTCTTAGCCCCAAATCCTTGGCGGTCTTCAAAGTTCCGGTTGCTAGTTGACGCACAGTGGACTCCATCCGGCACCTTGTCCGGATTCATTCCTAGACACATGGAGCATCCTGGATCACGCCATTCAAAGCCCGCATCCATGAAGATCTTGTCTAAGCCTAATTTTTCGGCAGCTTGCTTAACCGGACGAGAGCCAGGTACCACAATAGCAGTTAAGTTGGGCGCAATTTTTTTGCCTTTCACAAACTTAGCTGCCAACTCCAAATCGCTGAGACGCGCATTGGTACAAGAACCGATAAAGATATAGCCTAATTCAATGTCTGCTGGTTTTTGGCCAGGTTCTAGATCCATATAATGATAAGCCCGTTCATCATTCATGTCGCGAATGTCTGGAAAAGGAGTCTCAAAGTCCACTCCCATAGAAGGATTGGTCCCCCAAGTCACCATCGGAGCAAGATCAGATACATCCATACGGATTACTTTGTCATAAACGGCATCGTCATCACTAACCAGAGTCTTCCAATCAGCCACTGCAGTCTCAAAATCATCTGGCACACATTCACGTCCCCGGAGGTAGTCAAAGGTCGTCTCATCTGGATTCATGATCCCCATTTTGGATCCAAACTCGATAGACATGTTACAGATGGTCATGCGTTCTTCCATGGTCAAGCGATCAATTGCTTCTCCCCGATACTCTACGACGTAGCCAACTCCACAAGCAACACCGTAGCGCGCTATTAAAGCTAGGATGTAATCCTTTGAATAGATCCCTTTTTGTGGGGTTCCGGTGAATTCAACCAACATTTTCTTTGGTTTGACTTGCCAGATGGTTTGGGTGGCAAAGACATGCTCCACTTCACTGGTTCCAATCCCAAAGGCAATGGCACCAAAGGCTCCGTGTGTTGCGGTATGGCTGTCTCCACAGACAATAAATTTTCCAGGCTGGGTCCGACCGGTTTCAGGGCCCACCATATGAACGATTCCTTGCTTGGCAGAACCATGGGCAGCATGATCAATCCCAAAGTCCACCACATTCTCAGCTAATTTATCAATCTGGGCTTTTGAAATCACATCTCGAATATCAAAAATATTGACCGTTGGAACATTGTGATCAAAGGTTCCAAAGGTTAAATCAGGTCGTCGGACCTTGCGTCCTGCATCCCGTAATCCTTGAAAGGCTTGCGGACTCGTCACTTCGTGGATGTAGTGTTGATCCACATACATGAGCTGGGGTTGTCCTTCCACTCCTGTAATCACGTGGCGGTCCCAAAGTTTATCAAAGATAGATTTTCCACTCATCGTCTTTCTCCATTTATCTTCTTGCTAGGAAATCCATTGAAGGATTAGAAAGAGGGCACCTGCTAAAAAAAGGCTACTGCCCCACCAGGTAGCTTGAAAATACCATTTCCGCACCTTGTGGTGAAAGAGATATCCACCTAGTAGAGCTCCGAATCCACCAAGCACCCAGCTCTCGAGTAACAGGACCTTTTCAGGAATCCGCCACCTGTTTTGGATAGCTTTTCGTTTATCTAAACCATAGGTCAGAAATACGATACTATTCCAAATAGCAATAACAACTAAACAGCGATCTCTCCAAGTCATCTTAGAGATTCCCAATAATGGCTGCAGTCATCTCAGCAGTAGAAGCCTGACCACCTAGATCTCGCGTCAAGATTCCTTGATTCAAGGTTTGATTGACAGCTTCTTCGATCATTTCTGCACCTGCTGTTTCTCCAAAACTGTCTCGGAGCATCATGGCAACGGACAGGATCATGGAAATCGGATTGGCAATGCCTTGACCAGCAATATCAGGTGCTGAACCATGAATCGGTTCGTACATGCTTGGTCCTTGATCAGAATGACTGGCAGATGGCATCACGCCAAGTGTTCCAGGAAGGACGCTCGATTCGTCAGATAAGATATCTCCGAATAGATTCTCTGTCACTACAACATCAAAGCGGGCTGGATTGGTAATCATGATCATGGCCGCACTATCGACAAGCTGGTGCTCTAAGGTCACATCTGGAAATTCTTTAGCAACTTCTTCTGCCACTTGGCGCCACAATTTAGAAGTTGCAAGGACATTTTGCTTATCGATACTGGTCACTTTCTTACCACGTCCTTGCGCGATCTTGAAGGCTTGGCGCATAATCCGACGGATTTCTTCTGTACTGTAATCATTGATATCGCGTGCTGTATCTTCTTTTAAGATATGGTCTCCGAAGTAAATCCCACCTGTCAATTCACGTACGACCACAAAGTCGACACCCTCGATACGCTCTGGTTTCAAAGGAGACAAGTGTTTCAAGGCATCAAAAATCCGTACAGGACGAATATTGGCAAAGAGATTTAATTCCTTGCGAATAGCGAGCAGGCCTTGTTCTGGACGAACAGGAGCATTGTCATACTCAGGACTCCCGATAGCTGCGAGAAGAATAGCATCCGCTCCTTTAGCTGCTTTTAGAGTATCTTGGGGAAGTGGGTGGCCAGCGGCATCAATCCCAGCACCCCCAAAAGGTTTGTCTTCTAGACTATAATCAAAGCCGATTTTGGGAGCAACGGCTGCGAGGACCTCTAGTCCAGCTGCCATGATCTCAGGGCCAATCCCATCTCCTGCAAGTGTTACAATTTTCTTTGTCATGTTTATTTCCTCTTAGGCTTGTAGAAGGTCGCGGTAGGAGACAGCTCGTCCCATCTCACCCGCATTCTCTTTTTGAACCAGCGTGTTGGCATTGATATAAGCGATGGCAGAGGCTTTCAATACGTCGAAGTCCAAACCAGAAGCATTGAAAATCGTATCTGTATCGACATTTTCCACGGATACCAAGACACGGGCTTGGGCATCGATCCCATCAGTCACTGCATCGATATTATAAGATGTCAAGCGAACAGTTTGGTTGAAGAATTTATCAATCGCATTAAAGATCGCTTCAACCGACCCTTGACCATTGGCAAGGAACTCAAGCACTTCCCCTTCTTCATTTCGGAGGCTAACCGCTGATGTAATCGTTTCGTCTGCATTGGTGGTTAAGCGGAGATCATTAAATTGGAATCCTTCTGGATTTTCCACTGCTGTACCGGCAACAAGGGCGCGGATATCGGCATCAGTGATCTCGTGTTTCTTGTCTGCCAGAGATTTGAACTTAGCAAACAACGGCTTGATGTCCTCTTCTGTAAATTCCAGTCCCAACTCATGCAGTTTTTCGACAAAGGCATGGCGACCAGACAATTTTCCAAGAGGGAGACTATTGCTCTTAACACCCACCAACTCAGGGGTAATGATTTCGTAGGTAAGAGGATTTTTAAGAACTCCATCTTGGTGAATACCAGACTCATGTGAGAAGGCATTGCCACCAACAACTGCCTTGTTTTTAGGAATTGGAATCCCAGAGTAACGAGAGACCAACTCAGAGGTGTTGATGGTTTCATTAAGGACAATCGGACTTTCAACTTGGTAATAGTCTTCACGGATATTGAGAGCAACCGCTACTTCTTCAAGTGCCGCATTGCCGGCCCGTTCACCGATTCCATTAATGGTTCCTTCGACACGACGGGCACCATTTTTAACAGCAGCGAGGCTATTCGCGACGGCCATACCTAGGTCATCATGGCAATGAGGGGAATAGATAATCTCGCGGTCTGTCTTGACGTGGTCGATCAAGTATTTGAAAATGGCACCGTACTCTGCTGGTGTCGTGAAACCGACTGTATCAGGAATATTGATGTAGCTGGCACCAGCATCGACTGCAGTCTGTACGACTTGCAAGAGGAAATCCAACTCCGTCCGTGTCGCATCTTCTGGTGAGAATTCAACAATCTCAAATTTTGAGCGAGCGTAAGAAACGTGCTCTTTGATCGCTTCAAGAATTTCTTCCTTGGTCTTGTTGAGTTTAAACTCCCGGTGAATCGGACTCGTTGCGATAAAGACGTGAATTTGTGGATACTTAGCATCCTTCAAAGCTTCATAACAAGCATCGATATCGGATTTAACGGAGCGAGCCAAACCTGTCACAGCAGACTTGGTCAAGACTTTTGCAATCTCCTGCACAGCTGTGAAGGAATCCGGACTAGCTGCAGGAAAACCTGCTTCAATAGCAGAAATACCCCATTTTTCCAATTGCTTGGCAATGGCAATCTTTTCTTTAATGGAGAAATTAACTCCTGGAGTCTGTTCACCATCTCGAAGGCTAGTATCTAAAAATTCAACTTTACGCATAGGGTCTCCTCATTTCTATGTAGTGGATATAAAGAAAAACATCTCACTCGGTCAACCAAGCGAGATGTTTTTGCCCGCTTGGTAAGCCAAACAGGACTAATGCTTCTGCACTAGCCCTTATACCTCAACAACAAAGCAAATTGAATAAACTTAGCTGTTTTCATGTTTGACTTTCTCCTTTGTTCAATGTCTTGTTTAGTATTTTAGCATAGGGAAGAATCAATGTCAAGAATTTTCCGTAATATTCTGAATTTTTTGAATAGAAACAAAATAAAGCTTTTGATTCTACTTAGTCTATAGACAGCCTGTTTTTACATAAGAAAACCGTGATGCTCTTAAAAAAATTATAATGATATAAACAATTAGGATCATTTAAACACGTCATATAATGAAACTTTCCGCCGTGAGAAAAGTGCTAGAAACACGTTGTTTCTAGCACTCGGAATTATTGAGCCTAAGGAAAGTTTTTAAGATGACTTTGAATTCAATTTGAATAACCTCTTTCGCCTTACTTCTTCTGATACAAATCAAAAACGATCTTATCGTTATAGAGGTCAATGGTATTGGCCTTGACATAGATTCCAAAGTCATTGTCAATTTCTGGTAACACAATGGTGATGGTAGACTGCTTTGGAGAAATCTGAATAAATTCTGGAATAGTTTTATTCTTGCTCAAGAGCTGTAAGACCATCTTTTGTGGAATTTGAAAGGTTCCAACTGAAAAATCCTTCACCGTCAAGAGGATGTTCCCATTTTCCAATTTGGATGGTTGAAAGTAAATGTATAAGGGATAATCCTTCCCCAAGAGACTCAACTGCCCTTCTAATAGGATTTGCTGATTGTCCGCATAGACCTTGTAGTCGGACAGCTTATATTTTTTCAGAAGGGATTTGATGGTATCATTTAGTTGATCACGAGTCGTTGTCATGGTTCCAACTTTGACATCTTTGGTGCCAACTGCTTGATGAAGCTGGCTAACATCTTCTCTTGGCGTCGCTAAGCGTCCCTGTACGACTAAAGCAAAGGCTAAGAGAAGGCTGACCAAACCTAAAAATAACCATTTCCAAATATTGATTTTTTGAAGGAAGGGGACCTTCTCTTTGATGGGATTATTTTTGACTCCATGTTTTCTTCGTGGCATTGATTTTCTCCAATATTGCTTGTTTCATCTTTTCATAACCTGTGTTGTTGGGGTGAAAACGATCTTCTTCATACAAGGCATCGTTAGCAATCGGCGCCTTGCCATCACTGACTTCTGATACACCCATTTCCCCGTCAATTCCTTTATAAAGCAGATCATTGATCGGAACGAAATAGACCTGATCAAATTGCGCAATGGTTTCTTCCGTCGTCTCATTCCAACGATCAACAGCCGTCTGGATACTGGTTAATTCAGGAAAATTCAGGTAAAGAGGATTGTAGATCCCCACTACATAAATAGGAAGTTGGGGATTGTCCTTTCTGGCCTTTGTAATAATTTCTTTGAGGTTCGCTGTATAACTCTTGAGCGGTTTTTGGATATCTGATAGAGAAAAATCACTCAGATGATCGACAACAACTTTGCGCAGATCATTTCCCCCAACCGTTAAGGTCATGACACGCGCCTTTTTGAGATCCTTCTGAAGATCTGTTTGCTTCTTGAGTCGATCTAAGATCTGAGCACTTGTATTCCCAGCTACTCCATAGTTGACAGACTGGTACTGGCCGGCATTTTCATTAGACAGGCTTTGGGCAAGAATGGGGACAAAGCCCCCTTGCTTGGTGCTATCCCCTACTCCTTCGGTCAGTGAATCTCCTAGAGCTACATAAGTATAGGTGATTTCTTTCGCAGCCATTTTGGGCTTGGTCATACGAGGGGACGCAGTTGGTAGCAGAGCACGAAATAGAAAGACAAAGACAAGAAGGCTGGTTAAAAAGAAAACCAAGCCTTGCATCATTTTTTTAAGATTCATATGAATACGATCGCTTATCCTTGAAAAATCACTTGCCCATCACAGATTGTAAAAGCAACTTTCCCTTTTAATGTTTCACCCACAAATGGTGAATTGCCCGCTTTTGAAGCGAAATGATCCGATACCAGACGATCTGCTTCTGGATCAAAGATGGTCAAATCTGCCGGTCCATCCACTGCGATATATCCAGCATCAAAATCATAGAGACGTGCTGGATTATAGGACATCTTTTCAAGCAATTGCATCAGGCTTAAATGGCCTGCATGCACCAAGTAGGTCAAACCAAGAGAAAGTGAGGTTTCAAGCCCAGTCATTCCAGATGGTGCTTTGGTAATATCAGGAACATTCTTCTCATCCGCATGGTGAGGCGCGTGGTCCGTCGCAATCACAGAGATGACGCCTGACTTCAAGCCTTCAATCACTGCTAGACGGTCAGATTCCAAGCGAAGAGGTGGATTCATCTTAGCATTGCTTCCTTTAGTCAAGAGCAGACTTTCTGTTTTCGAAAAGTGTTGAGGTGCCACTTCTGCCGTCACATGAGCTCCTAATCCTTGGGCGAATTCCACCACCTTGACACTTTCTTCCTTGGAAAGGTGTTGAATATGGAGGTGAGCACCTGTCGCATGGGCAATCATGGCATCACGCGCAGCCATTGAATATTCGGCTACACCTGTCGCACCACAGACATGGAAGTGTTCCTTAGCAATGTTCTCATTCAAACCAAGAATGCCATTCAACTCAGGGTCTTCTTCATGCAGACTAATAAAGGTTCCTAGACGCTTAGCCTCTTCCAAGGCTTGGCGGACAACCTTAGTGCTTTGAAGGGGAATCCCATCATCTGAAAATCCTACTGCACCAGCCTTAAGCAGTCCTTCGAAATCTGTCAGGTGTTGACCGTCAAAGTTCTTGGTTACCGTCGCAACTGTATGAATGTGAAGATTTTCCTTGGCTGCAGAAGCTAAGACTTCCTCTAAAGTTGTAATATCTGAAATGGTCGGATTGGTATTGGCCATCATGACCACTCGGGTAAAACCACCAGCAGCTGCGGCTAAGGCACCCGTATGGATGTCTTCTTTATGAGTTTGACCGGGTTCACGGAAATGCACGTGTACATCGATCAAACCAGGAGCTACAACCAGACCAGTAGCGTCAAGGACTTCTTGTCCATCCGTTGGGAGGTTTTCAGCGATCTCTACAATTTTCTTTCCTTCAATGCGAAGATCACAGACTTGATCCAAGCCAGTCTTAGGATCCATTACGCGACCATTTTTAATGACAACCATTGCATTCTCCTTTATTCATAAAAATCAACATGCGACTCTAACAAGCGGTCGCCGTCATAGCGAAACATTGCTGAAAAGAAGGGTTTATCCTCCAACAACCACTCGACAAAGGTGTGGTCCCCTTCCCAGGTTGGTTTTGAGAGGACTTGATCATAAGGTACCCACTCCAAGGTCCCTTCGTTACACTCGATCAGTTCTCCCTCAAAATCTGTTACCTTGAAGACATAGGTGTACCAGTCCAAATCTGGAGTAAACTCCGGAAAGGTAATGATCCCTTTTAAGACTGGCTTGGCTCTAAGGCCCGTCTCCTCAAAAATCTCACGCGCAGCACACTCCTGTGGGGTTTCCCCGCGTTCTAATTTTCCACCAACTCCGATCCATTTACCTTCATGAACATCATTGGGCTTTTTATTGCGATGCAACATGAGAAATTCTTTCCCATTGTCAATGTAACAAATCGTTGCTAATTGTGGCATTTCTTTCTCCTATCTTAACCAATCAATCGGCTCGCGTCCCGAATCTTTCAAAAATTGATTGGTTTTTGAAAAGGGTTGGGAACCAAAGAATCCTCGGTAGGCCGATAAGGGACTTGGGTGAGCTGATTCAAGGACTAAATGTCGATCGTGGGTAATCAGAGGCTTTTTCTTACGGGCATAAGATCCCCAGAGGATAAAGACAACAGGCTCCTCCAACTCATTGACCACCTTGATCACAGCATCTGTGAAAGGCTCCCAAATTTGACCAGCATGGCCATTAGCCTGACCAGCTGGCACCGTCAAGCAGGCATTGAGCAAGAGCACCCCTTGCTCCGCCCAAGAGGTCAGATCATGCGACCTCTTCTCTCCAATATCTGAGCGTAATTCTTTGAGAATATTTTGCAAAGAAGGCGGCGCTGGTACATGATCTGGAACAGAAAAACTTAAGCCCTGCGCTTGATCCGGTCCATGGTAGGGATCTTGGCCTAAGATCAAGACCTTGACATGATCCATCTCTGTCGTCTGCAAGGCCTTAAAGACCTTGTCACGCGGTGGATAAACCACTCCTTTGCTATAGACTTCATTCATAAAGTCATTGATCTGGTGAAAATACCCTTCTGGAAGATGGGATTTGATGGCTTCATGCCAGGGTGAATGCTGCATGGAAACTCTCCGCTATCCAATAAATTCTCACCTTCCATTATACCACATTTGGCGCAGATCTACTGGATAAAAAAGAGGCTGGACATTTTTGTCCAACCTCTATTGCTGCCTGTCAAACAAGCAGGAGCTTTTAGGTATTTTCCTTCTTGGTAAATCCTGCTAGACCGATCGAAGCGACTAGTAAAATTTGCGGTAAGAATTGGATGAGGTAACGGGTCTTCCCACCTTCAAAGATGGTTAAGAAGAGCAAGCCACCAAAGACCGCTAAGGAAAGGAAGTTAAAGTCATCTGTATTTCGACGTTTGAGATAAGCTCCAACCAAACCAGCCGATAGGACAATCCAGATCACCTGCTTGACAAATTCATAATACTTGTACTGCGGGCGATCAATGCTAAGGAAATAGGTCCGCACCCATTTTGCCAGACCATTATTTTTAGTCAGGGGTGCATAGAGAGGGTTAATCAAAGGCGTCTTCTCATACTCTACGTCACGATAAAGCCAACCTAAGGTCCCTTCTGCTACCGTCAAGGATTGCTTGTAGTAGATATGACCGATCAAACCTAAAGGTCCATATTCCTTGAGACGGCGCTTGATTTCTTTGATCACATTTTCCTTTTTAAAGAGGCCATTGTTGTAATCTGAGCGCTTGTCCTCATCGATATAGGCCAACAATCCCTCTTTCATATCTTCTTGGTTATGACCCATATCCGTCAATCCCAGATTGATAAACAAGAGCGGTCCTTTAGCCAACCCTTCTTGTTTCAAGATCGGCACAACTCTTTGATGATTGACCGCTGTATTCAATCCTGCAAAGACAAAGCCTGTCGTCATGACTGTCACCGTAGCAATCTTGCCAAAGGCCTTCCAATTTCCTCTGAAGAAGAGCACAGCCCAAAAGGCAATCATGACAATAATCGTCGTTGGACGGATCAACATGGTCACGCCAGATAAGATTCCCAAGCCAACAATCTTCTTCCAGGAGCCTGCTTGATCTTCCTTCAAGAGATCCAAGGCCCACCACAATTGAAGAGCAATCAATGGAAGAGGCGGAATGTCCGTGTACATGGAATAGAAATACGGCGAGTAACAGATCAAGCTCACATAGAAGAGATAGACCAGATCAGCTGTTTTTTGATTGAAATGCTTCTGAGATAGCTTATACAAGAGGACTGCTCCCAGATTAACATAGAGGATATTGAGAGCCTGCATGACCCACAGACCGCTAGAGCCAAATAAGACATAGAAAAACTTCTCGTAAAGAAAGAGCGGAATGTTATTGGGATTGCGACTGAGGTAGTTGGTGATAGAGGATTGCTTAAGAAGATCAAATGCCCCTTTGAAAACAACCGCAGCATCCCGACGGATAAAGAGCTCCGCACAGGCCATGACAATCAACTGAAAGACAACCGCTCCAAGCAAGAAGCCTTTTTTGTGTCGGGTCAACCAAGCAAAGGCACTCTTTAGACCATCGCGTTTCAGCCAGGCTAGCAGAAATAGCAATCCAGCACCTAAAATGGCTAGCCATGAAATCTCTCTTAGATAGGTTACACTAATCAAGAACCAGTGGACCATCACTAGCAACATGACAACATGAAGCATCCCAAATAGAATACGTTTACTTTTCGATAACATAGGTCCATTATATCAAAAAAACAGCAATTCTGCTGTTTTGGGGTGGTACGAAATCATGTAGGTTGGTGAAATATCATAGTTATGATGATATTAACGGTAAACCAGACCCGATCCTGCTTCTTCATTTGCAAATAATGTTCTTTTGTCATCTTATACTACCTTAAACATAGTTTTTCCTTCATCCATAAAAACAATTACTACTAATATATCGGATTTTACTTTGAGTTTCAAGTTCACCACCAACTAGTGAAAAGAGTATAAAAAAGAAGCGTTAGAAACGCTTCCGTCCTATTATTTATTTTGCCAAGTTTCTTGGTTTTCCTTGAAACGGTGCAACAACTCTAATCCTTCAGAGGTGATGTAACCTTGTTCTTCTGCCAAATGAATCAATTCTGTATAGTTAGACAAGGTTTCAAGTTGAACGCCAGCTTCCGCAAATTTCTTATCTGCTTTCTCCAATTGGTAGGTGAAGATAGCTACGACACCAAGGACGTCCGCTCCTTCACGCTTGGCAGCTGCAACGGCATCCAAGACAGATCCACCAGTAGAAATCAAATCTTCCACTACGACCATCTTTTGACCTTGTGGTACACGGCCTTCAATTTGATTACCAGCACCGTGGTCTTTTGGTTTGCTACGGATGTAGGCAAATGGCAAATTCATCTTATCCGCAATAATAGCTCCGTGAGGAATCCCTGCAGTTGCTGTCCCTGCAATCACTTCTACTTCAGGGAAAGCTTCCTTGATTTTATCTACAAATCCATTTTCGATCAAGGTACGAGTTTCAGGATAAGCGAGGGTTACACGGTTATCTGTATAAATAGGGGACTTGATCCCAGATGCCCAAGTAAAAGGTTCTTCTGGTTTCAAATAAACGGCTTCAATTTTCAAAAGATGGCTAGCAATATCTTTAGCTAATGACATGACGACTCCTTTTTACGATTTTAATCATATACGAATTAAATCAATTATTGGTTTAAACAACAACATTATAGGTTGGTGAATGCGTTAGGGAAGGCCCTATCAGGCTTCCCGTACAGCTACAAAAAATCCCACTTTTAGTAGCGATTGGTATTCCGACGATTTAGAGGATAAAACGATTATTTTTATCCTCTAAATCTAGTGAATGCGTTAGGGAAGGTCCCATGGACTTTTTAAGTTCCGACACTTAGTTGAAAGAAACGATAATTTTCTTTCAACTAAGTTAGTGAATAGTTTATAGGGAAGGCCCTATCGGTCTTCCCGTAGAACGTCTTGAAGCACAGCTTCTTAGACGTTCTTAACTATTCCACTGTCTCTTAATTTCATGGTAAGCGTCCCATGGGTTTTCTGCTTGGATGATTGGACGTCCAACGACAATATAGTCAGAGCCGATTTTATGAGCTTCTTGTGGCGTCATGACCCGTTTTTGGTCACCGATTTCAGCTCCAGCTGGACGAATCCCTGGTGTCACACAGACAAAATCTGATGAAGTGGCATCCTTGATCAAGGCCACTTCATGAGCTGAGCAGACAACCCCGTCCAAGCCAGCTTCTTGGGCCTTGCGAGCATAATTGACTACTGATTCTTGGACCGTTGTTTGGATGTTTTGGCAATCACGCATGTCTTCTTCACTGGTAGAAGTCAGCTGGGTCACGGCTACCAATTTAGCTCCTTCACCAAGAGCTGCCTTGGCTTCGCGCATCATCTCTACACCACCAGCTGCATGTACCGTCACCATATCTACTCCGAAGGTACCGAGTACAGACATGGCTGATTTGACTGTATTTGGAATATCATGTAATTTTAAATCAAGGAAAATGCTGTGCCCAAGCCCTTTGAGATAATGTACAATTTCAGGACCAACTGCATAGAAAAATTCCATTCCGATTTTTACAAATAATTTTTCGTCTTCTGGAAAATGCTCTAAAAAGTGTTTGACATCCTCGAAAGCTGGGAAGTCAAGGGCGATAATAGGACGTTCTTCACGCATGGATTACTCCTTTTTATGATTGATCATTTTGTTCACAAAAAAACCTTGCCCGAGGCAAGGTTACACGAAAATTAGGTAAGAACAACTACCATGATTCACCGTCTAGACCTTAGGAGCCTCTCTGGACTACTTTAAAGGTTTTTCTACATTGTAGTACGATATTAAAGAAAAGTCAAGAAATAATCGCAAAACATTCGGATTCAATCCGTCTTTTTTTAATTTTATTAGAATGAGTTCTAAATTATGAAAAAAAAACTTGACAGATAATCTTTTTTCCTGTAAAATACTTAATATGCTGAGTAAGGGTTGTTTAAAGTTGTTACTTACTCAGTAGCCTGTTGGGGTTGTTGCCAACAGGCATTTTTTGTTGTCTTGATGATCTTTAAAGTAGATTTTCCCGTACATGTTTTCGGAAGTTCTCAAGGGTATCAATCCCATAGTGATCCATGACTTGTGGCAGATCTTCGATGATGGTTGGACAAGCATAAGGATCGGTAAAATTAGCGGTTCCAACTCCAATCGCAGAGGCTCCTGCAATCATCATTTCAATAGCTGCTTCTGCTGAATCCACGCCTCCCATTCCGATAATCGGAAGTTTAGTGGATTGAGCAACCTGGCGGATGAGTTTTAATGCAACTGGGAAAACGGCTGGACCCGACATGCCTCCGGTTCCATTGGCAATGATGGGCTTACCAGTCTTGAGGTCAAAGCGCATCCCGACCAAGGTATTGATCATGGTTAAGCCGGTCGCTCCTGCATCCTCTGCTGCTCTTGCGACCTGCGTGATGTCTGCCACACTAGGCGTTAACTTGACATAGACAGGGACTGAGGATGCTTCTACCGCTGCTTTCACAGCCGCATAGGCCAACTCAGGAACCTGCCCGATTAAGAGACCATTGTTCCCATGGTCTACATTTGGACAAGAGATATTGAGCTCAATCGCTTTGACATTTGGCGCTTGCGAGATCTTCCTAGATACCGTTGCATACTCTTCGTTGGAGAAGCCAGCTACGTTGGCAATAATCGGTAGCTCCGGATAATGTTGGGCCAACCAAGGAAGTTTTTCCGCCAGAACCACGTCTACACCTGGATTTTGGAGGCCAATGGCATTGAGCATGCCTGCAGGAGTCTCAGCGACACGGGGCGTCGGATTTCCAAAACGAGCCTCAGCAGTTGTTGCCTTGATCATGATGGATCCAAGTAGGTCTAAGTCATAGTATTTGGCATATTCCTGACCAAAGCCAAAACAGCCAGATGCCGGGATGATGGGGTTTTTCAAGTCTAAACCAGGTAAGGATACGGCTAGTCGATTTGCTGTCATAAGGTCCTCCTACATCACAATCGTACCGGTTTCAAAGACCGGTCCGTCTTCACACACGCGCTTATTAGCTACTTGGCTTTCATTTTCCAGATGCACTACACAGGCGTAGCAAGCCCCCATCCCACAAGCCATACGCGATTCCATAGAAATGTAAGCGCGGGGATGATCATGGAATTTGGTATTGACATATTTGAGCATGCCTGGTGCTCCACAAGAATAGATAGCGTCAAACTCCTGGTCCATCTGTTCAACGACCGTAGAGACATAGCCCTTAGTGCCATAAGTCCCATCGTCTGTCGTTACAGTGACATGAGCAACCTGAGAAAGCTCTTCTTCCAAAATAACGGCTTCTTTGGTCGCAAAGCCAACAACCACTTCAACTTCTACCCCATGCTCATGGAGTTGTTTGGCCACTTGGACCAAAGGAGGAACACCGATCCCGCCACCAATGATCAAGGCTTTCTGACCTTGGCCGAGTTTGGTGAGATCAAAGCCATTTCCCTGTGGCCCCATGACGCTGAGTTTGCTACCGACTGGCAATTGAGAAAAGATAGCTGTCCCCCCACCTTCAATGCGGTAGATCAAGCGACACGTCTGTGTCTCAGGATCAATCTCAGAAATTGAAATCGGACGGCGAAGGAGCTTAGACCCATCAGGGACGCGGATATGAAGGAATTGACCTGGAAGCATCTGCGCCACCATTTCCCCCTTCAAGATCATAGAATAGATGCGCGGGGCGATCTCTTCTTGCGCGACCAGCTCCATCTCCTCCATCATGATTTTGCCAAAGCGTTTTTTACAACTGTCACTGACCATTGATTTCCTCTTCTTTCTATCAGCAAAAAAGACCTCGCAAAAGCAAGGCCTACAAATCATCAGCTAGACACAGTCTACTGATCTTTTTTCTGTCTTTCCTTGCAGGCCTCTCTGGACCTCTTAAAGGTTAAATTTTCCTCATTATATCGCGCTCCTTCTCGCTTGTCAAGTAAAATCAGAAACTCAGGAAACTTTACGGGGGTCAAAATCTTCTGGGATCGGTTTGATGTATTGCATGGCGATTCGGTTTTCAGGCTTGCGATCGACCAAGTAGAGAACCAACAAGAAGATCCATTCCAGGGGCTTCATCAGATAGTAAATGACATCCATAGCCCATTTTTTCTTGATATGTTTGGCAAAAGGATAGCCATAGCGGTCATAATTGCGACGCAAGAAGCGATGGAATCGTGGCGTCTTTTCTTCTAACACCTGCTCAAAGGCATTGGCGATACAGAGCTGGCGATTGACGACAACCGGATGTCCGTGGCGGATTCCCATCCGCTGGGGCTTGACAACATTTTCATGCCCACCAGCCGCAACCGTACAGAGATAGTGCTCATCAATGATAAGATTCTGAGGAGGGATCTTTTGTGAGAAAGCCCAGTCAGCTGTATTGGTCCAGGCCTCGATCATGGAATCCGGCTGCTGCCCAAAGAGCATGAGAACAAGGACAACAAAGGCAAGGGTTGGAAAAGCGACAAGGACCGCTAGCCATGGCCAGTTGCGCGACTTGTTTAAGAGCTGATGGAGCCATTGAAGCAGATGATTCTCATAGCTTATCTCTGTTCGATCTTCCTGCCACTCCTTGATGCGAACCCATAAGAGATGGATGGAATAGATCAGTAAGAAAAAGGTGTGAAAACTTGCTACCTGCAGTTGATTATCAAAAACTAAGAGAAGAACCACTCCACCTAGAATGCCACTGATGCAGAAGATATTTGCTAACGGCGAAAGTGAGTTCGCATCCCGGTAGGAATAGATAATCAAGGCAAGTAAAGTAAGAGCTGCCAGTGTGAAGAAGGTCGGATAGGCGCCAGACCAGATCAGAGCATGCTTCTGAGAATTGATCAAACTCTCACTCCAATCGTAAAAAGTCATATCCTTGACGATGAAAATGAAAATCGCTTCGAGAAAGCAACCAAAGAGACCAAACCAAAGAACACTTGTAGGCTGTTGCTTTTTCTTTTTGACAGGCTTAGGACTAGGTGATTCTTGCTTTTCCTTCATAAGAGATGCGTCATCTTCTCTTGTCCCTTTTCCTTCCTTTGGCCCTCTATCTTCAAACAAATCCGGATCTTTGAGAGTTTCTTCCTCTGCTTCTTTGAATTGGAGGCTAGACCACCGGCCGATCCCATAAATGATGACAAAAATATTGGGAACAAAGAGGGCAATGGTTAGACCGTAGGGTAAGATCTCCATCGTGAAGGCAATGATAGCCCAAACACTAAATTGAATGAATGGATCCTTTATTGCATAGAACGACTCACTAACAACAAAATAAATGTAAAAGGCCAATAGAATCAAAGCATTGGTCACAAAATTGATCTGCAACAGACCGGCTGTGAAATGGCTTTCCAATTCCTTATCCTTTTTCTTATACCAGGAAACGAGTTTTTTCATAAGATCTCCTCAATCAATTTTTTACCATTCTATCAATCAGCTCACCCCTTAAGCAAGGCAAAACTGTATTTTTCCATCAAAATCAGTCCCCAGATGGAGATTTTGTTTCCAATTTTCTATTTTTTAAATATCTGATCTAGCCTACTTCCTATTACCTCCCTCAGCCTGTCTTATTCTCTGATACAGTCCTTGAAAGACCACATTTTACGGGAAAAACGCGCTCTTTTATGTTAAAATAAAAGCATGAGAATACAACAATTACAATACATTATCAAAATCGTCGAAACCGGCTCTATGAATGAAGCCGCAAAACAACTCTTCATCACCCAACCTAGCCTTTCCAATGCCGTTAAGGACTTGGAAAATGAAATGGGGATTGAAATCTTTATCCGGAATCCTAAAGGGATCACTTTGACTCGCGATGGGATGGAGTTCCTCTCTTATGCCCGCCAGGTGGTGGAGCAGATCGACCTCTTGTCCGAACGCTATAAAAATCCTGTGGGCTCTCGTGAGCTTTTCAGCGTCTCTTCACAGCACTATGCCTTCGTTGTTGAGGCCTTCGTTTCTCTCCTCAAGAAAAGCGACATGGAAAAATACGAGCTCTTCCTACGGGAGACGCGGACTTGGGAGATCATCGATGACGTCAAGAACTTCCGAAGCGAAGTTGGCGTACTCTTTTTGAATAGCTACAACCGCGATGTCCTCTCTAAGATGCTAGATGATAATCACCTGATTGCCACCCACCTCTTTACAGCGCAACCTCATATCTTTGTCAGCAAGACCAATCCTCTTGCCAAGAAAGAGATCGTTCACTTGTCAGATCTGGAAGATTTCCCATACCTTAGCTATGACCAAGGGACCCACAACTCCTTCTACTTCTCAGAAGAGATCCTCTCTCAAGAGCATCATAAGAAATCCATCGTCGTCAGTGACCGGGCTACCCTCTTTAATCTCTTGATTGGTCTGGATGGCTACACCATTGCGACCGGGATCCTCAACAGCAATCTCAACGGAAATAACATCGTCTCCATTCCCCTTGATATCGAAGATCCAATCGAGCTGGTCTACATCAAACATGAAAAAACAGCCCTCTCAAAAATGGGAGAAAAATTCATCGAATACTTGCTTGAGGAAGTGAAGTTTGATAAATAAAAAATATCTGAGTGTCTCATGTTCACTCAGATATTTTTTATTGTCTTAATTGTGAAAATACTTCCCCAATCTTTCCTTCGATAACCAGGTCTGCTTGCTTGTCTTGTGGGATACTGGTTTTATTGATGACAACCAGCTTCTTCCCTCGGAAATACTGGATCAAGCTAGCTGCTGGGTAGACCACGAGAGAGGTTCCACCGATAATCAGGAGATCAGCCTCTTGGATGGCTTGGGCTGCTTGGCTAAAGACCTCCATATCAAGAGGCTCCTCGTAGAGGGTCACATCAGGCTTGACCACCTTGCCACAGTTCAGGCAATGTGGAACCGGGCCTTCTAAAGCTAGAAAGGCCTCCAAATCATAAAATCGCTGGCAACCCGTACAGTAATTGCGATCGGCACTGCCATGGAGCTTAAGGGCCTTTTTAGAACCAGCCATTTCATGCAGACTATCGATATTTTGTGTCACCACTGCCTTGAGCTTACCGGTCTCTTCAAGCCGAGCCAGATACCGATGGGCTGCATTGGGCTTGGCATCTGGGTATAGCAAGTACTTCTTATAAAAGACGAAAAAGTCCTCAGGATAACGCTCAAACATGGTATGGGAGACCAATTGTTCAGCTGTCAAATGCCGCCCTACCTGAACACTATAGACACCGTCTGAACTTCGAAAATCTGGAATATTTGACTCCGTGGAAACTCCTGCCCCACCGAAAAACACGATCCGATGACTCTGATCAATCATCTCCTGTAGTTGAGCAATCTTATCCATCTACTTCTCCTTTAGTAGCTCTTCCATGACAGCATTGGCCTGATCAAAATAAAAGTTAGCTTGATCATAATGGATACCTGTGTAGCTTGCAAGGTCAATCAAATTTTTCATAAAATCTTGAGAAGAGAAACCCGTCGTCCGATGGAGCTCTTCTTCATCAAAAGGCTTGATCAAGTGTGCCAAGGGATTGCGAACGGATTTTTCTAACTCCCGCAATTGTTGGGTCGCAACTTTGACGCTATCTGGCAAATCCAACTGCACAATCAACTCCGTCAAACTGGACGAATTGACCACACTTTCGCTGTGGAATTGCTGCAGGATAGAGTTGTCGGACGCATGCAGGCTCTCAAACTTCCAACGGTCATAACTCGATTCTTTGGAGTTATGGATATAGTTGGTAATATCAGGAATTTTCAACTGAATCAATCGCATAAAGATCCGATAGATGGCTGGGCTAACGGCACGAACAAAGTCTATAATCTGTTCATTTCTCAACTTCGCCTCTAAGTCATAAAGGTAGTTGGCCAACTGCTCATCTGCTGGATCTTCATGCCAAAAAAGCTGAAAACCAGTCGCCTCTAGCAACTCGGTTCTCAACTTTTGATTCATGACGGGTTGGATATTAAGCTCACGACGCTCCGCCATTAACTGCAGTAAGCTCACCAACAAATCCGGTACTTCTTCCTGCTGCTTGATAGAGCGCAGAGCCCGGCTGTAGTGATAATTTTGGAGATCGTAGAGCCATTCATCATGAAGGAATTTTGCCATTAGTCTGCAATCAAGGTCTCAAGACCAACTTTCATCATGTCTGTGAAAGTAGTTTGGCGTTCTTCAGCAGTTGTGTCCTCATCTGGATTGACCAAACTGTCTGAAATGGTCATGATCGCAAGCGCATCAACATGGTGTTGAGCAGCAAGATAATAGAGAGCTGCTGCTTCCATTTCTACAGCTTTCACACCCCACTTACCAAGCTCAATATTCTTTTCACCATAGTTTGAATAGAAGACATCTGATGACAAGACATTACCAACATGTGTCGTCATGCCAAGGCCTTTGGCAATGTGGTAAGCCTTGTCTAAAAGATCAAAGCTAGCGATTTGAGGAAAATCGTATTGAGGCCAGTCGTTGCGGATAATGTTTGAGTTGGTTGCAGCAGCTTGCGCCAAGACCAATTCACGAACATGCACATCCTCGTTCAAAGAACCAGCCGTTCCCACACGGATCAATTTCTTCACGCCGTAGTCGACAATCAACTCACGCGCATAAATAGAGATGGATGGCATCCCCATCCCAGTACCCATGACAGAAACACGGTGACCCTTGTAAGTCCCTGTGTAACCAAACATGTTACGGACTTCGTTGAAGCAAACAGCGTCTTCAAGGAAATTCTCAGCAATAAATTTCGCACGAAGAGGATCCCCAGGAAGAAGAATTTTATCAGCAATTTCACCCTGCTTAGCAGCAATATGGATAGACATAATATAAGATACCAAGGGCGTTAAAGAGGCAAAGTAAAAATAGGAAATCCGACAAAGATGCATCGCATCTAGGAGGATTTATCTTTTTTACACAGCCTCTAGCCCGGGTTCAGTTTCAAACCCGAACTACCCTTCCTTTCATTTTTTATATACAGAACAGGCGACAGAGAACAAAGTAAAAATAGGAAACTGACGACGCATCGCAGATGCTAGACAGTTTATCTTTTTTACACAGTTCTCCGCCCGTATTCAGTTCAGCGAATACGGTAAACCCATCCTTTCTTTTTTTATTGAGTAATTAGGAGAGCTTTCCGCTCGTGTTCAAATCAGAACACATGCTCTACCTTTCTATAAGATACCAAGCCCGTAAAAAGCACAGTGAAAATAGGGGATGGACGCAGCAAGTACTGGACTTGCAAGTCAATCGATCTTTTTCACACAGCTTTTAGGGCGGGTTCAATTATTATTTGGTTTTGAAAGTCGTGGCGATTCCGGGTTCAATTCAAACCCAAACTGCCCTTCCTTTCATTTTTTATTTTGTTAATGAGTCCAAAAATGCATAGAGTTTAGCATTCATTTCTCGATAATCGTAAACACGAATGGCTTCAGGTTCTTGAACAAAGGTCAGGTTTTGACTTTGTTCTTCCAAAACAACTTCACCGTCTGCAGCAATCAAGAGATTGACTGCTTCTGGATCAAATTCCAAGTGGGCTTGGAAGGCATAGTGTTTAGGACTGAAGCGAATAATCTGACGTGGGCACCCTTGACTGGTTGCAAGAACAACAGCATCTTCTGTCACTCCTGGCATATCGCCATGCCAGTGGCCGGTTTCAAACGTTTCTCCAAAATCACCAACATGCGGATCTGTGAGTCCTTCAAGCGTCAAGGTCACAGGATAAACCCCAATCTCACGTTCCGGACTGTGCTCATACTTCGCTCCATAGGCAACAGACAAGAGCTGGGCACCCAGACAGACCCCAACAATATAACGATCAGCCTTCATGGCCTTTTGAATCAGCTCAATCTCTGCCTGAGGATCGTAGTATGGAAAAGCTTCTCGATCTTCATCTGGCGATTGAGGACCTCCCATGACAATCAAAAAGTCGATCTCATCCACTGTCTCTGGTAAGGCTTCATTCTCATAGACTTTGGTCGTGGTCACTTGATGGCCACGCTCCTGTGCCCATTTTAGATAAGCACCCGGCACTTCAAAAGTTTCATGCAGTACAAAATGTACCTTCATCATTTCTTCTCCCATCTCTTTCGAATCACATAAGACAGACCAGCCGCAAGTACAAGCGGAATAGTCAAATTCCAAGTTTGGCCTGTAAATCCAAGGCTCAGGGCAATGGCTGTCAGAGGAGCTTCTAGGGTCGTCCCTAAAAAGACGGTCGCTCCAAGTAACATCCCTAGAGCAGGATCCAGATGAATCCCAAGGACTGTCAAAAGCAAGGTCACTAGGTAGCCAGAACCAATCCCAAGGGCAAATGATGGTGTCAAGGTACCCCCATAAGCACCATTGCGTAAGAGGAGATAAACCAGAAGCTCCTTCACTGCAAGACTCAGTGGAAGATAAGGAATCGGCTGACTAGACAAGAGGGCTTGCGCTAGTACCTGGCCATTTCCCATAAAGATAGGGAAAAAGGCTACTAGGCTCCCCAGCACTAGAAAGGCTAGAGGAAGAGCCCAAAGAATCGTCCCGTCCTTCCGCCGTTTGTGACTAGCCCGCTTGGCGAGGAAAGCAAAGACCAGAGCCAAGGGAGTGACCAAGAAAGCAATCACAATAGCCTGTAAGAAACTGCTAGCCGACCATGAGCCTGCGGACAGGTGATACATGACTTTCTGACCGACGATGGGCTGAGCGACCCAGGTGGCCAGATAAGTACTGGTCAAAACCAGTAGAAAGTTCTGCCAACTGTAGGCGAGCCCTAAGGTCTCAAAGACGAACAAGCTACTGGCAAAGGGGACCTGATAGACCGCAGCTAAACCAGCTCCAGCCCCACAGGCGATCAAGACTTTTCGCTCTTTAAGAGCTAGTGAGAATCCCTTCGCCAAGCGACCAGCTAGAAGAGCCCCGACCTCACGTGGGGCTCCTTCTTTTCCGACCGATGCGCCTGCTCCGACAATCGCCACCTGCATCCCTGCATGAAGGAGGTGGGCTAAGGGCGCTGGATCCCTGTCTCCAGCTAAGTCAATTTGCTGACGAATAGACAGGATCTTATAACGCCTTTGCAGGACATACCAGAAGCCAGCTGCCAAGCACCCAGTCACACTCAAGACCAGAAATCTACGGAGACCTCCAGCTTCTTGGAATTGCTGGAGTAAATCCGACGAAGCTTGGCCAAATGCCAGCCCTTGCACACCTTCTAGTAGATAATGACAGGCAATTCCGACCAGACCCGTCCCGATCCCTAATGATAAGGTGGCTAGAAGCAACCTCAGCCCGTAGGGCAGACTTTGGAGTCGTGCTTTCATTGGATTAGAGTTCAGCAAGGATCGCTTTAAGCAAACCTTTGAAGTCGTCTTTGACACGCTCTGTCACTTCTACTACTTCTTCGTGGTTGAGCTCTTCTTGGAAACCAGCCGCAAAGTTGGTAATACATGAAATACCAAGAACCTTCAAGCCAGAATGCGCTGCAACGATGACTTCAGGAACAGTTGACATACCGACAGCATCTGCTCCAAGTGTCTTATAAGCACGGATTTCAGCTGGAGTTTCGTAGGTAGGACCAGTCACACCGATATAAACCCCATCATCCAACTTGATACCCAATTTGTCAGCCACTTTATGAGCTGTCTCGCGATATTCTGGAGTGTAGGCTTTCGACATATCTGGGAAGCGTGGACCAAAGTCATCCAAGTTTTCACCAATCAATGGGTTTTGACCAGTCATGTTAATGTGGTCTGTGATAGCCATCAAAGTACCAGGACCAAAGCCAATACCACCAGCAGCGTTGGTAACAAGAACCCCTTCACAGCCCAAAACTTTCATGACACGAACTGGGAAAGTCACCACTTCTAGTGGGTTTCCTTCGTAAAAATGGAAACGTCCTTGAAGGGCCAAAACCTTGCGTCCAGCAAGCTCACCATAGACCAATTTACCAGCATGTCCGACAACCGTTGAACGACCCCAGTTTGGAATTTCAGAGTAGTCTACTACGACAGGATTTTCGATTTCTTCAGCCAGTTCCCCAAGACCTGATCCAAGGATCAAGCCAAACTCAGGTGCTTCCATTCCTTTGCCTTTCAAAAAAGCAGCTGTTTCATTGATTTTTGCTAATAATGTCATTGCATATCTCCTTTATGATTTCCTTAAAAATTGGCCAATTTTGTCAAATGTATTGGCATTGCGAATGGTCAACAGACGGTAATCCGGCATCTTGAGGACTTGTCTGTGGTAAGTTGTCTTTGTATAGGTCTCTTCTGAGTATTTGCCCCAGTAGATCCCTAGATTCCCACGATGAATGATTTCATCACCGAGCGAAAAAGAGGAGACCAGCTCCCAGACAGCATCCTGATTGAGGCCTTCTGTGTAAAAGAGAACATCCTTGCGGGCCAGATCCTCCTGCCACCATCCTGGTAGAGCAGCGAGTTCTTGCGCATAGTCCTCAGCTGAAAAGAGAGAAAAAGACTGGATAAAGGGGTAGTGATCACAAAAGAAATGTCCCAGCAAATCTACCAATTCTGCTTTAGAAGCAGCAGATTCAAAGAAGATATTGCCACTATTGATGTAGGTCTCTACCCCATCCAGCCCGATCGTTTGAAGCTCCTCTCGAAGTTCTGCCATCACGACCTTGTTTTTCCCGCCAACATTGATCCCTCTTACGAGGAGAGCGAAGCGTGTCATCTTAGTTCAACTTGTCTAAGAAGCTTTCACCGATCATGGCTTTTTCAACACCAAAGTTCTCTGCAATTGTCGCAGAGATATCAGAGAAATGTCCGACTGGAATCACACCATTGCCCTTGAAGGATGGGCTATAAGCCAAGAATGGGATGTATTCACGCGTATGGTCTGTACCAGCGTAGGTTGGGTCATTCCCGTGGTCTGCCGTGATCATCAAGAGGTCATCTTCACGCATAGCTGCAATGATTTCTGGCAAGCGTTCGTCAAACTCATGCAAGCAATCGCGGTAGCCGTGAGCATTGCGACGGTGACCGTAAAGAGCATCAAAGTCTACCAAGTTGGTAAATGAGAACCCTTCTTGGAACTCAGGAAGTCCCATGGTCTTAATCAAGGTATCCATACCGTGGCTATTTGATTTGTTGTGTCCCATATCGTGGTTGATACCAGCTCCGTTGAAAATATCGTTGATCTTACCAACTGCATAAGTATCGATACCCGCTTCGTTCAACTTATCCAAAACAGTTGGCGCAAATGGTGAAACAGCCAAGTCACGACGGTTGGCTGTACGTGTGAAGTTTCCAGGTTCCCCAACATAAGGACGCGCAATGATACGGCCTAGAAGAGCTGGACGTTCCAAAGTGATAGAACGAGCATATTCACAGATACGGTAGAGTTCATCCAAAGGAATAATGTCTTCGTGAGCCGCGATTTGAAGCACAGGGTCTGCTGATGTATAAATAATCAACTCACCAGTTTCCATTTGACGTGGTCCAAAGTCATCGATGACTGCTGTACCAGAATAAGGCTTGTTAGCTTCACGAATGACCTTACGTCCTGAGAATTCTTCAATCTTTGTAATAATTTCTTCTGGGAATCCATTCCAGAAGGTATCAAAAGGTTCTGTAATGTTGAGCCCCATGATTTCCCAGTGACCAGTCATGGTGTCTTTCCCAAGAGAGACTTCTTGCAATTTTGTCGCATACCCAGTTGGGTTGCTTTCAGCTGGCACCGTCTTCAATGGTACTTCACGAGGAATATTTCCAAGACCGATTTTGGCCATGTTTGGTACATTCAAGCCGACGGTTTTAGAGATGTGGCCCAAAGTATCAGATGCTCCATCTGGAACACCTGCATTGACAAAGTTATTGGCATCTGGTGCAGCACCGATCCCAACTGAATCCAGCACAACTAAGTGCATGCGTTTAAATTTTGACATATACTGCCTCTTTCCTTTATTAAACTAGCTATATTATACCATATCCCTATAAGAAGAGAGCCGATGTTTGATC